>CAVIGE010000004.1:0-89203 GCA_963642325.1 Prevotella sp. CAG:279
GACCGGTGCCGGTCAGATTTCCATGGCGATTGCAAGACGTGTTGGAGCAGGCAGGAAAATCTGGGTGATAAGGGAGCATTTATTACAGGCTCTACATTTCTGATTGATGGCGGGGCAACAGCCAGCTACTATTAGAACTTGGGGAGGGCACTCTGTATCGGGGCGTCCTTCTTTTTAGGTTCGTGGAAATGTATGTGTGGAGTATCAAAGTTACAGGTACTCAACCTAACGAAATCGTGATATACTGGAAAAAGTTAAATAAAAAAAACGGAGGCTGCTTATGGGATAAGTTATAACAGGTTATGGAAAATGCTCATAGATAAAAATATGAAGCGGATAAAGATGCGGTACCTCACCGGGATCAGCGGAAACATTCTTGCCCGAATGGGAAAAAACCAGTATGTGTCAATGGAGACGATTGAGAAGATCTGCAAGAAGTTGGAATGCACCGTTGATGAGATGATGGAATTTACAGAGTTTGGATAAATTGAGAAAACTCATGTCATGATTGAACAGAAAAGCATTAACAAGAGCCTGACGGTTGCTATCCGGCAGTCTGACGGTTCCATGCTGACACCATTTGAACAGGCAAAAAGATATTCTTCGAAACTGCCATATTCAGAAAGACCAAGATGGATTGTTACCAGCAATTTCCAGTCATTTTATATTTACGATATGGAAAAGCCGTGTGGTGATCCGGAGATCATCCGGTTGGAGGATCTGGAAAAAGAATACTACCGATTACAGTTCCTTGTGGACGAAGGAAACACAAATCTTCAGCGAGAAATGGAAGTTTCCATTGCTTCCGGTGAGGTTGTAGGATTGTTGTATGATGCACTGGCAAAACAATATATTGACCCGACAACAGAGCGTGCAATGAAAAGTTTGAATATACTTTGCGTCAGAATAGTATTCTGCCTGTATGCAGAGGATTCGGGTATCTTCGGACAGCAGTCTTGCAGACCTTTATGATGAACTGACCATGCCGTCGGAACTGCGAAAAGCACATCACCAGAACGATATGGCAGTCATGCAGGCATACGGATTCAAAAAAGGCAGTGAAGCCTATAAAAGAGAAGCTGTCTGTGTTGCAGAACTGATGAAACTCTATCAGAAGAAGGCAGAAGAAATCGAAAAAAGATAATATGCCGGATATGGCACAATTCTCTTAGCGAAGCTGAGTGCTGCGATAAAGCTGAAGAACAGGTGGTGTTTACAGCTTAATTATGAATCTACGAGAAAGGCGGGATACAGATGGAATGGGCAGACGGTAAAATACGATGCTGCTGGGCAAATCCAAAGAATGAGCGGTACATTCGTTATCACGATGAGGAATGGGGCGTTCCGGTGTATGATGACCGGAAGCTCTTTGAAATGCTGATACTGGAGTGCTTTCAGGCAGGGCTGACCTGGGAATGCGGCAGCTTTTCCGGCTATCTTTGGCATTGGACAGACGGCAAGGTGGTTTATGAGGTCGGACAGACAAGTTTAGAATTGTCTGATCGTATATCAAAAGATTTGAAAAAGCGTGGCATGAAGCTTGTAGGAACTACGGTTATCTATGCTTATTTGCAGGCAGCAGGGGTGATCTATTCCCATGAGCACGACTGTTTCCTGGCAAATCAGAAAGCTGAACATGGTAGTGTTACCACGGATCCGGATTATTTTCTTTGATGATGAAATAGTGAGAAAAAGCAAAATATACAGTCACATGGTGGACATGCGGCTGCAAAGCAGAGAATGGTTTATAGGATAAAAAGAAGCCGAAAATATAAAAACTTCCTTAATAACAGTTGACAGCTATCAGTTGTCGAGTGTATACTGGCATGGTTTGGACACAGCCGTGAATGGATTGTGTTTTCAGGTGGGCTAAAGAACGGAATGCAGATGTCCGTTTTGTAAGAGAATAATGGGCAAAGCAGTTGAAAAGCTGTGACGCAAAGCTATAGGGCCTTTAAAATGGCAGCCAGCTGCAGGGATAAAAAACAGGGAACGGTATAGTTGCATGTCTATATCCTGACCCTGTTTTTTTTATGTAGAAAAAGGATAGGCGAAGTCTGTGCTTCCTGTGCGTCAGAGTCGGATTAAGAAGGCTGCTGAGTCCGAAATAGGGAGTGGATTAGTGATGAACAGGGAGTTATTTGAAGAAGAAAATTTATATTCGACTGGCGAATTTAAGCTTTGCAAGGAGTCACGTGCAGCTATAAGTGCTGCCATAGAGAGTAATCAGGCGGTAGGCGTTATAGCAGGATATTATGACGAAGATCTTACGATTGCTTATGTAAGTGAGTTCTTTCTGCATAATCTTGGATACAGCTATGATGAATTCATAGAAGCAGTTTCCGGATCGCTGAAAAAAGTGTTTTATGGAGAGGACAATAAATTTATACAAAATGAACGATTTGTAAGGGTCCATGGTGAAAGCGATGCACAGATGCTCAATAAAGAAGGCGTGCCGGTAAATATCCGTGCTTATAAAACAGATTCTTTTGATAAAGAAGGAATACCATTGTGGATACTGTCTGCGCACATTGATGATACGCAGAAGAATCTGAAGCTGGCAAACCAGGTCATCCGCTCGGGGTTCTGGTCTGTAAAATGCGATCAGGATGGAAATCCGACAGAAGCTTTTTTCAGCCATGAATTTCGAACGATGCTTGGATATCATGATGTTCTGGATTTTCCGAACAGACTGGAAACCTGGAAAACGAAGGTGCATCCGGATGATATTGAAAGAGTTGTCAGGACTTTTTATGAAGCTCTTTCCGATCAGACTAATGAAACGAAATTTGATGTTGAATACCGTATATGTCTGGCAGATGGCAGCTGCCAGTGGTTTAAGGATAGGGGAGAGGTCAGCCGCCGTACAGATGGAACTGCCTTTTGTGTGGCCGGAGTTTTTGTAAACATTGATAAAGAGAAAAAGGAAAAGCAGTATATCCAGAGAGTAGAGGCGTTTTACAGGACCTTTGCGAAAGCGAATCTTTGTGAATATTATGTGGATCTGAAGGAAAATCGTTTCGACTCCCTGAAAGTAGAGAAGAAATTTGCGGGATTATTTGAAGGGAGCAGTACATGGGACGAGATGACCGGGCGTTTTGTAGATGCCTATGTTGTTCATGAAGACCGTGAGAAAATGCGCCATTTCTATGACCGTGCTTATGTTGCAGGAAGTCTGGCGGAAGGAAGAGGGGAGATCAATCAGGAGTGCAGGATCGTGGTAAAGGGAGAGCTTCGCTGGGTGAGAAATGTGATCATCCGATATACGGAGGGCGATACGGTTCGCTATGCTCTGAGCTTTGTCCGTGATATTACAGATGCAAAAAGAGAGCAGATAAGTTTTAAGGAGCTGATAGAGCAGAACAGGATCAAGGATCAATTGATCCGGGGTATTGTAAACCTGGTTGATCGGTATGCGGCCTGTGACCTGGAACAGGATAGTTATTATAGCAGCTACAGGAATCTGTAAAACGTGAATAATTTGTGAAATCAGTGGCTGCTATTGACAGGGGAAAAAGGTCATAATATAATTAAACCTATCATAAAAGTAGGATATAAAACTGTTGCAGTAGAAGATGTAATTTACCGTAACAGTTTTTTGTGGGAAAGGATGTAAAACAGTGAAGCGTGTGGTTGTTTATATTGATGGCATGACCTGTATTAATTGTCAGTCGAGAATCTGGAACGCACTGAAATCCAGAAAGGGAATCGCAGATATCACAGTCAGTTATGAGCGGGCGAGGGCGGAATTTTCCTATGAACCACAGCAGATCACGGGGGAAGAGATTGAGAAGCTGATTGAAGATATGGGATATCGGGTGATTCCGGCCGAAAAACACCGGAGAAATGTTTTTTTGTGGGCAGCAGGAGAAATTTCTGTGATCGCCGTTCTGTTTCTGCTCCTGCAGCACTGGGGGATTCTAAACCGGCTTGCACCGGATTCGCTTGCTGAAACAGGAATGGGTTATGGAATGCTTTTTGTGATCGGCCTGATCACTTCGGTGCACTGTATTGCCATGTGTGGAGGGATCAATCTGTCGCAGACCTTGCATAGGGATGGCACAGGTACAGAAGAACTGTCAAAGACGATGCTTCGAAATACATTTACGTATAATATGGGCCGTGTTGCTTCTTATACTGTGATCGGTGGTGTGCTTGGAGCTTTGGGTGGTCTGGCCGGGGTTGCAGACAGCTTGCAGACTTCTTCCGCATTTCAGGGAATGCTGAAGCTTCTGGCAGGAACGATCATGGTAGTTATGGGGGTGAATATGCTGGGAATTTTTCCTGGACTTCGAAAAGTGAGAATCCTCATACCATTTCTGAAAGGAAAATCTTTATGGAAAAAGAAGACACCTTTTTGGATAGGGCTGTGTAATGGTTTTATCCCCTGTGGCCCGCTGCAGTCTGTGCAGATCGTGGCACTGGCATCTGGAAATGCTCTGACGGGAGCTTTTTCCATGCTTTGCTTCAGCCTGGGAACCGTTCCTCTGATGCTGGGCTTTGGATCAGTTTTTTCTGCGCTGGGAAAAAGGTTCACACCACAGATATTAAAAATCGGTGCGGTTCTGGTAGTTGTTATGGGATTATCCATGATGGTTCAGGGAAGTACGCTGTCCGGATTTGGAAGCAGATCCGGCGAAAGGACAGCGGAAGAGGCTGCTGACGTGCAGAATGAGGATCAGGCCGATGGTGTGGCAGAAAAGGATGGGATACAGCATGTTTTCAGCACATTAACTTCCGGACAGTATCCGGATATTACAGTGAAAGCAGGGAAACCTGTGAAGTGGGAGATCCAGGCTCCAAAAGGCAGCATCAACGGATGCAATTATAAGATGCTTTTGCAGGATTTCGGTGTGGAATATACCTTTGAAAACGGGAGTAATATCATTGAATTTACCCCGAAAAAAGAAGGTACCTATACGTACAGCTGCTGGATGGGAATGATCACAGGAACGATTTATGTAACAGGGGAATAGAAGAGCGCATACTTAAACAATATTGACAGGAAAAAGAAAACATAATATAATGAAACCACCCGAAGAGAGGTAGGACGAAGGCTGTTACGATAGAAGAAATCTATTATAACAG
This sequence comes from Prevotella sp. CAG:279, assembly GCA_963642325.1. GTDB lineage: Bacteria > Bacillota > Clostridia > Lachnospirales > Lachnospiraceae > Blautia_A. The sequence continues at coordinate 5,089 of CAVIGE010000004.1, forward strand.
CTTTTTTAGTACCTCTGATAAACAATTCTATTTACAAAGAGGAGGTCTTTATGAACAAAAAAATCAGGATATTATTTTCGTATCTGATGATCGTCATCGGGGCGATACTGGCCAGTTTTTCGGTTGCCTGTATCCTGCTTCCCAATGATGCCATTGATTACGGAACGGCCGGAATCGCCATTATCATAAGCAAGATGACAGGATATAATCTCTCTTTATGCGTAATGCTTGTCTTTCTTCCGTTTCTTGTTGCCGGTATCATCCTGATCGGTAAGTATTTCTTTGCAAAAACATTTGTGGGCTTTGTCGTTTATACCATAGGCTTATCCTATTTTGAAAAAATCCCGTTTGAACTTAATACAGAACATTTTATTGCTGTTGCTTTTGGCGGTGCGATCCTTGGCGTGGGTCTTTCTCTGATCCTTCGAAATGGAGGCTGTATTGACGGTTCTGAGATATTTGCCAATATTATTGTGAAAAAAATCTATAATCATTCCGGTAAGGATTATAGTATTTCCTACATATTAATTGCATTTAATGCCTGTGTATACGGGGCGGTATTTGTCCTGCTTGACCGGGATTCCGCACTTTTAAGCCTTCTTGTGTACATTGTGGCAACTTCCATTATCGATCATTTCACTGATCATTTTGAGGCTTTGAAACAGGTGACGATCATCACAAAGGATCCGGATGCTATTATCAGCGATATCAAAGAAGAACTGAATAAAACCTGCACGATTTTTAATTCATCAGGAGTGATCGCGGGTGAAAACAAAACGCTGATCTGCTATGTGAACTATTTTGAGCTGCAGAAGGTGAAAGAGATCATTTCCAGAAACAAAGGATCTTTCAGTACCGTGTCAACGATTGATGAGATTCTGCGGTGATGTTCACAGAAAACCCGGATATGTGTGGATTGTAAAAACCCGGGCAGCGTGGTATCATAAAAACGGAAGAAAAGGGACTTTTTGATGTATGGTTCTGCCGGGATTAAGAAAGGAAGCAGGGAATATGTATCAGAAATTAATGACATGCCTGGAAAGTATAAGAAAGAAAACGGATTTCAAACCGGAAATAGCAGTAGTCCTTGGATCGGGGCTCGGAGAATTTGCAGATAAGATACAGATCGAGAGTATCATTAAATATACAGACATCGAAGGCTTTCCGGTGTCCACAGTAAAAGGGCACAAAGGACGCTTTGTATTCGGCTATGTGGAGAAAACGCCGGTTGTAATCATGCAGGGCCGCGTTCATTATTATGAAGGATATCCGATGCCTGAGGTTGTGCTTCCGACCCGATTGATGGGACTTCTTGGAGCGAAAAAAATCCTTCTCACCAATGCAGCAGGAGGAGCGAACCCGGCATTTCGTCCCGGTGATCTCATGCTGATCACGGATCACATCACAACAGGAGTTCCGAGTCCTCTGATCGGACCGAATATTGATGAGCTGGGTACAAGATTTCCGGATATGAGTGAAGTATACAGTCACCGGCTTCAGGATGTGCTCCGCGACTGTGCCAGGGAATGTGGGATCAGGCTTTTGGAAGGTATCTATGTACAGTTTACAGGTCCCAATTATGAGACACCGGCAGAAATCCGTCTTGCGCAGAGATGGGGTGGTGATGCTGTTGGAATGAGTACAGCCTGTGAAGCTATGGCAGCACGTCATATGGGGATGGAGGTCTGCGGGATTTCCTGTATCACAAATATGGCGGCAGGAATCTCCGAAGAAATACTGAACCATGAAGAAGTGCAGGAAACAGCAGACCGCGTGGCAGGAGCTTTTCAGAAGCTGGTTGAGAAAGCTGTTGTGAATATGTGATTCTTTAAAGAGTAAAAAATAACAGAAAAGAGAAATACAAATGATAACTTTGAATGATTACCTGTATTCTGGAGATACCATTCTCAGGATACTGAAAAAATATATCCGGGATCTGCGGACACAGGCCAAGGAAAAACACAATGAGATTGATCTGGTGCACTGTAATTTTTTGATCCAGATCCAGGAGCTTCTGGAGCATAACGATTTCCTTACTGCCCAGTCTCAGAAAATCCGGGAATTTTATAAATATATGGCCGGGGAATATCCTTTTCTTGCTTTTACATTTAAGGGAAGGATCAAATCGCTGATCCGTGCAGAAGAAAAGTTCAACGGATATGTAGTGGAGTTTATCTATGATTATTATAAAGAGCATGGTACATATCCTTCTGTATCACAGATTAAGGAACGGTTAAGCTGTTTCCGGGATTTTATTGCTTACCGGATTGTTATTGCCATGCCAAGATGCCATCTGAAAAACGGTGAGAATGTCAGAGATGAAGAATTCCGGTATCTTTATGAGATCGCGAATATACTTCCCGGATTTCTGGAAGAGAGGGGATTTACTGCTGAACCCGCAAGAGGAGTGAGGGAAAGTACTTCGCCGCTTCTCAGTGAGGAGGCAAGGCCTTATTACAGGGATTATATCTGCAGCAACAGCAGGGAAGATTACCAGTCCCTGCACATTACGTTCTATGACAACAGCTCCAGAAGCTATATGGAGGTGCAGCTGCGGACCAAGGATATGGATGATGTGGCAGAGATCGGTTCGGCCAATCATTTAAGCTACGAAAAAAAACAGGAAAGTGAACGCCGAAGAAGAGATGCGATCCCGGAGGGGGAATGTATCTATTTTGATGAGGCATACGAACGTGGAATGAGGCTTCTTGGGTTAGACCTTGCGAAGCTGGATGTAAATATGTTTGGTGCGGTAAACAACAGCCTGATCAACGATGGCTGCGGGCTTTTCCGCGGAAGGATGATCCTTCCCTATGAGCATCTTTCGCGCTTTCAGAATGACATTATTGATTAGTCCCTGAATGATTTTTCAAACACGCTCCAGGAAAAAAAAGAAAACAGCACACGGCTGGGAAACAGGAAAATTCCACGGCTGTGTGCTGTTTTTTAGCTTCTTTATTATGATCACATATTCGGTGCAGCTTCTTTTACGTTGTCCTTCTCAGGAAAGATGTGCCTGAAAATAAAACGTACGATCGGACCGGCATAGATCAGCTGCCAGAAAAATGCTGCCGGGAAGTTCATAAAAGTTGTCTGCAGCCAGACGGCGATAAGCTGATTTCCTGCATTCTTAAAAAAGAGAGTTGCAAAAAAGCTCATCAGCGGACACATGAAAGCAACAGAAGCAACAGATATTGCAAGGATCATGCTGAATGGATGACAGCTGCGAAAATCTACCATGCGGTTTGCGCAGGCAAAGGCAAGCTTAGATACAATGAAGAAGTCAAGGATAAATGCGATCGGTCCCATAAATGTCAGCTCATGAAAAGCGGAAAGGAACACACTGTTTGTCATCGCACCTGTGTTCAGTACAATATTGTAGCAGATCATGGCGTAAACCATGAAAAATACCATGATAATGGTGAAGATAACTTCCTGGAATTTGTTTCTTGGCATAAAAAACCTCCTGTAAAATGATTAAATAATAGTGTAAACCTTAGAGCATGTGTTGTTCGTTAATCATTCAGGAGAATGTGCGTTTCCAATATATGACAGGATTTTGCCATAAACCATATTCAGTTTTTGATTAAAGCAAGCGAGATACGAAGCGAATGCTTTTATTTTTTTATCTCCTGCCTGACTTCGGCGGTTATAATACCATAATGAGGGAAAGGTTGTCAATACGTAAAATTCAAACAAATCCGCTGAATTTTCTGATAATAGCTGCTGCTTACTGCCTGGCCATCTTCGCAGAGTCCTGACTGAAAAATAATTAACTGACAATATCCAACTGTTTTCAACGGTGCAAATGAGAAAAAAAGAACAGTAAGGTATCTTGACTACGAAAGTTGGCTTTGGTAAACTTGTAAATGGTTAGCAGGTTCTAACTATTGCGTAAATAATTGTGGAGGGCTGCATCCCCTGGCAATAGCAGCCCGGGCGAGATTTACGGACAGGGCGAAAAAAGCCAGACAGGAGGATAAATATCAAATGGAATATTTAGAGATCGAAAAAGTCATTGGAAGAGAGATCATTGATTCAAGAGGAAATCCGACCGTAGAGGCAGAGGTTTATCTGGCAGATGGAACTATCGGAAGAGGAGCAGCACCAAGCGGAGCATCCACAGGAGAGTTTGAAGCACTTGAACTGAGAGATCAGAATAAGAACCGTTTTGGAGGAAAGGGTGTTTCCAAGGCCGTTGAAAATATCAATACTGTAATTAATGATGCCCTTACCGGAATGGACGCATCTGACATTTATGCAGTGGATGCAGCCATGATCAGGGCAGATGGAACAAAAGATAAATCCAGGCTCGGGGCAAATGCCATTCTTGCGGTGTCTATTGCATGTGCACGCGCGGCAGCCATTTCACTGGATATTCCGCTTTACAGATTCCTTGGCGGTGTAAATGGAAACAGACTTCCGGTTCCGATGATGAACATCTTAAACGGTGGTGCACATGCTGCAAACACGGTAGACGTTCAGGAATTTATGATCATGCCAGCAGGAGCACCGAGCTTCAAAGAAGGACTTCGCTGGTGCACAGAGGTATTTCACGCACTTGCGGCACTTCTGAAAGAAAAAGGCCTTGCAACAAGCGTTGGCGATGAGGGTGGTTTTGCACCGGATCTTGGAAGTGACGAGGAAGCCATCGAGTACATTCTTGAAGCAGTAAAGAAGGCAGGATATGAACCGGGAAAAGATTTTGTTCTTGCGATGGATGCTGCGTCCAGTGAGTGGAAGGGAAGCCGGAAGGGTGAGTATGTCCTTCCGAAATGCGGAAAGAAATTCACGTCAGCAGAACTTGTTGGGCACTGGAAAAATCTGATCGAGAAATATCCGATCTACTCCATTGAGGACGGTCTTGATGAGGAAGACTGGGAAGGATGGCAGATCATGACAAAAGAGCTTGGCGGAAAAGTACAGCTTGTAGGTGATGACCTGTTTGTTACAAACACAGAGCGTCTTGAGAAGGGGATCAGCCTTGGCTGCGGAAATTCTATTCTGATCAAGCTGAATCAGATCGGTTCGGTATCTGAAACACTGGAAGCTATCAAGATGGCACATAAAGCAGGATATACGGCAATTTCCTCCCACCGCTCCGGCGAGACAGAGGATACTACAATTGCGGATCTTGCAGTAGCACTGAATACCTGCCAGATCAAGACCGGAGCACCCTCCAGAAGTGAGAGGGTTGCGAAATACAACCAGCTTCTCCGCATTGAGGAAGAGCTTGGCGATGCAGCTGTATATCCGGGATTCCAGGCGTTCAATATCAAGAGATAAGAAGAAAGTTTGGTAAGATTCGGTTGTTATAAAGAAGTCAGGAGTACACTGGGGGGCTGGTGCAGAAGAGATTCTGCACTAGCCTCTGGTTTTTTACTGCCTTTTTTTGGATAAAAATAATGTTGCCAGATTTGATAAAATAGTATATGATGTTTAACAGTTGCGTGAAAAGAATAAAAATTGAATATTGGAGATGCTATGAAAGAATACGTAAATACTTTTCTACATTACCGGTTTCTCCTGTGGGAGCTTGTAAAAAAAGGAATTAAACTGAAGTACAGACGTTCCTATCTTGGTATTGTCTGGTCGCTTCTGGAGCCGTTGCTTACCATGATCGTACTGACTATCGTATTCGGTACTCTGTTCGGGAATAAGGATCATACATTTCCTGTATATATTCTGACAGGCCGTTTGCTGTACAGCTATTTTTCCAGTGCAACATCACGGGCATTGAAGTCGGTCAGAGCTAATGCGGGAATGATCAAGAAGGTTTATGTGCCCAAGTATATTTATCCGTTGTCCAGTGTACTTTATAATTATGTGATCTTTCTGATTTCACTGATCGTGCTTGCTATTGTAAGTGCTGTACTGGGGATTCAGCCAACGGTTTATATGCTTCAGATACCGATTGCGTTGATACTGGTGTTTTTGCTTTCATATGGTATTGGAATGATTCTTGCTACAATTGGAGTATTCTTCAGAGATATGGAATATCTGTGGTCAGTAGCACTGATGGTGATCATGTATACCTGCGCGATCTTCTATTATCCATCCAGACTCCTCAAGAGTGGCTTCGCATGGATACTGAAATTTAATCCGCTGTACTGTACGATCAGTATTTTCCGTTCTGCCATGTTTGGCGAGTTGATGAATATGCATTATTTTGCATATGCACTGGGCTTCAGCGTGGTAACGATCCTGATCGGAATGCTCTGCTTCAAGAAAAAGCAGGATGATTTTATACTTTATATATAATTGCGGATTTACAGGAGAAAAAAATGGAAAAACCGGCAGTTGTAGTAGACAACGTAAGTATGAAATTTAATCTTAGTAAAGAAAAGGTTGATAACCTGAAAGACTATGTGATTAAATTTATAAAAAAAGAAATTAAATATAATGAATTCTGGGCACTTCAGAATGTAAAGTTTGAAGTTAAGAAGGGAGACCGTGTTGGCATCCTGGGCTTGAATGGAGCAGGAAAAAGTACGCTGCTTAAAGTAATCTCAGGTGTATTCAAGCCAACGGAGGGAAGAGTTATCCGGAATGGAAGACTGGTACCGCTTCTTGAGCTTGGTGCAGGATTTGACCCACAGTATACAGGCCGCGAGAATATTTATCTTTACGGCGCCATGCTTGGATATTCCAAGAAATTCATCGAAGAGAGGTTTGAAGAGATCGTTGAATTCTCGGAGCTGAAAGAGTTTATTGATGTACCGATCAAAAATTACTCTTCCGGTATGAAAGCGAGACTTGGATTTTCCATTGCAACACTGGTATCACCGGACATCCTGATCCTGGATGAGGTACTTTCTGTAGGAGATGCCAAGTTCAGGAAAAAGAGTGAGAAAAAGGTTCTCGGCATGTTTGATAAGGGAGTCACTGTTTTGTTTGTGTCACATTCTCTGCAGCAGGTTCAGCGTCTTTGTAACAAGGCAATGATCCTGGAAAAGGGAAAGCTGATCGCATACGGTGATATTGATGAGATTTCAGCGAAGTATGAGAAAATGATCGAATAAAAGAAAATAACTATTACAAGTAAACAGTGAATGATATATAACAGGGCAGGGTAGCCAGACGATTTGCAGGAATTTATGCAAAGGTCTGGCTATTATGCTATTGAGACTTAGGGAGGGAAAATAGATGAAAAATAAATTATATCTGGAATGCACTTCCGGAATCAGTGGGGATATGACGGTTGCAGCACTTCTTGACCTGGGTGCGAGCAGGGAGAAGCTTGAGAAAGCTTTGAACAGTCTTTCTGTAAAAGGATTTGATATTAAGATCAGCCGTGTCGTGAAATCCGGGATCGATGCCTGTGATTTCGATGTCCTGCTGGATAAGGAGCACGAGAATCATGACCATGATATGGGATATCTGCATGGACATGCGGATAAGGTTCATGCTTCTCATACACATACGGCAGAGGCTCATTCCCATCATGGACACCATCATCATGAACATCGTGGCCTTAATGAGATCCTAACGATCATTGACCGTGCAGATATGACAGAGCGTGCCAGAGCCTATGCGAAAAGAATTTTCACCATCCTTGCCGGGGCAGAGGCAAAAGCCCATAATGTACCGGCTGATCAGGTTCATTTCCATGAGGTGGGTGCGGTGGATTCCATAGTGGATATTCTTTCTGTGGCAGTCTGCATGGATGACCTGGATGTGGAAGAGGTGATCGTTCCAAGAATTTGTGAGGGGAGCGGAACCATCCGCTGCCAGCATGGAATCCTTCCGGTTCCAGTTCCGGCCGTAAGTAATATCGTAAGTGCTCATCATCTGAAGCTGCACATTACGCCGATCCAGGGAGAGCTGGTAACACCCACCGGAGCAGCCATCGTTGCAGCATTTCTTACCTCTGAGAAGCTTCCGGAGGATTTTACGGTGGAAAAGATTGGTATTGGAGCGGGCAAACGGCAGTACGAATGCCCGGGACTCCTTCGGGCCATGCTGATCCGGGAGGCTGAGAGAGAGAACGTTTTGAACGCAGAAACTGACACCATTGTTAAGCTGGAATCCAATATTGATGACTGCACAGGGGAAACGCTCGGTTATGTAATGGAAATTCTTTATAAGGCAGGAGCCAGGGAAGCCAATTATATGCCTGTATTTATGAAGAAAAACCGTCCGGCATGGCTTCTGACAGTTATTTGTAAGAAAGACCAGGCTTCAGAGATGGAAAGAATCATTTTTAAGGAGACTACAACGATCGGAATCCGCCGTCAGGAAATGGAGCGCACCATCCTGAAAAGAGAAAAGCGCACTGTCCTGACACCACTGGGAGAAGTGGAGGTGAAGGTCTGCACCTTTGATGGCCGAGAATATATTTATCCGGAATATGAAAGCGTAAAAAAGCTTTGCGAAAAAACAGGAGTTTCTTACATGGAAGCTTATCATGTGACTGTGAACGGAGTGAACAGTAATAGCAGTAACCTTATCATGTGACTGTACGGGGATAATGCTCTTGACACATTTCCAAAAAGACTATATAAATGTATATAGAATATTTGCAGCAGAGAATAGTTGAGCTGTGACGTAATAAGGGTGGAAGCAGGAGAAAATTTATGGCGGTAACGATACAGCAGATTGCAGAACAGGCAGGAGTTTCCAGGGGAACCGTAGACAGGGCATTAAATCACAGAGGCCGGATCAATCCGGAGGTGGCAGAGAGGATTTGCCGGCTGGCAGAAGAGATGGGATATGTACAGAAAGAACGGAAACGTTCCAGAAGCGCGAAGGATCAGCAGATAAAGATTGGTGTTGTCACTCAGCTGGCCAGATCTTCCTTTATGCAGGAGGTGAACAGAGGCATTGAGAAGGCGGCATGGGAACTTAAGGAAAAAGGGATCCAGCTGATTCTGAAAGAGGGTCTGTCTGTTGATGAGGAAGAACAGCTCCAGGCGATCGAAGAGCTGGAAAAAGAAGGAATACGGGGCCTTGCAGTGATGCCCGTGGACAGTGAAGCTGTCCGGGAGAAGCTGAATTTTCTTATTGAGGAGAAGAATATCCCGGTTGTTACCTTTAACTCTGATATCGTTGGAACAAGAAGAGTATGTTTCGTAGGGATGGATAACCGCAAGAGTGGCCGTACAGCAGCAGGACTTTTGGGGATGCTTACCAGAGGAAGCGGAAAGATTCTTATCATCACCGGATATTTCAGTAACCATGTTGATAACCAGCGGGTGGATGGATTTGTTGAGGAAGCCAAGAAAGCTTTTCCTAATCTGGAGATCGCAGGGGTTCATGGAAGTTTCGATGAGGCGGCAGAAGTAGAGCATATTATAGAGAATACCATGATGAGTACCTCCGGGATCAGCGGAATCCTGGTGGTATCCGGCGGGCAGGCAGGTGTGGGAAAAGCCTTTGAGAAGCTGAGCCTGGATCGCAGACCCTATGTTGTGATCTATGACCAGACACCCAGGAATGAACGTGCACTGAAGAATGATTTCGTTGATTTCCTCATTGACCAGAATGGATATGTCCAGGGCTATGAGCCGCCAAGGATCCTCTCGGATATTTTGATGAAGAGGCAGGGGCCGGAGCGGGAATATCTTTTTACCGATATCAAGATCAAAACCAAATATAATCTGTGACAGGCCGTTCGGCAAAAGGTCACACAGAAAAGTATGCAGGACATGCCGGGGTTTTATAAGGTGGTATGATGTAAATTAATAAGACGGAGGCATTGCAATGGCTGAAAGAGGCTCTGACTGTAAATGGTCAGAGCTTTTTTTGTTCTTACAATAAAGCGTGCTATTGGCGTGCTATAAATAAAAGCACGTATATGCACATGTTGATAATAGACACTTTTACCAAAATAAAATGAATAAAATTGTACAGAATAACAGAAAACAACGAAAGTGAAAAGAAGTACTTGCTCAATCTGGAAAAGAGTGCTATATTAACACCATAAGGAACACGCAAGAAAGCACGCGCAATAAAAGCAAAAGCACGCAAAGCAAAAACACACAAAAAAGAAGCAAAAATAAACCATCAAACAAACGGAGGTAAGATCATGAAGTATATCGAATTTGATGAATCCAGACCAATGGACCTGATACTCCTTGGAAGAGTGGCCATTGATTTCAACCCTGCTTACAACGATCAGGTGAAGGAAGAGTTCAAACCCCTGAAGAAGGTGCATATGTTTGAGAAATTCGTAGGAGGATCTCCTGCAAACATCGCCGTAGGTGTTACCAGACATGGCCTGAAGGCAGGATTCATCGGAAAGGTTTCTGATGATCAGTTCGGTGAGTATGTTGTAGATTATTTTGATGAGAGAGGAATCGACACCTCACAGATCACAAAATGTACAAATGGGGAGAAACTGGGACTTACCTTTACCGAGATGCTTTCACCGAAGGAAAGTAGTATCCTGATGTACCGCAACCGCATCGCAGACCTGCAGCTTCATGTAGACGATATCCATGAGGACTACATCAAGAATGCAAAAGCAATCCTTATTTCCGGAACTGCCCTTGCAGAAAGCCCGTCAAGAGAAGCAGCAATTAAAGCTGTTATGCTTGCAAAGAAAGTAAACACAAAAATCATCTTTGATATCGATTACAGAGAATACAACTGGAAGAACGCAGATGAGATTTCCATCTACTATTCCATCGTAGCCAAGGAAGCTGACATCATCATGGGCTCCAGAGAAGAATTTGACCTCACAGAGAAGCTGATCAAAGAAGGCATGACCGATGAGGAGAGCGCAGCTTACTGGCAGGCAAAGAACGCCAAGATCGTTGTGATCAAACATGGTATGAAAGGTTCCACAGCATACACCATCGACGGACAGAAATTCAGCATCAAGCCATTCCCGGTTGAGGCAAGAAAAGGTTTCGGCGGCGGTGACGGATACGGCTCGGGATTCCTGTATGGACTGTATCAGGGATGGGAGATCATCGACTGCCTGGAATTCGGTTCCGCTGAGGCATCCATGATGGTTAAGAGCAATAACTGCTCCGATTCCCTTCCGGGACCGGATGAGGTTCACGCATTTATTAAAGAAGAAAAAGAAAAATTCGGCGAAATGATAGCAAGAGTATAAAGAAAAGGAGTGGAAAAAATGGCTAAGACAGTAAGAATGACAACTGCACAGGCAATTGTAAAATTCCTGGATAATCAGTATGTTTCCATGGACGGAGTGGAGACAAAATTTGTAGAAGGATTTTTCACAATCTTCGGACACGGCATTGCCGTAGGACTTGGCGAGGCACTGGATACCAACCCGGGCCAGTTAAAAGTCCTTCAGGGAAGAAATGAGCAGGGTATGTGCCACGTTGCGACTGCTTTTGCGAAACAGAATAACCGTAAGAAGATCATTGCATGTGCTTCCTCCATCGGACCTGGAGCTGCAAACATGGTAACAGCCTGCGCAACTGCTACTGTAAATAATATTCCGCTTCTTGTATTCCCGGCAGATACTTTTGCATCCCGCCAGCCAGACCCAGTTCTTCAGCAGCTGGAGCAGAGCAGCAGCCTTGCCATCAGCACAAACGATGCATTCAAACCGGTCTGCAAATACTGGGACAGAATCACAAGACCGGAGATGGTTATGACAGCTCTTATCAATGCCATGAGAGTTCTTACAGATCCGGCTGAAACAGGTGCATGCTGCATCGCACTTTGTCAGGATGTTGAGGGTGAGTCCTTTGACTTCCCGGAGTACTTCTTCAAGAAGAGAGTACACAGAATCACAAGACCGGTTGCAGTAGACGAAGAGCTTGAGGATGTGGCAGAGATCATCGCGGGAGCTAAAAAACCACTTATCGTTGTCGGTGGTGGTGTCCGTTACTCAGAGGCAGGAGAAACGGTTGAGAAATTCTGCGAGGAGTTCAAGATCCCGTTTGGAGAGACACAGGCCGGAAAGAGTGCCTGCCAGTCCAGCAACCCGTACTGCCTTGGCGGTATTGGTGTAACAGGAACCTATGCTTCCAATATCATCGGTAAAGATGCAGATGTGGTAATTTCCATCGGTTCCAGAATGTCTGACTTTACAACAAGCTCCAAGCATCTGTTCCAGAATGAGGATGTTCAGTTCGTAAGCATCAACAACTGCAGATTCCATGCATACAAGATGGATGCAGTAAAAGCAGTCGGCGATGCAAAGGTTACCGTAGAAGCACTTGCAGAGAAGCTTCGTGCAAGAGGATATAAATCTGCATATACGGATGAGATCGAGAAAGCAAAAGATGCATGGGATAAAGAGATGGAGCGTCTTGGAAGTATCGAGTATACAGGAGATGATTTTGAGCCGTTGATCAAGGCAAGAGATCCACGTACCATCCCGGAGTATGTAAAGCTTACAAACGGAAAGATCACACAGACAGCAGCACTTGCTGCGATCAACAGAACAATCGACAAAGACGCAACGATCATCACAGCAGGCGGTTCTCTTCCAAGCTGTATGCAGCGTATGTGGAGAACAGACAAACGTGGTGGATACCATGCTGAGTACGGATATTCCTGCATGGGCTATGAGGTTGCCGCTACCCTTGGCGTGAAATTTGCAGAGCCGGATAATGAAGTATACTGCGTAGTTGGAGACTCCAGCTTCCAGATGCTCCACAGCGAGATCATGACCATCATGCAGGAGAGACAGAAAGTCAACATCATGATCTTTGATAACTGCGGATTTGGCTGCATCAACAACCTTGAGATGAACCACGGAATCGGAAGCCTTGCAACAGAGTTCCGTTACACAGATGGCAAGAAGCCGACCGGAGACCTGATCCCTGTAGATTATGCAAAAGTTGGCGAAGGCTATGGCCTGAAAACATACACCTGCCGTACCATCCAGGAACTCATCGATGCTCTGGAAGATGCCAAGAAACAGGAGATTGCATGCCTCTTTGATCTCAAAGTTATCCCGAAGACCATGACGGACGGATATGAGTCCTGGTGGGATGTGGGAATTGCGACAACATCTGAGAAAGAAAGCGTAAGAAAGGCCTGCGAGGGAGTTATGAAAGGCCGTGAAGAGGCAAGACTGTACTAATCTGGGAGGTAAGGAAATGAGTAAAGTATTTGGTTATCCGGAATATGACGAAAAAGGCGAGAAAATTCTTACAACATACGATAATGAGTACAAGGCCATGATGATGGACATCCGTGTTTACCGTATGAAAGCAGGAGAGACAAGAACATTTTTAAGAGAGGGTGAGGAGACAGCAGTTCTTCTCCTCTTCGGAAACATTACTTATAAATGGAACGGAAACGAACAGGCAGCAACAAGAAAAGACGTATTTACAGAGGGGCCATGGTGTGTTCACGGATGCACAGGAACTGAGATTACAGTCGTTGCAAACGCTGAGTCACAGATCCTTGTCCAGTGTACAAAGAACGAGAAGGATTTTGGTGCAAGACTCTACAAACCGGAAGATGCTCCGTGGGGATATTCCAGCGTAGGCAAATTCGGAAACGTTGCCAAGAGAAGAGTAAATACTATTTTTGATCATGATATTTCACCGGATTCCAATATGGTACTTGGTGAGGTTCTCAATGACAGAGGAAACTGGTCCGGATATCTGCCGCACAGACATCCGCAGCCGGAGACATACTTCTTCAAGTTCGACCATCCGGAAGGATTCGGAGCAAGCTTTGTAGGAGATCAGGTATTCAAGAGTACAGACGAGAGCTTTTCTGCAATTCCCGGCGGCGAGCTTCATCCACAGGCTGTTGCGCCTGGATATCAGATGTACACATGCTGGATGATCCGCCATATTGATGGAAATCCGTGGCTGCAGACAGACCGCTGCGAGGATGAGAGATATACCTGGCTTCATGATGCAGAGTTTTAAAAACGGAGATTGTAAATAACAGGCAGCAGGATGAGGAGAAGGCTGCTGTCCATGGAGGAGTGGACAGTGGCAGGCCTGCTGCGATTATGAAAGAGATTGTACTGACTGAAGGGAGATTTTGACAATGGCAAGAGAATTTATTGTACCTGGAGAAATTATTTCCGGTTCCGGGGCACTGGATATGGCAGAAGGCGCACTGAAACTCCTGGGAAAAAAAGCTCTGATCGTAACCGATAAAGTAATGATCGACCTGGGAAACTGTGCAAAAGTTGAGAAGGCTCTGGCAAATCAGGGCATCGAATACAGCATTTATTCTGATATCTGCGGTGAGCCGACAGATACCATGATCGAAAAAGGTCTGAAGCTTTATAAAGATGAAAAATGTGACTTCCTGGTGGCACTTGGCGGTGGAAGTCCTATCGATTCCATGAAAGCCATTGGCTCTCTGGCTGTAAATGGAGGAAATATTTCTGATTACATGGGAAAAGTGATCGATGTAAAAATGCCTCCGATGGCAGCAATCCCAACCACAGCAGGAACCGGCTCTGAGGCAACTCAGTTTACCATTATCACTGACACAAAGAAAGATATCAAAATGCTTCTCAAAGGCAAAGTTCTCATGCCGGATCTTGCCATTATTGACCCGCAGTTCACCATGACAGCACCGCCTAAGATCACAGCAGCAACTGGACTTGATGCACTCTGCCACTGCGTGGAGGCTTATACATCCAGAAAAGCGCAGACACTTTCCGATACCTTTGCAGTATCTGCTGTGAAGAGGATTTTCAAATATCTTCCAATCGCATACAAAGACGGAAAGAACGAGGAAGCACGTGTGCAGATGTCTGTAGCGGCTCTTGAGGCCGGAATCGCATTCAACAATGCATCCGTTACCATTATCCACGGAATGAGCCGTCCGATCGGTGCTCTGTTCCATGTGGCACACGGACTTTCCAATGCCATGCTTCTCAAAGAGTGCCTTACCTTCGCACTTCCCGGAGCATATGACAGATTCGGGGCACTTGGCCGTAATATCGGAGTAGCAGATGCGGCGGATTCTGACCAGGAAGCAGCGGAGAAATTCCTGAAAGCAGTGGAAGCACTCGTAAATGAGCTGGATACTCCGTCCCTGGAGCAGTTTGGCATTGATAAAGAAGAATTCTTTAAGGTCATTGATAAAATGGCGCATGATGCAATGGACAGCGGAAGTCCGCAGAACACCATGCGTGATGTAACAGAAGAAGAGGTAAAGGAAATTTACAGAAAACTCTGGTAAATAACCAGATATCCCATCAATTTTGCCAGAAGAGCAAAGACTCCGGACCGGAGAAAAAAGGATCCGGGGTCTTTTTGGCATTGCTGCAGAGGAAAGGAAGGTAAGACCTTAAGTGAGAAGAAAAATCATCTGTATTCTGGCGGCGGCGTTGTGCCTTGGAAGCCTTTCCGGCTGCGGTCCGTCAGAAAAAGAAGCAGAAGCATCCAAGATCACCATCGGTGTCGTTACAAAATCAAAAAGCAGTGAATACTGGCTGTCTGTCTGTGATGGAATGGAAGATGCGGCGGAAAAATTTGATGTGGAGGTGGTGATCCTGTCTCCAGATGCTGAGACCGAAGAAAACGTCCAGAAAAATATGATACGGGATCTTCTGAAAACGGATATCCAGGCACTGGCGGTTTCTCCTATAAACTCCTATGACAGTGAGGCTTATGTGACAGAGGCCGGAGAAAAAGGAATCTCTGTATATGCCTGCGATACTCCTCTGGAAGATTCTGATGTGCCTTATATTGGGATCGACAATGAAAAGCTGGGCTATGAACTGGGGGAAAAGCTTGCCGAAGCACTGGATCATAAAGGAAACATCGGCGTGATCGCCGGAAACTTTCAGCAGGCCGGACACAAAAAGCGTGTAACCGGGTTTGAAAAATATATGGAAAAAGAGCCTGGGATCACTATAAAGATGGTTCGCAACGGCTACAGTAATATGCGGGTTTCCCAGAAAGATGTGGACGAGATCCTTGCGAAATATCCTGATCTTGATGGCATCATGACAACCAGTGCCGTGACAGCTCTGGGGCTTTCCGAAGCTATGGAAGGGAAAGGAATCTCCATTGTTTCCGTAGATGCCCAGGAGGATGCCCTGAAGGCCGTCCAGGAGGGCAGGATCGTAGCTTTGGGGGCACAGTCCGGCTATCAGATCGGCTATGAGACGATCCGTTATATTGTAAATGATCTGGATGGAAATGGAACAGGAGAGGATGAAATCCTGGATTCCCAGGTGCTTACTATAGAAAATATTGACGACTATATAAAAAAATCCTGATACTGTTTTTGAATATATCCAAAAATAAAACACAAAACATAAAGATAGAACACAGAAAAAAAGAAGAAAAACAACTTTGGTACAGATTTAACAGACAGGTAAAAATAATACCGAAAAAACTAAAATTTCTTACACTTTGATAATCCTGCATTTTCGATAAAATATAATCATCAAAAGGAATTCGGAAACGAAAAAAAACAAAAACAAATGAAAGGGCGGGACAATAAGATGGAGAAGAAAAAACTTTCGGTATCGACGAGACTATGTTATGCTGGAGGAGATGTGGGATGCAATATCGTGTTCGGAATGATCGGAACACTGCTGACACTGTTTTATACAGATTATGTAGGAATCAGTGCAGCGACAGTCGGACTTGTAATGCTGATCTCCAGATGCTTTGACGGATTTTCAGATCTGGTAATGGGAGTAATAGTAGAGAGGACCAATTCCAAGTGGGGTAAATCAAGACCATGGCTTTTATGGATGAGCGTTCCGTTTGCACTCTCAGCAGTACTGCTTTTTACAGTGCCGCAGACAACCGGAACACTTCAGTTCCTGTATCTGTTTGTAACCTATAATTTCTGCACAACTGTATGCTACACCGCGATCAACCTTCCGTACGGAAGTCTTTCCACAATGATGATCCGTGAATCATCAGAGAGGGATAAACTCAGCGTTATGAGAATGGGACTTTCCCCTCTCGGAAGAATCATCGCAGCAACCTGTACACTTCCGCTTGTAAAGCTTGTTGGAAACGACCAGGCTGCATGGATCAAGGTTATGGCTGTATGGGCTGTGCTTGCACTGATACTTCTGCTTCTGTGCTTCTTCAAATGTGAGGAGAAGGTTCAGATCGAGGCAAGAAAGAAAGATGAGAAGCTTCCGGTTCCTACCATGCTGAAAGCACTTTTCACAAATCAGTATTTCTGGGCAGTTATGCTTCTGTGGACAGTACAGAGTGTATCTTTTACGATTACAGGAACCATTCTTCCTTACTACTGCAAGTATATTTTTGATAATGACACATGGATGTACAGTGCACTGTACCTTACAGAGACACTGGTGCTGGTAGCAGGAATCTTTGTCTGCTCACCGTTAATTAAGAAATTCGGAAAAAGAAATATTGCATTTGTCGGTGGTTTTATCGCACTTGGCGGACAGCTTTTGTTCTTCCTGAATCCATACAGCTTCGGTTTCATGGTTATGAGCTGTGTAACACGTGCCATCGGACTTGCACCACTCAACGCAGTTGTGTTCAGTATGGTAGGTGATGTTGTAGAGTTTGGACAGTGGAAAAACCACATCCGTCAGGAGAGCCTGATCTTTGCAGGTGGTTCCATTGGAACAAAGGTTGGCGCAGGTCTTGCATCTGCAGTGATCACAGGGCTTTTAAGCAGCTCCGGATATGTAAGCTCTTCAGCAGGAATGACCACACAGCCTGAGACAGCACTTGAGATGATCGTTTCTCTTTACAAATTTGGACCGATCCTTATTGCGGCAGTGATCATTGTAACACTTTTTGGATATAAGCTTGATAAGATGTACCCGGCGATCATGAAGGAACTTACAGAGCGCGAGGCGCAGGGGCAGTTATGATCAATCTGTAAAGCATATATTCAACCAGAACCAGGAAAAAGCAGGGGTGGAACACTCCTGCTGTTTCCTGCGTTTATGGGCAGACAGCAGTGCGGAGTGCAAACATCCGTCTGACAGAAGGGAGGAGCCTTATGTTAAAGAGTATTCGGGGAAAGATCCTGCTGGCGATCCTGGCAGTTACCATGTTTACCGCATGTTCCATTACTTTGGTATTTTATCTCAGGGCAGCAGGAATGATCGAAGAAAATTATTCCGGGATACTTTATGGCCGGATGCAGCAGACCGTGAAAAATCTGGACGAATCTATGAAGGAGATCTACTACGTAGACACAAGAGCGGCCTGGGATGAAACGCTCCGGGAAAATGCCAGGTCCTATATCAGCACAAAAAACGAGGAAAGTCTGGATGTGATGGCTGAGCTTTTGAGGAATTACAGCCGTGAATATAAGGATATCAATTCTCTGTATTTTGTTTTTCCGGAGGAAAAAATGGCAGTGACCTCTGAGGAATTTCCGGTAAACAAGCAGAGCCTTGACGAGAATGATATTCAGAAGCTTAAGGAAGCACAGGACAGGAGTTCTTTTCCCACAGTGCTGGAATCGCTGATCCATGAAGAAAACAGCGTCCTTTCTGTTGCCCAGAAGGTGGAGGATGACAATGGAGATGTACTTGGGTATGTGGCAGCAGATGTCAAGGAGAGAACCATATACTACGAATATCTGGAAGTGCTCAACGATGACAAGATCGGGAAGATCCTGTTTGTAGACGGAAACAATGAGATCATTACATCCGGAGATTACAGCGATCTTGGAAAAACATTTTCAGAACTTACAGGCAATGATGTTCCATCCGAAAATGGATATTTTGAAAAAAATGGTGTGATCTCGTTTTTCAGCAGAGGCAGCTTTTCCAGCTGCGGGCTGTATCTGGAGGTGTCGAAGAAGGAGGTGCTGATCGGCCTTTCTGAGATGAGGATTTTCCTTATCGGGATTTTCGGCGTATTTTTTGTGACGGCAGTGGTGCTGGCTCTATGGCTTTCAAGGATCGTATGCGGGCCGTTGAGATCCATGACAGATACAGTGGAACGAGTTGGAGAGGGAGATTTAAGTCTTCGGACGGAAGTGGTGACTGCAGATGAGATCGGAACTCTTGGAAAAGAGTTCAATCATATGTTAGACTATATTGAGGATCTGATCGCGAAGGTGATCGAAGAGGAACAGCTGAAAAAGGATGCAGAGCTGGAGGCACTGCAGTATCAGATCACGCCACACTTTATGTATAATACACTGAATTCCATTAAATTTGCCGCATTTCTGAAAGGGGAGAAGGAGCTGGCCGGGCTGATCGGGGATTTCGTGGAGCTTCTTCAGGCCAGCATCAATAAAAAAGGGAGCTTTCTCTCCGTGGCGGATGAGATCCACATTCTGAAAAATTATATCCATCTTCAGGATTTCCGCTATCAGGGAAGCTTCCAGGTGGAGTATAATATTTCTGAGGAAGCGTACAGCTGCTATATTCCAAGACTGATCCTTCAGCCCCTTGTGGAAAATGCCCTTCTCCATGGAATTGATATCAAGAAACAGAGTGGTAAGATATGGATCAGCGGAAGCGTGGAAGAGGGAAGGCTGATTCTTGTTGTGACTGATAATGGGCGCGGAATGACGGAGGAACAGATCCGGAATCTTTTTAACAGCCGTGAAAAAAAAACAAACGGACTTTCAGCGGTGGGAGTTCCGAATGTAAAAGAACGCCTGGAGCTGTATTATGGTGCGGAGGGCGGAATGAAATACGACAGCAGCAGTGATGGTACGACAGTTACTGTCTTTTTGCCTGCGATTTATGATATACCGGAAGAAGGGAGGAAAATGGATGTACAGAACACTTGTAGCAGACGATGATTTTCTTGTAAGAAGCTATTTAAAGACGCTGGATTCCTGGGAGAAGGCAGGCTATGAGATCGTGGATGATGCGGAGGACGGGGAGGCGGCATATACCTTCCTTCAGAGAGAAAGGATCGATGTGCTTATGACAGATCTGTCCATGCCGGTAATGGATGGAATCGAGCTGATCCAGAGGATCAGGGAAGAAAACAGGGATATCTATATTATAGTGCTTAGCTGTCATGATGATTTTGAATATGTAAAAGAGGCCATGCGCCTTGGCGCAGATGAATACATGCTTAAGAACAGCCTGGACGAGGACAGCCTTTATGAAACTCTGGAAAAATCCGCCCGTCTGATTGAGAAACGGAAGAGAAAAAGCCAGGAACAGGCTCAGGCGAGGAAGCTGATCCGACTGGGAAGCCATGCACTGAAATATTATTTTTTCAACGGACTGATTTCCGGAACCCTGAAGGGACAGGTTCGTGAGGAGAAACGGATCGAGGCCGGAATCATGGGAAAGTATTTTAACAGTGCTGTGATCTGCATGTTTATGGAAAAGTGGGCTGAGAGGGAAAAACAGTGGACTCCTCTTGAAGTCGAACAGTATTCCCACCATTTCCGCCACAGGCTTCTGGAACGGACAGAAGAACTTTTGGGAACGGAGGGTGAAGCTTCCGAGGTGATCTACCTTGGGGCTGGGATTTTCTGCTGCTTTCTGGATCTGACAGAAGACTGCCGGACATCTGTTATGCAGCAGAGACTAACGGAAGCGGCAGCGGCCTGTTACCGGCATTGCCAGGAGAACCTTTTCGATTTCGGGATCAGTGTCAGCAGTGTCTGTATGGGGGAAGAAGGAATCCGTCAGGCTTATCAGCAGGCCAGGGAGATGATGAAGCTTCATTTTTATGAGAAAAAAGATATTCTCTATTTTGAAGGCGGAAAAAAAGCAGACAGTGTCCTGCCGGATAGTGCGAAGAAACTGTCGGAGAATATTCTTTCCATGAAAAATGGAAATGAACGGAGAAAGGCAGATGAGCTGTGGAACCAGGTTCTCGCGGAGGCCGGGAAAAATTATACAGATGGAAGAATTCTGATCCAGTGGCTGAAAAAGATGAACCAGACGGCGGGAATCGAGAAGGAACCCGGCTGGTATGATGAGATTGAAGATATTGAGGAATTCGGAAAAAAAGGAAGCACCTGTATTGCAGAGCTTTTTGCCGGAGGAGAGGAGGAAGTTCCGGAAGGGCTTTCTTCCACTGTGAGAAAAGCACTTGCATTTATCAGGGAGCACTATGAAGAGCCGATCAGCCTTCAGGATGCGGCAGATGCGGCAGAAGTGAATCCGGCATATTTAAGCTATCTTTTCAAGCAGGAGATGAAGATCGGTTTTTCGAATTATGTGCAGGAGCTTCGTATTGACTGTGCGAAGAAGCTTCTTTCCGGGACTAACTGCAGGGTGAAGGATGTAGCCCGGCGTTCCGGATTTGGAGATTATCATTATTTTTCCAAAACCTTTAAGAAGATCACCGGGATGAGTCCGGCGGAATACCGGAAGGGTTCCGGTGTATCATAGGAAATGGAAGGAAAGTGGAAGCAAGTGACAAGGGAGAATGCGAAGATCCGCTTTGCAGAAAGACGAGGAACAGGAGCATGGGAGTTACCATAAGACAGATTGCAGAAGCTGCCGGTGTTTCCAGAGGAACGGTTGACCGGGCACTGAATAACAGAGGAAGAATCCGGCCGGAGGTGGCGCAGCGGATACGTAAAATTGCAGAGGAGATGGGATATAAACCCAATCAGCTGGGGCGTGCACTGTCCATGAGCAGAAATAATATCAAGATCGGCGTGATCCTTCAGGGGGCTGAAACCCCTTTTATGAAGGAAGTTATGAGGGGAATCAGGGAAGCCAGGGCAGAGGTTGATAATCTGGGAGGTACGGTGCTGATCCACACCATTGATCATCAGAGTGCGGGTGAAGTTCTCCTTGCCATGGAAAAGATGCGGCAGGAAGAGGTCAGCGGCATTGCGATGGTTCCCCTTGAGGCGGAAGAGGTGAAGCAGGAGATCAACCGGTTTGTGGAAGAATATCATATTCCGGTGGTGACATTTACTTCGGATGTAGAGGGTACGAAGCGGCTCTGCTTTGTTGGACAGAATGGTGTGCAGTGCGGACGTGCAGCAGCGGGGCTTATGGGAGAACTTACCGGGGGAAGCGGGAAGGTTGCGGTCATCTCCGGTTACAGGACCAATACTTCTCTCAGCAGCCGTGTGACAGGCTTTTGCTCTGAGATGAAGAAAAAATATCCGAAGCTTGAGATCATCGGGCCGGAATATTGTTTCGAGGAAAATGACCGTGCCAGAGAGCTTACAGAGAAAATATTTAAAGAGGTACCGGATATCAGTGGGATTTATCTTACCTCTCATGGTGAAGAGGGCGTCTGCCAGGCTATTTCCGGAGCGGGAAAAACAGGTCAGGTGAAGATGGTGGCAAATGATTTTATGGGACGGAACTATGAACTGATGAGAGCTGGCTTTATCCATTTTCTGATCGGCCAGGATGCCAGGATCCAGGGCTACGAACCTGTGATGATCCTTTTCCGTCTGCTGTTCAATGGGGAGAAGCCGGATCGGGAGAAACTGTTTACGGAAATATATATAAGAAATGAATATACTATTCCTGAGAGGAGACGCTGATGAGCGTCTCTTTTTTGGGACAAATTCCTCATATGAGAAAGTGGGAAATATGAATATATGTTGAATATATTATGGTGAATTAGACCTAAAAATATTACATATTTTGGCTAAAAATAGTTCTCGTCATTTTTGATAGAAAAAAGATGGTAATATTGTACAATATTAGGGCTTGCGATTTGTGGCATACGATGATATTATATTAAACATAAAGAGCGTGTTCGGACACGCGAAGAGAACACATTGGGAAAATAAATCAAAAGGAGATCAAAAAGATGATTAAAGTTGGTATTATCGGAGCAGGAAGAATTGGAAGAGTTCATATCACCAGTATCTCAACAAGAGTACCGGATGCAGTGATCAAGACAGTAGCAGATCCTTTCTTAAATGACGAGACAGCTGCATGGGCCAAGAGCATGGGCGTTGAGCACACAACGAAAGACTATAAGGAGATCATCAACGATCCTGAGATTTCAGCAGTGCTGATCTGTTCTTCTACAGATACACATTCTCCGATCTCTGTTGAGGCGATCAAGGCTGGCAAGCACGTATTCTGTGAGAAACCGATCGATCATGATATCGCCAAGATCAAAGAGGTTATCGAAGCCCTTGAGGGTACAAACCTGAAATACCAGGTAGGCTTCAACAGAAGATTTGACCACAACTTCGAGTCTCTTCAGAAAGCAGTTGCAGCTGGTAAGGTTGGTAAACCGGAGATCATCAAGATCACATCCCGCGATCCTGAGCCGCCGAGCATTGATTATGTTAAGGTTTCCGGTGGAATGTTCCTGGATATGACAATCCATGATTTTGATATGGTTCGTTATCTTGCAGGCTGTGATGCAACAGAGGTTTATGTACAGAGTGCAAACCTTGTTGATCCGGCTATCGGTGAGGCAGGAGATGTAGATACAGCTGTTATCACACTTCAGATGGAAAACGGAGCAATTGCAGTGATCGATAACTGCAGAAGAGCTTCCTATGGATATGACCAGAGAGCAGAGGTATTTGGTTCAGACGGAATGGCTGCAATCGCAAATGACAGCCAGTCTTCTACCGTGATCAGCAATGCAGAGGGTGTTACAGGCGAGAAACCAATGTTCTTCTTCCTTGAGAGATACATGGATGCTTATGGCAAAGAAGTTGCAGCATTTATCGATGCGATCGTAAATGATAAAGAGACACCTCTCAACGTATACGACGGACTGAAACCGGTATTAATGGGTCTTGCAGCTAAGAAATCCAGCGAGGAGCACAGACCGGTTAAGATTTCTGAGATTATGGAATAATTCAAATAATAAAGGAGAATTGACCAATGTTTGATAAGAATAAAGTAAAACTTGGTATTGCACCAATTGCATGGACAAACGATGATATGCCAGACCTTGGTAAAGAGAATACTTTTGAGCAGTGCGTCAGTGAGATGGCACTTGCTGGTTTCACAGGCTCCGAGGTTGGTAACAAATATCCGAAAGACCCGGAAGTTCTCAAGAAAGCTCTTGAGCTTCGTGGTGTCGAGATTTGTAACCAGTGGTTCTCAAGCTTCCTTATCACCAAACCATTTGAGGAAGTTGAGAAAGAGTTCCGTGTACAGCTTACATTCCTGAAGGCTATGGGAGCGAAAGTGATCGGCGCTTCCGAGCAGAGTCACAGTGTTCAGGGACAGCTGGATACTCCGATCTTCGGCCATAAATATGTGATGAATGACGAAGAGTGGGATACCTTCTGCACAGGCATGAACAAACTTGGTAAGATCGCAAAAGAGGAGTATGGTATTGCCCTTACTTTCCACCATCATATGGGAACTGTTGTACAGAGCCTTGAAGAAGTTGACCGCATGATGGAGAATACAGATCCGGAATATGTAAGCCTTCTTTTTGACACAGGCCACTTTACATACTGTGGAGAGGATCCTTTGAAGGTTGTTAAGAAATATGTACACAGAATCAAACATGTACATCTGAAGGATATCCGTCCGGAGGTTGTGGAGCAGGTTAAGAAGGAGAATATGAGCTTCCTTGCAGGTGTAAGAGCTGGTGCGTTCACAATTCCAGGAGATGGCTGCATTAATTATGATCCGATTTTCAAGGTTCTTGAGGATGCTGGATATGAAGGGTACATGGTTGTAGAGGCAGAGCAGGATCCGGCTAAGGCCAACCCGCTTGAGTATGCGATCCGCGCAAGAAAATTCATTGCAGAGAAAACAGGCTTGTAAAAAAATATGATCAGACAGAAAAGCGGTATCAGCCAGAAGTGCGTAGACACCGCTTTTTCTGTAAATAATAGAAGCTGTTCAGTACCTCGCAAAATAGCAGACTGCTGAATGGTTAGAGATAATGTACGATTAACAGGACAGGAGGTTTATCATGGCACTTGTGAAAATGAAAGAGCTGCTGAAGCGTGCCGAGGAGAAGAATATTGGCTGTGGTGCTTTCAGCGTTGGCAGTATGGAGATGGTAAAAGGCGCGATCCGTGCTGCAGAGGAACTGGATACACCGATCATTCTTCAGATTGCGGAGGTTCGTCTCAAAAATTCCCCACTTCATCTGATGGGGCCGATGATGGTGCAGGCTGCGAAAGAGGCAAAGGTGGATGTGGCTGTCCATCTGGATCACGGCCTTACTTTTGAGACCGTTGACAAGGCTCTTGAGCTTGGATTCACATCTGTAATGCTGGATGCTTCCACACTTCCTTTTGAGGAAAATATTGAAAAGGTAAAAACGGTTGTAAAGAAAGCACAGAAATACGGCGCGACTGTGGAGGCTGAGCTTGGCCTGGTTGGCGGAAGCGAGGACGGAAGCTGTGACCATGGAATCCGCTGTACAGATCCGGATGATGCCGTTATCTATGCAAGAGAGACCGGAATTGATGCGCTTGCAGTTGCCATCGGTAATGCCCATGGCAATTATCCGGTAGCACCGACACTTGCTTTTGATGTGCTGGAGAAGATCCACGAAAAGGTCGATATCCCGCTGGTGCTTCATGGTGGAAGTGGTATCACAGACAAAGATTTCCAGAGGGCGATTTCTCTTGGTATCCGCAAGGTAAATATTGCGACAGCAAGCTTCAACAGCCTGACTGCCCATGTGGAGAAATATATGGCTTCCACAGAGAAGCATAATTTCTTTGATCTCAATGAGGCAATGGTACAGGGAACATATGAGAATGTAAAGAGACATATCCTTGTATTCAATGAGCCGTATCAGGGTTAAGGGATTTCCCTGGAAACCTTGTAAAAACAGTAAAGGTCTGATAAGATGTTCTCAGTAAAAATACTGGGAACATCTTTTTTGTGCCCATGAAAGAGGAGAGATAAAGAACAATGGAACAGAAAGAGACTGTCTGTTCAGCTGCGAAGAAGTGCGGAGGATGCCGCTATCAGGGCGTGCCTTACAGGGAACAGCTTCGCAAAAAACAGAGATACACGGAAAAGCTTCTGAATAAATTCGGTAAGGTTGAGCCGATCATCGGTATGGAAGAACCGTACTATTACAGAAATAAAGTCCACGCAGCCTTTGGACGCGACAGAAAGGGAAATGTTATTTCCGGAATTTATGAGGAAAAGAGTCACCGCATTGTTTCGGTGGATGATTGCATGATCGAGGATAAAAAGAGCCAGGAGATCATCCGCACGGTCCGTAGTATGCTGAAATCTTTTAAGATCAAGACTTATGATGAGGATACAGGGTATGGCCTGCTTCGCCATGTGCTTGTGAGAAGCGGCTTTTCTACGGGGGAGATCATGGTGGTGCTTGTAGCAGCTTCCCCGATCTTTCCATCTAAGAACAATTTTGTGAAAGCTTTAAGAAAAGAACATCCGGAAATAACCACAGTTGTTCTGAATGTAAATGACAGGCAGACCAGTATGGTACTTGGAGAACGCAACATCGTGCTTTATGGCCCCGGGTTCATTAAAGACCGTCTTATGGGACTGACATTTCGTATTTCGCCGTCCTCCTTCTATCAGGTGAATCCTGTGCAGACAGAAATCCTCTATGGAAAGGCAATGGAATTTGCAGCAATGACAGGAAAAGAGCGAGTGATCGATGCCTACTGTGGTACAGGCACCATCGGACTCATTGCGGCAGGAAAGGCCAGGGATGTGACGGGTGTGGAGCTGAACCGTGATGCCATCCGTGATGCCAGAATGAATGCGAGGGAAAATAAGATCCGCAATGTCCGTTTTGTTTCGGGAGATGCAGGCTGGTTTATGGAAGGACTGGCAGCAGAGGGGGAGAAGGCTGGCGTTGTTCTCATGGATCCGCCCCGTGCTGGTAGTGACCGTAAATTCCTGCATTCCCTTTTGAGTCTTTCACCGGAAAAGATTGTCTATGTATCGTGTAACCCGGAGACTCTGGCGAGAGATCTTGATTATCTTACAAAGAGAGATTACCTGGTGAAAAAGATGCAGCCGGTTGATATGTTCCCTGTTACCGATTCGGTCGAAGTCGTCTGCCTCCTTGAAAACCGCAGGATGAGAACCGGAAGAAACAGGTGATATAAAGTTTTAAGGGGAAGGTGGTTCTGCTCAGCTTTTTGGAAGGTCACAGTGGTATGCAATGCCAAGCGGTGTGACAAGGAGAGGATGCACGGGCCTGTATACGGGAAGCTTCAGCTTCTTTTCGAATACGGCTGTGAACTCCTTGAACATGCAGGACCCACCTACAACATAAACTTCCGGAACCTGATAGCCCTGAAGAAATTTTTCGGTGATAACGGCCATTTTTTCTATGGTAGCTTTGATCACTGGAAAAATTTCCTCTTCTTTTTCAGGGGTGATTTTAAGGATTTCAGCTTCCTCATAAGGAATTTTATAGTGTCCGGCAACAGTCATGGTCATATGGCTGCCGCCTGTGGCCTCATCATCTGTGTAGATCACTTTGCCATCCTTCAGGATGCTGATGCCTGTTGTGCCGCCGCCGACATCCACAACTGCGCCGTCTGTGATCTTTAATACAGAAGCGGCAGCAGTTGGTTCGTCCACGATCTTTGTGACCTCAAAGCCCGCTCCTTCCAGAACATAGCCGATGCTTTTGACGCTTCCTTCGGAAACTCCGGGTGGGATGGCTGCTGCTCCGTAGAGAAGCTCTGTGTCAAGCTTTTCCTCCAGCTCCTGTTTCAGCCTGGTCACAAGCTGGACGGATTCATAATAATTCACGATCACGCCGTCACGGATCGCCTGGGAAGGCGCGGAGGCTCCGGCAACGGGGCGGTTATTGCGGTCAACAACAGCAAGGACGGTGTTGGCCGTGCCAAGGTCAACGCCGACCTTGAGCCGCCCGCGGAATTTTTTGCATTCACCTGTCTGTACTAGCTCTGCGAAATTGGACAGAGTTCTGTTTTTTAATTCCATTAAAAATCTCCTTTAATAATTACGTCCTGTAAAAATGGCAACGGATCTTGGGCGCATACAGAAATCGTGTTCAATACGCGGCTCCGTTCCTTCATTGTAGAAATACCGGCCCTCTCCGTCACCGAAGGTATTGACGCAGAGATACCACGCGCCAGGGCGGGCAAGGTCAGGAAGGGTGATCGTAACATCTTCCCAGTACGCATTGACCGCGATATAGATCAGATCATCTGTACCTTTGGATTTGTCGTAGCCTGCAAAGCTTACGGCAAAAGTATGGGCATCTCTTGGAATAGTTACGTCCCTTGCATCGATATTATGAGTGTGGATATTTTCCATGCCACATACAGCATTCGGAAGCTGGCGGGAGATAACCGGATGCGCTTTTCGGAAGTGGATCATGAATTTGAAAAATTCGAAAAGATCATGATTCTTCTCCAGAAGATTCCAGTTGATCCAGGAGGTTTCGTTATCCTGACAGTAGGTGTTGTTGTTTCCGTGCTTGGTATTTCCGAACTCGTCACCGGCAAGGAACATCGGCGTTCCGCGGCTTGACATCAGTACAGCGCAGGCATTGCGGATCATGCGGAAACGCAGGGAAAGAACTTCCGGATTGGTGGAATCTCCTTCCTCGCCACAATTCCAGCTCCGGTTGTCATTGGAACCATCGGTATTGTTCCATCCGTTTGCCTCGTTGTGTTTCTCATTGTAGGAATAAAGATCATACAGGGTAAAACCATCGTGGCAGGTGAGAAAATTGACGCAGGAGTTGTAGCCGGCATAATTGTCGTTATGGTCTGAATAAAAGCCTCCGTAAAGATCTCCGGAACCGGAAATACTCCATGCGGCATCCCAGGCATTCCAGAAGTCACCTTTCAGGAAGGAGCGGAGACAGTCGCGGTAACGTCCGTTCCACTCAGCCCATCTGCGGCTGGCAGGGAAAGAACCTACCTGATAGAGTCCGCCGGCATCCCAGGCCTCAGCGATGAGCTTGACATTTCTAAGTGCAGGGTCATAGGCGAGAAGCTCCAGAAGAGGCGGATTATTAAGCGGGGAACCATCCTCGTGCCTTCCAAGGATACTGGCAAGGTCAAAACGGAAGCCGTCCACACGATAGTTGATGGTCCAGTAGCGCAGGCATTCCAGGATCATCTGGCGGACGATGGGGTGGTTGCAGTTTAAGGTGTTTCCGCAGCCGCTGAAATTGTAGTAATTTCCCTCAGGGGTGAGCATATAATAAACTTTATTGTCAAAGCCTTTGAAGCAGAAGGTTTTGCCCAGCTCGTTGCCCTCGGCTGTGTGGTTAAATACAACATCCAGGATAACCTCGATCCCGTTTTCGTGAAGCTCGCGGATCAGTTCCTTCAGCTCGGTTCCCTCACAGTTATGTTCGGGCCTGGAAGCGTAGCTGGTATTCGGGGAAAAGAAATTAACGGAATTATATCCCCAGTATTCCAGAAGCCGTTTTCCGTCTACGGTACGGGCATTCATGTTCTCATCGAATTCAAAGATTGGCATCAGCTCTACTGCGTTGATCCCAAGCTCTTTAAGATACGGGATTTTTTCTCTCAGACCGGCAAAGGTTCCCGGGTGCTTAACCCTGGAGGATGAATCCTGGGTAAATCCGCGGACGTGAAGTTCATAGATGATAAGGTCGCTGATCTTACGTGTTGACTGTGGCATGTCCTCCCAGTCAAAGATATCACGTACAACGCGGGCATGATAGCTTCCGATCTTCTTCTGGCCCCATTCGCGCTGACCTGCAACTGCCTTTGCATAAGGATCGAGAAGAACCTTTGTCTTGTCAAAAATGTGCCCCTTCTCGGGCTCATACGGACCGTCAACGCGGTATCCGTATTCCAGGTCTTCGATGTCAAGATCCATGACGATCATGGAGTAGACATCGCCGATACGACAGGCATTTGGGAAGGGAAGAACTGCGAAGGGTTCCTCCTCTCCGGAATGGAAAAGAAGAAGCTCGCAGGATGTACCATGACGGGTATGTGCAGTGAAATTAACTCCGTTGGAAAGCGGAGTTGCACCATTCAATTCAAAAAAACCGGGACGTACAGGAAATCCCGCAATGATGTCTGTTGGGCGGGAAGTCAGCACTTTTTCAGAAAGCAGAGCCTGGTTCTGGGTTTTCATTTCCGGTATCCTCCTTGGTAATATATTGTCTGGCAGAATGTGATCTGCCGAATAGTCATAACAAGGGTTATTATAACTTATTTTCAGAAAAAAGTACAGGTTGTGTGAACCAAAGTTGACAGCTGCAGCAGAAATATGGTAAAAGCTTGTATTGGGATGAGGTGAAAACATGAATGACAGAGAGAAAAGAGAGCTTCTGGATGTTTTGAAGAGAAGCAGATTATGCAGAAATTTAAAAGAGGATGAATTGGAACGGCTGCTGGTAAGGGAAGGGACGGTACGGTCCTTTTTAAGGGGAGAGAGGATTTTTCAGGAGATGGACAGACCAGCAGCCGTATATGTTCTTCTTAGTGGCAGTGTGATCATTGCGAAAGATACTTTTTCGGGGAAAAGAATCCTGCTGACGCAGCTGGAAATGCCCGGTGCCCTGTTCGGGGAGGTTTACGCTTTTATGGGAAAAGCTTCCTATGATATGTATGTGGAAGCTGCACAGAAGACATTGGTGCTGGTGCTGGATAACCGGATCTTTACCGGAAGGGAGGATGAGCTGGGAAGGAAGCTCCGTGAAAATCTTCTTGAGGTTTTTGCAGAGAAGGCTTACAATATGAACCAGAAGCTTCGGATTCTGGGAAGTGGTACCCTGAGGGAGAGGATTGTCCGTTTTCTCATGGAGTGTCAGGATAGTGAAGGCGTGATCCATATGAATCTGTCCAGAGAAGAGATGGCAGATTATCTGAATATCACAAGACCGTCACTTTCCAGGGAGTTGGGAAAAATGCAGGAAGAAGGAATTCTGAAATTATCCAGGCGGCAGATTTTTGTAACGGATCAGGAAAAATTTGAACTTTATCTCTGAACGTAACATATGTTACGGAGTGTTTTCGCTGATTTTTATATAATGTAAAACAGATAACAACTGTAAGAAATATAGAAATCAGGGAGAGATGATATTATGATAAGAAAGATCGTACACATTGATGAAGAGAAATGTAACGGCTGCGGAGCCTGTGCAGCTGCCTGCCATGAAGGGGCTATTGCCATGATCGATGGCAGGGCGAAACTGCTCCGGGATGATTACTGTGATGGACTGGGAGACTGCCTTCCGGCCTGCCCGGCAGATGCAATCCGTATTATAGAGCGTGAAGCAGCAGATTATGATGCGGAAGCAGTAGAAGAAAGAATGAAGCTGAGAAAAACAATGGCTTCCAAAGCGAAAAATCCAGGGACACCGCATGTATGTCCTGGAAGTATGGCAAGAAGCCTGAAACCAAAGCAGGAACAGCCGGGTTTATCAGAGAAACCGACAGTCTGGAATATGGCACAGCAAAGCCGTCTGGCCCAGTGGCCGGTACAGATCAAATTAGTTCCTGTAAATGCACCATATTTTGAAAATGCACAGCTTCTGATCGCGGCTGACTGCACAGCGTATGCTTATGCAGGTTTTCATGAAAAATTCATGAAGGATCACGTAACACTGATTGGATGCCCCAAGCTTGATGAAGGAGATTATGCAGATAAGCTTACGGAGATCATACAGAACAATTCCATCCGTAGTATCCGGATTGTCCGCATGGAGGTTCCCTGCTGCGGAGGCATTGAGAATGCAGTGATCCGCGCTATGCAGCGAAGTGGAAAGATGATTCCATGGCAGGTAGTGACCATTGCCTGTGACGGCACGATCAGAGAGGAGCTGTAAGGAAAGGAATAAAAACAGCATGAGTGAAGAAACACTGGAGATTTCTTTTGACCAGATAGAAAAAGAGAGGGAAAAATATCTTCTGGTAGATACCCGTGATAAGGTAACGGTTGAATATGGAATGATCCCCGGAGCGATCTCTGTTCCGGAGCTGGAGCTTATGGAACGTGCCGGGGAACTGAAAGGAGACAGGATTCCGGTTCTTTATTGTACCAGAGGCCTTTTCAGCCAGGAGGGAGCACAGGCACTTCGGGAAAAAGGTATCCCTGCCCTCAGCTTAAAGGGGGGCTATACAGGATGGCTTTTTGCTCAGATGCAGAAAGAAATGTCCAATAAAGAGGACAGTGACGTGGATGAAAAAGCTGCACTGGAGCAGCGGAGAGCGGATATCGAGCTGAGTATCCGCAAGAAATTCCACAAGCAGCTGTTTTCCAGGTTTGCAAGAGGGATCAATGATTATGAGCTTGTGAAGCCAGGAGACAAGATTGCAGTCTGTATCTCTGGCGGCAAGGATTCCATGCTTATGGCGAAGCTGTTTCAGGAGCTGAAAAGACATAACAAGTTTCCGTTTGAGCTTGTATTTCTTGTGATGGATCCTGGTTATAATGAAGCTAACCGTACCGTGATCGAGCACAATGCAAAGCTCCTTGGAATCCCGATCACCGTATTTGATACAGAGATCTTTGATGCGGTCTATAATGTGGAGAAATCACCGTGTTATCTCTGTGCCCGCATGAGAAGAGGCTATCTCTACAGTAAAGCAAAAGAGCTGGGCTGCAACAAGATTGCACTTGGGCATCATTATGATGATGTGATCGAGACTATTCTTATGGGAATGCTTTACGGAGCTCAGGTACAGACTATGATGCCGAAGCTTCACAGTACGAATTTTGAGGGGATGCAGCTGATCCGTCCGATGTATCTGATCCGGGAGGCCGATATCAAGCACTGGAGAGATTATAATGACCTGCATTTTATCCAGTGCGCCTGTAAGTTTACAGATACCTGTACCACCTGCCGTACAGACGGTACCAGTGTTTCCAAGCGCATGGAGATCAAAAATCTGATCGCAGAGCTTAAGAAGGTCAATCCTCATGTTGAAAGTAATATTTTTAGAAGTGTGGAGAATGTCAATCTTCATACAGTGATCGCCTATAAGAAGGATGGCGTGAAGCATTCCTTCCTGGAAGGCTATGATGACTGAAGCGCGTGAGCCTTTTCGCGCTGTTTGGTAAGGTCATAATATTCACTGGAAACGATTCCCCGGCTGGAAAGTGCCTCAAAGGTTTCCTGCTGCCGGGGAGTCATTTTCATTCCGATCGTAGAATTTACGTCTGTCAGGACACAGCCTGTTTTTTCTACCAGCCAGAAGAGTGCGGAATCGTTATCCGGGATCATCTTCCAGATTTCATTTTCTGTATATGGTAAAAGGGACATAAGGGTTTTTAAGTGTCCGTCCTGGATTAGACAGTAATTCCCGTCAGGCATGATGATGCCGTCCCCGTAGAGTTCTTTTTTCTGTTCCATTTCATTCAGAAGTTCTTCTGTAAGTTTCATGATCTGCTCCTTGTTTTTTGCTGTACCGGTACAGCTTTATTTTGGTTACTGTTCGAGGAACATTGCCTGTGAACAGCAACTTATTTCGTTACTTTTATTGAAATTGAAAAAATGACAACAGGCGCATCTATTGTATGTATCAGCATGGAAAATGTCAATAGCCTGGATTGGATTTTTCAGGGCTGAAATTAAAAAATATCATTCATTTATAAAAAAATTCATCGTAAAACATATATAAATGTGATATAATATGAATATTCAAATAATTTCAGGAAGGACGATGCAAATGTTGAAAAACTGGAAGCCGGAGCAGATTCCGGAAAAGGATGATATCAAGGAACGGCTCTGCAGCGCAAGAGCGAAATTATACGAGCTGCAGATGGCACTGAAGGAGCATAAGATCCCTGTACTGGTTTTGTTTGAGGGATGGGGAGCTTCCGGAAAGGGCAGCGTTATCAGTAAGGTGATCAAGAATATCGATCCACGTTTCTTTAAAGTGGCAACCATGGCGGCACCTACGGAGGAAGACCTGAGAAAGCCTTTTCTGTATCGCTATTTCAGGGAAATTCCGGAAAATGGCAAGTTTGCATTTCTGGATTCCGGATGGATGGATCAGACCTGCCGCGAACGTCTGGATAAGAAACTGAAAGGCGATGCTTATGTGAAGCGGGTTGACAGCATTCGCAGATTTGAACGTCAGCTGACGGATAACGGATATGTCCTCCTGAAATTTTTTATGCAGATCGACCGCAGGGAACAGGAAAAGCGTATGGAAATTCTCCTGGAGAGCAAGGATACACGCTGGAGGGTGAATGAATATGATCTCTGGCAAAATGATCATTATAAGAAATGCAGGAAGGTTTTTGATCAGTATATGCGAGACACCAATAGTTCCTCAGCACCGTGGTATATCGTAGATGCCAGTGACCGGAAATGGGCAGAGCTTCAGGTTTTGGAAACGATGATCAGTAATATCGAGATCGCCATGGAAAACAGTAAGCATTCCGTTCCGATTCTGCAGAATGTTTTTCCGTTGGTGGAGATGCCGAGGCTTGCTGAAATCTCCCTGGACAAAAAAGAAGTGGATGATGAGCAGTATAAGGCAGAACTCAAGGAGCTGCAGGCGAAGCTTGGAAGCCTTCACAACCGTCTTTACAGAAAGAGGGTTCCTGTGATCATTACTTATGAAGGCTGGGATGCAGCAGGAAAGGGCGGCAATATCAAGCGTATTACAGAGGCTCTGGATCCGCGGGGATTTGAGGTACATCCTATCGCAAGCCCGGAGCCGCACGAGAAGGCACGGCATTATCTGTGGCGTTTCTGGACAAGACTCCCGAAGGATGGGCATATTGCTGTTTTTGACCGTACCTGGTATGGAAGAGTGATGGTGGAAAGGCTGGAAGGCTTCTGCAGTGAGAATGACTGGCGGCGTGCATATAATGAGATCAATGAATTCGAGAAGGAGCTTTCAGACTGGGGTGCAGTGATCGTGAAGTTCTGGGTACAGATCGACAAGGATACCCAGCTTGCCAGATTTAATGACAGGAAGAGCAATCCGGAGAAGCAGTGGAAGATCACAGATGAGGACTGGAGAAATCGTGAGAAATGGGATCAGTATGAGATTGCAGTGGATGAAATGCTGCAGAAGACAAGTACAACGTATGCTCCGTGGCACATTCTGGAATCGGTGGATAAGAAGTATGCAAGACTTAAGGCACTTCGCATTGTGATCGAGGAGATCGAGAAGGCGTTAAAATAACGGAAATGAAACAGGATGCGGCAGGATATGAAAAATACATCCTGTCGCATTTTTTGAATTTAATTTTTCAGATAATTTCGCATACTGCGCAGGGCATTTTTTTCCAGCCGGCTGACCTGGGCCTGGGAGATTCCGATCTCCTCGGCTACCTCCATCTGGGTCTTGCCTTCATAGAAGCGAAGCTCGATAATGTGCCGTTCCCGTTTGGCAAGACGCTTCATGGCATCTTTGAGGGAAATGTCTTCGATCCAGTGCTCTTCTTTATTCTTTTTGTCACTGATCTGATCCATAACATAAAGGGTGTCACCGCCATCGGAATACACAGGCTCAAAAAGGCTCACAGGGCTCTGGATGGCATCCATTGCATGGACGATGAGTTCTTTGTCGATGCCGATCTCCTGGGCAATTTCCGCAATGGTGGGTTCTTTTAAATGCAGCCGCATATAATTTTCCCTGGTATAAATGGTTTTGTAGGCAATATCCCGCAGAGAGCGGCTGACACGTATGCTGGTGTTGTCACGGAGATAGCGGCGGATCTCTCCGATGATCATGGGAACTGCATAAGTGGAAAATTTTACCTGAAGGGTAGTGTCGAAATTGTCAATAGCTTTGATCAGGCCGATGCAGCCGATCTGAAAAAGGTCATCTGGGTTTTCACTGCTGTTCTGGAAACGGCGGATCACGCTTAAAACAAGCCGCAGATTACCTTTGATGTACAATTCTCTGGCTTCGTTATCGCCAGCTTTGATCCTTTTGAAGAGTTCTTCCTTTTCTTCCTGCCTGAGAACGGGAAGGGTTGAGGTGTTTACTCCGCAGATTTCAACTTTATTCAGTGCCATCTTAGAATCCTCCTTGTCTTGTCAGTACATTAAGATGATTCTCAGAGGGCAGGCGAAATATACTTTTTACACAAAAATATAAAAAATAAACAGCCTTGACAAAGGCGGGAGCTTTTATTCCCCGGAGAGTCTTTTTTCGTTTCGGAAATCTACAAGGATAATGTCTTCCCCGATCTGGCGGATGCAGTCCCAGGGGATGATGCATTCGCTTTCTCTGGAAAAACACCAGCAGAACTTTCCTGGCTCAGGTATGACCAGGGCCTTCAACTGGGCGGTTTCGCAGCAAAATTCCACATCAATGGGACAGCCCAGGCTCCGGCAGGTATGGATATTGATTATTTCCTTCTGTTTCAGTTCACAGATACGCATAAAATTCATCACCTGGTATGATTTTATGGAAAATAGATAAAATTTATGCAAGTCCAATTATTGACACATTATATAAATTTATTCTATAATGAGGCTGTATTTATAGCTATGAATCATATAGCAGATTGCTGTAAAAAATATGAATCCTGAAAGGAGAGAGTTCTGTGAGATGTCCGTTCTGTAACCAGGATAATACAAGAGTTGTGGATTCCAGACCGGTGGAAGATACCAATTCCATCCGCCGCCGCCGTCTCTGTGATGTCTGTGGAAAAAGATTTACTACATATGAGAAAGTGGAGACGATTCCGCTGACTGTGATCAAGAAGGATCAGAACCGTGAGAGCTATAAGCGTTCCAAGATCCAGGACGGGGTTCTGCGGGCCTGTTATAAGAGGCCGATTCCTATTGAGAGAGTGGAAGAGATGATCGATTCCATAGAAGGGGATATTTTCCGGTCTGAGGATCGGGAGATCAGCAGTAACAAGATAGGAGAGATCGTCATGGAACACCTGAAGGACCTGGATGCGGTTGCTTATGTGCGTTTTGCGTCTGTGTACAGGGAATTTAAGGATGTCAGCACATTTATGGATGAGCTGAAGAAACTGATCAACTGAAGGTCAGATACCATAGGAAATAATATAAGAAGAGAAACGGTTGTCTGCGGATGGCTGGATTTTTTCTTGCTCGCAAAAACAGGACCGAAGAGGAAAACCTCTTTGGTCCTGTTTTGAAATTACACGTTAAAAATCCGGAAATCTTAAAAATCAGACGATGCCCTGAGCTTTCATAGCGTCAACAACCTTCTCAAATCCGGCGATATTCGCACCTACAACATAGTTGTCTTCCATGCCGTAACGTTTTGCAGCGTCATCAGCCTTGTGGAAGATGTCGATCATGATGTTGTGAAGCTTCTCATCAACCTCTTCTCTTGTCCAGGAAAGTCTCATGGAGTTCTGGCTCATCTCCAGTGCGGATGTGGCAACACCGCCAGCGTTTGCAGCTTTACCAGGCATGAAGAAGACACCGTTCTCCTGGAGATATGTTGTAGCGTCAAGAGTAGTAGGCATGTTGGCACCTTCAACTACATACTTACAGCCGTTTGCAACAAGTGTTTTAGCTGCGTCAAGACCAAGCTCGTTCTGTGTAGCGCATGGGAGATAGACGTCACATTTGATGTTCCAGATGCCAAGTCCCTCTGTATAGGTAGCACCCTCAACACGGTCAGCGTACTCTTTGATACGTCCGCGTTTAACCTCTTTGATGTCTTTTACTACTTCAAGGTTGATTCCGTTCGGATCATAGATATATCCGTTGGAGTCGTTCAGTGCAACAACCTTGGCACCAAGCTGGGCAGCCTTCTCAACAGCGTAAATAGCTACGTTACCGGAGCCTGTCACAACGATCGTCTTGCCCGCTACGGAATCATTATGAGCTTTGGCAATCTCATCAAGCATATATACAACACCGTAGCCGGTAGCCTCTGTACGGATAAGGGAACCACCGAAGGAAAGACCCTTGCCTGTGAGGACACCTTCATAGAGTCCGCGGATTCTCTTATACTGTCCGAAAAGATATCCGATCTCACGTCCGCCAACGCCAATATCACCAGCCGGTACATCAGTGTCTGCGCCGATATATTTGCAAAGCTCTGTCATAAAGCTCTGGCAGAATGCCATAACCTCTCTGTCAGATTTTCCCTTGGGATCGAAGTTGGAGCCACCTTTTCCGCCGCCGATCGGAAGGCCTGTAAGAGAGTTCTTGAAAATCTGCTCAAAGCCAAGGAATTTCAAGATACCCTGGTTTACAGAAGGATGGAATCTTAAACCGCCCTTATATGGTCCGATCGCACTGTTGAACTGAACACGGTATCCCTTATTAACCTGTACAGTTCCGTTATCGTCGATCCACGGTACCTTGAAAGAGATGATTCTTTCCGGCTCTACAAGACGCTCAAGAATGGAAAGTCTGCGGTATTCCTCCTCATTTTTGTCAATTACGACCTTGAGGGAGTCAAGAACTTCCTTAACTGCCTGATGGAATTCTGGCTCATTAGGATTCTGTGCTACAACTCTCTCATAAACTTCCTCTGTGTAAGACATTATCATTTCCTCCTCATCACATATTAAATTGTGTTTAAAAATCGAATCCGAATGCTATTATACATTAACATGCTAAAAAAGGGAAGTGCTAAATTTTTAATTTTTGAAATTTTTATTTCTTGCGTTGAAGGAGCAAATGTGAGAAGATATAGAAATAAACATTTTTTTGGCTATGAGAGCAAAAAAAGATAAAGGCAACTGTTCAGCAGTCTGCTGCTTGACGTGGGTACTGGATGGTTACGAATAAATAATAGTGAAGATAAGAAGAGGAGTGGTTTTTATGAGAACATTCGGGAAATCATCAAAGCTTGACAATGTACTGTACGATGTGCGTGGACCGGTTGTGGATGAGGCTGCCAGAATGGAAGAGGACGGAATGGAGATCCTGAAGCTGAATATCGGTAATCCTTATCCTTTTGGCTTTTCCGCACCGCAGGAGGTCATTCTTGATATGCTGAGCAATGTACGTACTTCCCAGGGATATTCGGATTCTAGGGGGATTTTTTCAGCCAGGAAGGCGATCATGCAGTATGCACAGCTCCGTGGGATCCCGGGAGTTACCATCAATGATATCTATACCGGGAATGGTGTCAGTGAGCTGATCAATCTTTGCATGCAGGCTCTTCTTGATAATGGAGACGAGATCCTGATCCCGGCTCCGGATTATCCACTGTGGACAGCAACAGCTACCCTTTCCGGCGGAAAGGTAGTGCATTATATCTGCGATGAGCAGTCTGACTGGTATCCGGATATTGAAGATATCAAGAGTAAGATCACCCCAAAGACGAAAGCAATCGTTATCATCAACCCGAACAATCCGACAGGAGCGGTTTATCCGAAGGAAATTCTGGAGCAGATCGCAGACATTGCGAGAGAGCATGAGCTGATCCTCTTTTCGGATGAGATTTATGACCGTCTTGTCATGGACGGATATAAGCATACATCCATCGCATCTCTTGCACCGGATGTATTCTGCGTGACCTTTTCAGGACTGTCCAAGTCACATATGATCGCCGGATTCCGCATTGGCTGGATGATCTTAAGCGGGGCTAAGAGCAAGGCGAAGGGCTACATCGAGGGAATCAATATGCTTTCTTCCATGCGTCTGTGCTCCAATGTCCCGGCGCAGTCCATTGTACAGACTGCACTTGGCGGCTATCAGAGTGTTAATGAATATATCCAGCCAGGCGGACGCGTGTACGAGCAGAGAGACTTTATCTACAAGGCACTTAATGATATTCCGGGAATTTCAGCAGTGAAGCCACGGGCGGCATTCTATATCTTCCCGAAAATCGATACAGAGAAATTCAATATTTTCAATGATGAACAGTTTGCACTGGATTTCCTGCATGAGAAGCAGGTTCTTATTGTCCCAGGCAAGGGCTTCAACTGGCATCAGCCGGATCATTTCCGTATCGTATATCTGCCGGATATCCGCCAGCTTGATAAGGCTATGAAGAAGATGAAAGAGTTCTTTGCTACATACAGGCAGGGCTGAGTATCAATTCAGCATAGACCAAAAGCAAAAAAAATGTTATAATC
Source organism: Prevotella sp. CAG:279 (assembly GCA_963642325.1). Lineage (GTDB taxonomy): Bacteria > Bacillota > Clostridia > Lachnospirales > Lachnospiraceae > Blautia_A. The sequence goes on from CAVIGE010000004.1 coordinate 44,753, forward strand.
ATTCATGAAATATCCCGGCTGGCTATGCCGGGATATGCGAAAGAAGACCAGGAATTGCTTGAGAAGGGAATGAGGAGGGGCCATTATCGAACAGCAATAAACAGAAATCGAAAGGGGAATTTATTAATGAGCAGATTCAACATGAAAGTGACACCTGAGATTGAGAAACTGACCCAGATCTGTCTGGAGAATGATAAACTGGATTTATCCCTTTATGGAAAATACGATGTCAAAAGAGGCCTGCGCGACCTTAATGGAAAGGGTGTTCTTGCAGGACTGACCCAGATTTCCAATGTACAGGCTACGAAGCTTGTAGATGGAAAGGAAGTCCCCTGTGCGGGTAAGCTTTCCTACCGGGGATATGATATCAAGGATCTGACGAAAGGCTTTATCAACGACAGAAGGTTTGGTTTCGAAGAAGTAACTTATCTGCTTCTTTTTGGCAGGCTTCCGAATCAGAAGGAAATGGATGAGTTTTCCGGAATTCTGGCCAATCAGAGGATGCTGCCGAGAAATTTTGTAAGAGATGTCATTATGAAGGCACCTTCCAGAGATATTATGAATGCGCTCTCAAGAAGTGTCCTTACCCTGTATTCTTATGACAAGGATCCGGATAATATCCAGCTTGACAATGTGCTCCGTCAGTGTATCAATCTGATCAGTGTTTTCCCGCTGCTGTCTGTTTATGCTTATCAGGCCTACAATCACTATGAGAAAGGCAAGAGCCTTTATATCCATCAGCCCAAGAAGGAGCTTTCCACAGCGGAGAATATCCTGCGCCTTTTGAGACCGGATAAGAAATATACGGCACTGGAGGCTGAGATCCTGGATATCGCACTGATTCTTCATATGGAGCATGGTGGTGGTAATAATTCTACTTTTACGACCCATGTGGTTTCTTCTTCCGGGACAGATACGTACTCTGCCATTGCGGCGGCACTTGGTTCCTTGAAAGGACCGAAGCATGGAGGTGCCAATATTAAAGTCGTGAAGATGTTCGATGATATGCGAAAGCATGTCCGCGATTACAGCGACGAGGATGAGGTGAGAGATTACCTTCTGAAGCTTCTCCATAAAGAAGCTTTCGACCAAAGTGGGCTGATCTACGGTATGGGTCATGCGATCTATTCGGTTTCTGACCCGCGTGCAGAGGTATTTAAGGCATACGTGGAGCAGCTTGCCAGAGAGAAGGGCAGGATGAAGGATTATCAGCTGTATACAGCAGTTGAGCGTCTTGCGCCGAAGGTTATTGCAGAGGAACGCAGGATTTACAAGGGGGTCAGTGTAAATGTGGATTTTTACAGCGGATTTGTTTACAGTATGCTGGATCTGCCGTTGGAGCTGTATACACCGATGTTTGCCATTGCCCGTATCGTGGGGTGGAGTGCGCATCGTATAGAGGAGCTTATCAATGTGGATAAGATCATCCGTCCGGCCTACAAGAATGTTCTTGCGGAAGCAGAGTATGTACCTCTTGCAGAGCGATAAGAACTGGCATCATTACGAAATGACGAAAGGAAACTGAGGTGCAGCAGATGTTCAGAAGTTTTTTTCCGGATGCATATCTGGATTCTGCATATGTGATCGATTATGAGAAGCTTTATAAGGAAGGATACAGGGGGCTTCTTTTCGATATTGATAATACCATTGTGCCGCATGGTGCACCGGCGGATGAACGTGCAAAGCAGCTGTTTCAGAGGCTTCGTGATATAGGCTTTCGTTACTGTTTTGTGTCGAATAACCAGAAGCCGCGGGTGGAGCCTTTTGCCCGTGCTGTAGAAGGTGCTTTTATAGAAAATGCCCATAAGCCGGCTGTGAAGAATTATAAAAAGGCCTGCCGGATGATCGGAACTGACCTTGACAGGACGATTTTTGTAGGGGATCAGCTCTTTACGGATATTTATGGCGCGAAGAGGGCAGGAATCCGGACGGTTCTTGTGAAGCCTATTCATCCAAAGGAAGAGATCCAGATCGTACTCAAGCGGTATCTGGAGAAAATAGTATTATATTTTTACCAAAAAGAGGAGGGGAAGAATTCATGAACCATATTGTGATCATCGGCTTTATGGGTTCGGGAAAGACACGAGTTGGAAAGAGACTGGCGAAGGATCTGGGCCTTCCATTCATTGACGTGGACAGACTGATCGTAAAAAAAATGAACATGTCAGTGAAGGAGGTATTTGAGCGTTTCGGAGAGCCGTTTTACCGTGCCCTTGAGACAATGGCCGTAAAGGAGCTGTCAGCAGACAGTGAGCGTAAGGTGATCTCCGTAAGTGCGGGACTGCCTCTGCAGGAACAGAACCAGAAGTATCTTGCGGACATGGGAACGATCATCTATCTGAAGGGTTCTGCCGCAACGCTGATCAAGCGGCTGGAGGGCAGCAACAATCCGACACTGGAAGGTGCTGAAAATAAAGAGGACAAGATCAAGAAGCTCCTTAAACAGAGGGATCCCGTTTATGAGAAGTTCGCAGATATCAGGGTTGTCACGGGGGTTAAGCCTTTTGACGAGCTGATCGTGGAAATTGAAGAAAAATTAAAGGCATAAACAAAAAAACAGTTGAAAAATGACAAAAGGTATTATAGAATAATTCATAGCGAAAAAGAACCGCATATATTAAGGAGGAAATATTTATGATTTCAGCAGGTGATTTCAAAAATGGTATCACACTTGAAATTGATGGAAACGTATGTCAGATCGTTGAATTCCAGCATGTAAAACCAGGAAAAGGCGCAGCCTTTGTAAGAACAAAATACAAAAATGTTATCACAGGATCCGTACTGGAGAAATCCTTCCGTCCTACAGAGAAGTTCCCGGCTGCACGTATTGAGCGTGTAGATATGCAGTATCTGTATCAGGATGGTGGTTTATACTACTTTATGAACACAGAGACATATGACCAGGTTGGTCTTACTGAGGAGCAGGTTGGCGATTCCCTGAAATTTGTCAAGGATAATGAGATGGTTAAGGTTTGCTCCCATAATGGCGAGGTATTTGCAATCGAGCCTCCTCTCTTTGTTGAGCTTGAGGTTATTGAGACAGAGCCGGGATTTGCCGGAAATACAGCACAGGGTGCTACAAAGCCTGCAACAGTTGAGACAGGCGCGCAGGTTCAGGTTCCGCTGTTCGTAAACCAGGGCGATAAACTGAAGATCGATACAAGAACAGGAGAGTATCTCTCCCGTGTATAATGCGATACATTAAAAAAACCCGCTCATGCGGGTTTTTTTTGCGTCTTCAGCTTTCTTTCAGCTGTTTCAGAAACTGGCTGGGAGACATGCCTTCATGGGATTTGAATACACGGCTGAAATAAAAAGCATCGGAGAAGCCTACCATCTCAGCAACATCCTTGGTAAGAATATCCGGACTGTTCCGCATTAAGGTTTTAGCCATTTTCAGGCGAAGTTCGCTGATATACTTGCTGGGGGAGATCCCGAATTCCGTTTTGAAAAGTGTGGAAATATATTTCTCGTTGTAGCCAAAAATATCCTGGAAAGATTTTGTTGTGATCTGCTGGGTGAAATTTTTGTCCAGGTAATTTCGTACCTGACGAGCCAGAGATGGGAGCTCTTCTCCGGCTGTACTACTGTGGAAACCGCAGATTTGGTCGGTTTCATATTGAAGCTCCCGTTCCAGTTCATCATAGGAATAACAGGTAGAAACAATCTCCGCAACATCCGGGTAGTTAATATCCCGGTGGCAGTTCTGGATCACGGCAGAGATATAATATCGGAGATCGGCAGTCAGCTGGAACTGAGAGATGTTTTTGCGGCTTTCCAGGCTTACAATGGAATGGATCATATGATAGAAGTAATCCTGGTCAGAGCTGGAAGAAATGCCGGCGCATACCTGTTTAACATCCTGAGAGACAAGGATTTTCTGGTCGGGGACAGAACTTAAGATTCTTATAGAACTGCGGCCAAAACAATTGTGGAACAGGGCGAAAAGATAGGTATCTTTGATAAGCGCAGTGACAGGAACTCTATCCGGGGCTTGTGTCAGGATCGTATTCATCCAGAAAGTGGATTCTCTGTTCCTGGACAGCAGAAGGTGTATTTCGTTTGCAATGGATGAAAGCTCAGGCTGTTCTGAAACCGGGTAGACCAGAGCGTAGATCTGCTCGTTCTGATGCCTGCCATAAAGAAAATGGATATAAACGGAATGCTTCTGTTCCAGTTGTGCCAGGATTTCCTGAGACAATGGAAGGAAACTGGAATCGGGAATAGACCCACTGTAAACACTGGAACACAGGGGGCCCTGGAAAATAACTACAAAAGAGCAGAGAAAGCCGTTCATAAAGGCCGGAATATCTGAAGAGATAGTGTCGCTGCGGACAGCACATTGCAGATATTCCTTCTGGAGCAGACGCATTTCGGATTTCTGCTGTTCCAGGCAGGAAAGAAGGATATCTTCCAGGGTTTTGAGGTCGATAGGCTTGAGAAGATAATCGGAAACGCCAAGGTGAATGGCTTTTCTGGCATATTCAAAATCAGCATATCCGGTGAGGATCACAAAGCGGGTGTGGAAATGATTTTTCTTTACTTCTTCTATCATATCCAATCCATTCATCACAGGCATGGTAATGTCGGTGAAAACCAGTTCCGGTTTTTGCTCCAGGATTTTTGACAGGCCCTCCCTGCCGTTTTTACAGATGCCAAGAACTTTAAAGTCTGGATAATTTCTGGTAATAAGAAGCGAAAGTCCCCTGGCAATGGCCGGCTCATCTTCGATGATAAGTACTTGTATCATGGGTTCTCCTTTGTGTGAGGGATTATTTTATATATCTTCTGATTATAACATGATTAAGGCAGAGAACAAGAAAAAAGTCCATATGATAGTGCCTTTTTCTCCATGTTGCATATACAAAACATATGATATGATAGAAAAAAAGCAGGGAGGAAAGGTATGAACTGTTTGTGGTATAGAGAAGCTGCAAAAAGCTGGATCGAAGCATTGCCCCTTGGGAATGGACGGCTGGGTGCCATGATATCCGGAGAACCTTTTTGCGGGAAGATTCAGATGAATGAGGAAAGTATTGTCTATGGCGGGCCTATTGACCGCATTAATCCGGATGCGGGAAAGTATTTTAAGAAGATCAGGAAGCTGGTACTGGAAGGAAAAATCCAGGAAGCACAGAAACTGGAACTTTTTGCACTGTCAGGAACGCCTCAGAGTGAGCGGCCGTATCAGACCATGTGTGATCTGAATTACAGCATTGACCATGAAGAAGGTGAGATCCGGGATTACAGAAGAGAACTTAATCTGGAAAAAGGTGTTGCGGATACTTCGTTTGTACAGAATGGTGCACAGTACCGGATGCGCTGCCTGATTTCAGAAAAAGAGGATCTGATGGCGGCAGAGTTTTTTACAGACAGAGAAGAAGGTCTCACCATGTCTGTTCTGATAACAAGAGGCCGTTTTTATAACTGTGCCGGAAAAGCGGGGAAGGACAGCATTTACATTGACGGAGATCTTGGAAAGGGAGGAAGTGAATTCTGTGTCCAGGTCCGTGCTGTGGCAGAAGGTGGAAGCGTACAGACGATCGGAGAACATCTGGTGATCCAAAATGCTGCAAGAGTGGTTCTTTATGTAAATGGCGTGACGACCTTTCCTTACCGGAAAAGGAAGACCAAAGATCCGTATAACGATCTGAAACAGCAGCTGGCCGGTTATCGGGCGGAAGATTTTGAACGGATACTGGAAGAACATGAGAAACAGCACGGAACTCTTTATAACCGATCAGTTCTGAAGCTTGAGGAGGATGTGAAGCTTGATGCACTTCCGACCGATCAGCGTCTGAAACGCCTTCGGGAGGGAAAAAAGGATAAAGGTCTGGCGGCTCTTTACTATGGATATGGAAGATATCTCCTTATGGCAAGCAGCCGTCCGGGGGGACTTCCTGCCAACCTGCAGGGAATCTGGTGCGAGAAGCTGGAGCCTACCTGGGATTCAAAATACACTATCAATATTAATACAGAAATGAATTACTGGCCGGCAGAGATATGCAACCTTTCCATGTGCCATGAGCCGCTTTTTGATCTCCTGGAACGAATGGTGGAAAACGGAAAGAAAACAGCGCAGGAAATGTATGGCTGCAGGGGCTTTGTTGCGCATCATAATACGGATATCTGGGCGGATACAGCACCTCAGGATCTGGCACTGGCAGCATCCTACTGGGTGATGGGGGGAGCGTGGCTGGCTACACATATCTGGAAGCATTACCGTTATACTATGGACCGGGCTTTTCTGGAACGGATGATGCCGGTCCTGGAAGAATGCGTATTATTTTTCAGGGATTTTATGATCGAGGATCGGGGAGAGCGGATCGTGTGTCCGTCTGTATCTCCGGAAAATACCTATTATCAGGCAGATGGAACAACGGGAAGTGCCTGTGCTGGCTGTACCATGGATACCGGGATACTGAGAGATATTTTTTATGCTTATCTGGAAGGAAACAGGATCCTTGGGAAAAAAGCACCGCAGGAGGACTGGGTACGGGAAACCCTCGGTAAGCTGCCGCCGTATAAGGCTGGAAAATATGGCCAGCTTCTGGAATGGAGAGAGGATTACGGGGAGTGGGAGCCGGGACATAGACATTTTTCACATCTGTACCCGTTGTTTCCGGCAAACCAGATCAATCAATATGAAAATCCGGAACTGGTAAATGCGTGTGAAAGATCGCTGGAGAGACGAATGGAATCCGGCGGCGGACACACAGGATGGAGCTGTGCATGGCTGATCAATCTGTATGCAAGGCTTCAGAAGGGGGATAAGGCAGAGGAATATATTGATTATCTTCTTGACAAACTGACAGCACCGAATATGTTTGACCTGCATCCTCCACTCCCGAGGATTTCCGGAATTCCGTGGGTGTTCCAGATCGATGGGAATTTTGGTGGTGCATGCGGAATTGCCCAGATGCTGCTCCAGAGTCATCTGGATGAGATATTTCTGCTCCCGGCCCTTCCAAAGAACTGGCAGAAAGGAAGCGTTACAGGCCTTTGTGCGGAAGGTGGCTTTGAGGTTGATATGGTCTGGGAAAAAGGATGCTTCTCCCGTGGCTGGCTTTTTTCAAAACATGGGGAAAAAGCAGTTCTGCGATGCAGAGAGGAGCTTGAGATATCCAAGGATGGAAGGCAGATTCCTTTAACCAGAGATGAAAAAGGCAGATATGTGTTTGATACAGAAAAAAATGCGATTTATCAGATCAGAAGTAAATAAGGACTAAAGAAAAAGCCGGAGGCTTCCATATCAGGGAGAGCTCCGGCTGAATAATTTTTCCGGTTTTAACGGTCCGCCGATGGTAACGGTGGTGAGGCTGTCGGCATCATTTCTGGAAACATGGAAATATTCTTCGCCCCGGTAATAGATATGAAAACGGAGTATGGTATTTTCCAGTCCATATCCCTGATGATGGAAAGTGTTTTCGTAATCCATATCCTGTTTTCCGGTAAATGTAAAGCCTGAAAGCTTCTGATAAAGAGCAGTAAGTTTTTCTTCCTGGAACGGAGCTCCGTTGTTGGAGATGGACAGATACCACCGGGTATCATCGCAGTGGGAGCATATGCAGATTTTCCAGGGTGGAATGATCTCCATTCCGGATTGGTGGAATCCATGCTGAAAGCAGTTTTCGATAAGCGGCTGAAGGATCAGTTTGGGTACAGTGATGAAATTCAGAGAATCATCAAGCTGCCATTCATATTCCAGATCGTCTTCGTAACGCATTTTCATAATATAAAGATAATGACCGGCGTTGTCAATCTCCTGCGCCAGACTTACCGATTTTCCTGTATAGGAAAGGGAGTACCGAAGAAGCTGGGAAAGCTCTGTGCACATGCTGGAAACGTCCATGTTTCCGGAGGCCAGCCCGGTCATGCCGATCACGGAAAGCGTATTATACAAAAAATGTGGGTTCAGCTGTGCTTCCATGGCATCGTAATGTGCGATCAGCGTGCGGTGCCGTTCTTCTGTGAGCCGCTGATTCTGGGCGTAGATTTCGGAGAGATAGCCCTGGACTGCATTGGTAAGAAAAACAATTTCATTGTCGCTGCTTCCGGGGATCACAGAAATATTTTCTCCCGGAGTAAGCTTAGTAAGCTTGTCCGTAAGCTGGCGCAGGGGTGAGGTCAGATTTCGGGTCAGGATCATAAGGAAGGAAGACATAACAAGAAACATGATCACAAACAGCAGTGCGCTGATGAACATAAGTCTTTTCATAGATGCTGCAAAGCTGGCGGAATTTTCACTGAGGATGACAGTCCATCCGGTATGGCTGGAAACGTGGTAGCTGGAAACGGAAAGATTACCATAGGAAAAACTTCCACTGTCTGGATCTGTTTCAAAAGAAGCCCGCCAGCAGGCCAGAAAAGCCCGGCGGTTCAGGTTGTCCAAGCTGGTATAAACAAGGTTGCTGTCAGCGTCCAGAACTGTAATATAGTAGTCATCGGGTGTGTCGAAGCCGGAGAGAAGTTCTTTTGTCAGAGCGTCCATATCGAAATCCGCGACCAGAATTCCGTACTGATGATAAACATCGCGCATGGAACGGACTACAGAGATCACAGTATGATCACTTCCCCAGTAATCCCTGTGGGGAGGGATAAAAAGGAAATAGCTGATGCTGTCCATGACCTTATTAAGGTTTGGGTTATTCTGGAGTGAGGATTTTTTTGCATAGTTTGTTCCGTTAGGGGAGGAAACGCCCAGATGGTCATAATATTTGCTCACATAGTTAAGGGAAACGTTAAGGTCTGTGGACATCAGCGTTGTGCGGAATCTGTCCTGAAAGGCAGAGCGGGCTGTGATGTGGGTGGGCAGGTAGTTGTTTTCGCCGGAGGGGATATTTTTTGCAACATCAAAAAGAGTAGTATTAAGCTGCAGCTCTTTTAAGATGTTGTCTGCATCGGTAAGAAATGAGTCCAGATTATTCTGTATCATAGAGGCACTGCCGCTCAGGGTATTTCGCATATTTGCACGCAGGGACTTGGCAGAATAATTGTAAAAAAACAGAGAAAAAACGGAAAGGAGCAGTGAATACAGGATAATACAGGAAATGAACAGCTTTTTCTGAAATGAAAATTGATAGAATTTCATGGCAAAACCTCCAACGGGGATAAGTTGTATCTATTTTATATGAATATGGATAAATATACAATATATATTGTAGGGATGAACGAAAAAAAGACGAAAAGAAAAAAATACATGTCGGATAAGCCAAAAGTCCATGGATTTTAAAAGGATATTTTTATATAATGTGACCATGTTAAGGATAGAGAAGAAAAAGCGAATAAAGGGAGGGTTTTTACAATGAAGAAAAAAGTTTTTGCAGCACTTATGGTGGCGTGTATGACAGTATCTGTATTTGGAAGCGTGGTGACAGCAAGTGCAGCAGACGGAGTCACACTGACACTTTATGGAAATGCAGATGATCTTGCAAAACCGTATATGCAGAAGATCATTTCCATGTGGGAGGAATCTTCGGGAAATAAGATCGACCAGCAGGGACTTGATACAGATAATGCGGAGACGATCGCGCTGACCAAATTTACAACCGGTGATATCCCGGATCTTTACATCCATTTCGGAAACAGCAACCTGAAGAACTTCAACCCGGAAGAAAATTTTGTGGACTGGTCGGATGCTGACTGGGTATCCGATATTCAGGATTCGGTTCTCCCACAGGCAACCTATAATGACAAGGTGATCGGTCTTCCGTTTTGGGAGGCATCTAACTCCGGCTGTTTCTATAATACGAAGATTTTTGAGGAACTGGGAATTGCGCAGCCGACAACACAGGAAGAATTCAATGCAGTCTGCGATACACTTCTGGAGAATGGGGTACAGCCAATCTATCTTGCAGCAGCAGATGCATGGCCGATCCTCTATCAGTTTGCACTGGATCCTGTACTTGAGGAGCATCCGGAATATATTGAGAAGCTGAATGCAGGAGAGATGTCCTATGCAGATATTCCGGAATTTACAGATATGTGCACCTGGTTTAAAGAGGCGGCAGATAAAGGATATTTTGGAAAGAATTTTGCTTCTGATACGTGGGATTACACAAGTGAGGTTCTTGGAACAGGTGAAGCAGCCATGCTCTTCTGTTGGGATACCTGGTTTGATACAGATTATGACAGTGAGTCCTATGATTATGTAGGAGATGATTTCGGAATCATGCCGGTATTTATGGGAACCTGTGATGAAGGAACCTATGAAGGCGGTAACGTAAATCTGATGCTTGTAAACAAAAATGGTGACAATGTGGAAGCTGCCAGTGATTTCGTAAACTTTATGGCAGATCCTGAAAACTATAATCAGGCGTTTGAGGGTGTTTCTACAGCGGCAGTTTTCAAACAGGAGACAACCAATGTGAATTCCAGCCAGTATGATGGAAATAAAGACAGTGTAGATAAACTGATCCGTGCATCTTCTGCACAGCCGAAGATAGTAGGCTTTAACCAGCAGGAAGGCGGAAAGGCACTGCTTCAGCTTATGAATGGAGATATCAGTGTGGAAGAGTGTGTAAAACTGATTGATGATGACAGAGTCGCAACACTCGAGTCTTTTGCCCAGTAAATAAGCATCCGTTTTAAGATGGTTTCAGGTTTGGGGATAAAACTTCAAACCTGAAGCTGTTGAAGGAGGAAATTTATGAACCGAAAAAAAATATATCCGCTGTATCTTGCCGTGGTTCCGGCGGTGGTGTTTTTTATCTTCTTTATCGTACCATCTACGGTAGGATATTATTATGCATTCACGAACTGGAGTGCAGCCAGAACCACCAATTTGAAATTTGTCGGCCTCGAAAATATCATATCCGTTCTTAACAGCACAAAGGTGCCGGTAGCTTTTGCGAATACTCTGATCTATGCAGGTGTAAAAACGATCACGGTAACAATTCTGGGCTTTGTCTTTGCCTATATTCTGAACCGGGAAATCAAAACACGGACTGCTCTGAGAACGGTTTATTTTATCCCGTCCATCTTTTCCTGCCTTGTTGTAGGACTTATCTTCAGTGCTGTATTCCAGACGCGCCATGGCACAATCAACAATATCCTGAACCTTATGGGAATTGCAAATGTTCAGTGGTTCGGCAGGAGAGGAACAGCGGTTTTTGCTATCTGCGTAGCTGAGGTATGGAGAAATGTGGGATATGCGATCATCATCACACTTGCAGGCCTGCAGTCTGTTTCTTCTGATTATCTGGAGGCTGGTAAGCTGGATGGTGCATCCGAGTGGCAGCTCTTTCGCCATATTACACTTCCATTGATCATGCCGACTGTAAATGTGAATATTCTTTTCAGCCTGATCTATGGACTGAAAATGTTCGACCTGATCTATGTTATGACAGGCGGCGGACCTGGAAATGCAACGGAGAGCTTCGGAACGCTGATGATGAATGAAATGTCAGCTGGGCGTTATGCACAGTCTGTAGCTGTCAACCTGGTATTCACAGTGCTTCTGGTCGTTGTTTCCATTGTTTATCAGAAGTTTTCATCAAGATGGGAGACGGTGTTGTAATATGAATAAGAAAAAAACTAGGATCAATCTGCTGCTGGAGATCATCCTCTGGCTTGTGAGCATCGTAACGATATATCCGATGCTGATGGTGCTTCTCACTTCCTTTAAAAATAAAGGTGAAGCAGCTTATATGAATATCGCCCTGCCACGTGAGTGGCATCCGGAAAATTACATAACAGTTCTTGAGAAAGATTTCATGCGTTCTCTTGGGAACAGTGTGTTCATTACTTTTATATCCGTGGTGCTGATCGTTTCTCTTTCTGCATTTTTGAGCTTTATTATTGTCAGAAGAGATACAAAAGGATGCAGGATCGGATATAAGGTCATCACTCTTGGAATTATTGCACCTTTTGCTGCACTTCCGACAATCCAGCTGATGCAGAAAATGGGGATTTATGGCTCCAGGATCGGCCTCTGTCTGGTATATTCTTCGCTGTATATGCCGTTTACAACGATGATGTTCAGCGGATTCATCAAAGGAATTCCGAAGGAACTGGATGAGGCAGCTGTTATGGATGGTGCGGTAGGCGGAAGACTGTTTTGCACAGTGATCCTGCCACTTCTGAAACCGGTTCTTGCGACAACAGGTGTTCTGAACTTTATGTGGGTATGGAATGAGCTTCAGATCCCGATGTACCTTTTGAATTCTTCATCCAAATGGACGCTGCCACTGTCTGTATACAATTTTTACGGACAGTTCAGCAGAAGCTGGAACCTTGTGTGCGCAGATGTTGTGCTGGTTTCCCTGCCAGTGATCCTGGTATATATTTTTGCGCAGAAATGGGTGATCGCAGGTATGACAGCCGGTGCTGTAAAAGGCTGATCCTGGTAATAGCAAGGAGGATATGAGATGAAAAAAAAATACACAGGAACATGGAATTCTGTAAATAAACATCAGGTGCCAAAATGGTATGAGGACTGTAAATTCGGGATTTTTATCCACTGGGGAATTTATTCGGTTCCTGCTTTCGCACCACGGACATGGGAGCTTGGAGAGGTGGAGACCAATGAAGAATGGTTCTGCAATAATCCGTATGCAGAGTGGTATTATAATTCTGTAAATGTGGGAAAAGGACCTACCTATGAACATCACATGGAGAAATATGGCAGGGATTTTTCTTATGAAGATTTTTTGCCGATGTGGAAGGCCAAAAACTGGCAGCCACAGAAGTGGGCTGAACTTTTTCGCAAAGCGGGAGCAAAATACGTTGTGCTGACGACAAAGCATCACGATGGATTCTGCCTGTATCCAAGTGAATATACCGATTTTAACTGTGAAGAACTGGGACCGAAGAGGGATATCACAGGAGAGCTGACTGAAGCGGTCCGGGGTGAAGGACTGAAAATGGGACTTTATTATTCGGGTCTGATTGACTGGCAGTTTGCCAATGATCCGATATTTAAGGACGAAGACAGCTTTGGAAATGCCTGCCCGACTTTTGAATATGCGGATTATTCTTATAATCAGATGAAGGAGCTAGTAGATAAATACCATCCGTCTGTATTCTGGAATGATATTGGGTGGCCAAAGCAGAGTGAGCATATGATGCCATATTTCCTGGCGCATTATTATAATGTGGTAGAGGAAGGTGTAGTCAATGACCGGTTTAATGGACTTTACCATGATTTCAGTACAAAGGAATACAAGCAGGGGGAAGCTAACCGCGAAGAGAAATGGGAAATGTGCCGTGGCATGGGACTTTCCTTTGGATATAATGAAAACGAGGGAGATGATCAGCTTATCAGCGTTCCGGATCTGATTCATCTTCTGGTTGCTACGGTATCTGACAATGGAAATCTGCTTCTTAACATTGGACCCAAACCGGATGGAACAATACCCAAAGAGCAGGAAAAACGACTTCTTGCGCTGGGAAAATGGCTGGAGATCAACGGGGAAGGTATTTATGATACCAGATGCTCCATACACCTCCCGGAAACGGCAGGTAATGGTGTGCAGATATTTTTTACAGCAAAAGGAAAAGATCTCTATGTATTTGCAGAGGGGTTTTCCGGGGAGGAAAATACTCTGGTGATTCCTGGTGTGAAAGGCAGTGCAGAGCCTCTGGATCCAACGCTTACCGTGCAGTCTGAGGAAACAGCAGAAGGACTGAAGGTTTCTATTTCCGGATATGACAAAGAGAAACAGATCATCTGTCTGAAGGTAAAGGGAGGAGAGTAAACAGCCTGGACTTTTTTTCAAATCTCCTTGACACAAAAAAACATTCTGTTATAATTAAAGCCAGTCAAAAGCAACTGACTTGGAAATCGTCTGTCCGCCAGAGATGACTTGGAAAAAGGAAGTCATCAGAAGTCTTTTTTATGTGAGGGCTTGTACTGGTTTCGACGGGGGCTTTGAAGTTAGGGAAGCCATCCGCAGACTCCTGGACTGCGTACCAACCGGGAATTAAATATAAACGCAGACGAAAAGTTAGCGTTAGCAGCCTAAGCTGCTCGTCAGCCCCGTTGCACTCACACATCGGGAGTCTGGCGTCGACCATGTGAGAAACCTTGCCGGGTAAGCTTTGCCCCGGTAGATGTATCATGAAGCTACTGAAGCAGTAAGCCTGTCGGTGGGCGTATTGCCGAGGGAATGTTAAAACAGCGACTGTGATGGGAGATGCCTTAAGGGATAGGCTTTCGGACAGGGGTTCGATTCCCCTCAGGTCCACTTGTGGAACGTCCCGGAAAGACAGCATTTATGCGGCTTTCCGGGAATTTTTTTACCTTGGGAAATTCTTCGCAGATACAGAAAGCGTTGGTGACAGAATGGGAAAATTACGGAACAGTAAAAAAAAATACAGAAAAAAATCAGATTATTACGATTACAATCTGGTTGCGGTCATCGTGCTTCTGGTATGTTTTGGTCTGGTCATGCTTTATAGTACCAGTTCTTATATGGCAGAAGTAAATTACGGCAGCGACATGTTTTATTTTAAGAAGCAGGCACTGATCAGTGCCGCCTGTCTGATTGCGGCTTTGTTTGTTTCGAAGATCCTGGATTATCATATTCTGGTGCCGTTTACCACAGCTTTGTATGTGGCAGCACTGATCCTTATGGGGCTGGTACGGACACCGCTTGGACATTCTTCCCATGGTGCTACCAGATGGCTGTACATTGGCCCGATCAACTTTCAGCCGGCTGAGGTTGCGAAGATTGCGGTTATTGTTATGATGGCCTATATGATCTGTAAGATGGGACGTAAGGTCAAGACCCTGAAGAGCTGTATGATACTGGGACTCCCAGGTACCGGCCTTGCATTTGCGGCATATATGCTGACGGATAACCTGAGTACAGCTTTGATCATTCTGGGAATTACTGTGGGAATGGTCTTTGTGGCACATCCGGATATGCGGCCGTTTATTATCGTGGGTGTGATCGGCCTGGCACTGATCGTAGTCGGCATACTTTTCCTGGTTGCAACGACCACGAGCAGTGACAGCTTCCGTGTCATGCGAGTTCTTGTATGGCTCCAGCCCGAGAAGTATTCTGATGAGGGCGGTTATCAGACCTTACAGGCACTGTATGCCATTGGCTCAGGCGGATTTTTTGGCAGGGGACTGGGAAACAGTATCCAGAAGCTTGGCAGTGTTCCGGAAGCACAGAATGATATGATCTTTTCCATTATCTGTGAAGAACTTGGGATTTTTGGAGGGCTTTTTGTCCTGATCCTGTTCGGTTATCTTCTGTACAGGCTGTTTTTTATTGCACAGAATGCACCGGATCTGTTCGGTTCGCTGCTTGTTACGGGGATTTTTATACATATTGCACTGCAGGTGGTATTAAACATTGCCGTTGTGCTGAATCTGATGCCAAATACAGGTGTCACGCTGCCCTTTATCAGCTACGGTGGAACGTCCATTGTGTTCCTCATGTCAGAGATGGCACTGACCCTCAGTGTGGCCCGTCAGATAAAATTTCAGGAATAAAATAGTTTTAAAATCAAAATATTTTTGCCGGATAGCCATTTTTTGGGAAAATCCTCTTGACAACTGTTTTTCCAGACTATATACTTTGCTCAAAAAGAGGAAACAGATTCGATCTGTAATGGTTAAAGGAGAAAATAAGACATGTTAGAAAAAATGAGCGAAATGCTTGCAGAGCAGTTAAATTGTGAAGCATCTATTATTACACCGGAGACATCCTTCAAGGATGATCTTGGGGCAGATTCCCTTGATCTGTTTGAACTGGTTATGGCTCTCGAGGATGAGTATAATGTAGAGATTCCGGCAGAGGAACTTACAGATCTGAACACAGTTGGAGATGTGATCGAGTACCTCAAGAACAAGGGTGTGGAAGCATAAGATTTTAAGGATGTAAATGCAGAGCTAAGGATCCTCTGGAACGATAATGTTCCGGGGGATTTTTCTGGTAAATTACGAGCCTTTGAGGGAGAGGAGTTGAGTGGAAAATGGGAAAAGACACGACCAATGACATGACGGCAGGGAACCCGGTGAAGCTGATCATAAAGTTTATGATCCCCATGTGTCTTGGAAATATTTTTCAGCAGTTTTATAACATTGCGGATTCTATCATCGCAGGCCAGTTCCTGGGTGTGGACGCGTTGGCGGCTATTGGAAGCACCGGTTCGCTGATGTTTTTTGTTACCGGATGGCTTAATGGACTGAGCAGTGGATTTGCTATTCTGGTGTCCCAGTGGTTTGGAGCAAAGCAATATGACAAGATGCGCCATTATGTGGCAATGTCCATTTATCTGGCGGTAGCCTTTGCCATCGTGATGACGATCGGGTTTGAGGCGTTAAATGAACCGATCCTGCGGCTGATGAATTCGCCGGAAGATCTGATGGGTTCTGTGAAGGGATACATGGGAATCATTTATGCAGGCCTGATCGTGACGGCGGCATATAATTCGCTGGCTGCGTTTCTCCGTGCACTGGGCGATTCCAGATCGCCGTTATATTTTCTGATCATCTCGGCGGCTATCAATGTGGTACTGGATATTGTATTTATTGTAAAGGGTGGAATGGGAGTTGAGGGCTGCGCCTATGCAACGGTTATTGCACAGGCGATCTCGGCAATCTGCTGCCTTATCTTTATCATCAGGAAGTTCCCGATCCTGCATCTGAAAAAATCAGATTTCAGGATTTCGTTCACCAGCTTTCGGTATCTTCTGGCACTTGGTATTCCCATGGGACTGCAGTTTTCCATAACAGCCATCGGAACCATCATTGTGCAGGGAGCGGTAAATATTTATGGTTCTGTATACATGGCAGGATTTTCAGCAGCAGGTAAGATCCAGAATATCATTGGGACGGTATTTGTGTCATTTGGTGCAACGACAGCAACCTATGTGGGACAGAACCGTGGCGCAGGCAGAATGGATCGTGTGCAGGAGGGGATGCGTTACACCCAGATCATGATCCTGATCTGGAGTGTTGTCACTATGATCGTGATGTTTTTCTTTGGAAAATACATGACCTGGCTGTTTATCGACAGTTCCCAGACGGATGTGATCAATGTTTCCGTTACCTATTTTCATACCGTATTCTGGGCATATCCGTTCCTTGGAAGTATTTTTCTTTACAGAAATGGCCTGCAGGGCCTGGGATATGGCCTGGTTCCCATGCTTGGCGGTGTGTTTGAGCTGGTGGCACGAAGCGCGATCGTTATGTTTGTTGCAGGAAAAACGAGCTTTGCAGGTGTGTGTCTGGCTGACCCGGCGGCATGGATCGCTGCGCTGATCCCGCTGATCCCATATTACGTCTATGTGATGAGAAAATGGAAGAAAAACGGGAAACAGACGCTTCAGGTATGACAGAGGCGGCAGTGAACGAAGTAAACCGTAACAAGTAACGGGGTAAAATATAAAATAGTCAGGAATGAATTTGGGGCTTGCAATTATGGAATATGCAGTTATAATGAAACTATAACTGCTAAGAATTCCGAAGCATCTGGAATTCCGGTTAAAAACGAAGATCCAGAAGGGAGAACATAGATCATGGAAATCACAAAGGAAACAACAATGGGCGAAATGCTGGCATATGATGAGAAGATTGCATATATTCTTATGCAGGAGGGAATGCACTGCATCGGCTGCCCGTCTTCTATCGGTGAGTCTCTTGAGGAGGCATGCATGGTACACGGGCTTGATGTGAACGTAGTACTTGCAGATATCCATCACTATGAGGAGACCAAGAACCAGAAATAATATATAGAACGTACAGATTACGGACCGTAAGGGATAACGACTGTGCATGTCTGTGAGGCATGCTGTCGTTATCCCTTTCTTTTTTTGGAGGGAAAAATATGTATGTAATGATCGACAATTTTGATTCGTTTTCTTATAATCTGAAGGCGTATTTTCAGGAGCTTGGAAGAAAAATCATGGTGAAACGCTGTGATGAGATCACACTGGAGAACCTGGAAAAGATGAATCCGGAAGGAATCATTCTCTCCCCGGGCCCGAAACGCCCCTGGGATGCGGTACTTTGTGTGGAAGCAGTAAAAAGATTTCAGGGAAGGATCCCAATCTTAGGTGTTTGTCTGGGGCATCAGGTTATTGGCCACTGTGCAGGGGCAGCCGTGATAAAAGGGGCACGCCCCATGCACGGAAAAGTGACGGAGATCCACAATTACGGAACCGGCGTATTTGCCGCTCTGCCGGAGCACTATAAGGTAACGAGATACCATTCTCTGGTCGTGCAGAAAGAATGCATCCCGGAAGAATATCAGGTGGATGCGGTTTCCGATGACGGGGTAATTATGGGAATTTCGCATAAAACACAGCCCCTGTATGGAGTGCAGTTCCATCCGGAGGCCGTTCTCACGGAATATGGCCATGAGCTTCTTGAAAATTTCTGCAGGATCGCAGAGGAATTTCAGCAGGAGAAAAAAGAATTGACCGTACAGGAGTGAAATATGTATAAAAATCAGAGAATCATAAAAGAACTGACCCCATATATCCCGGCAGCGGATATTTTCCGGATCTACGAGAAAGAACCAGGAGTGGCATTTCTGGATTCTTCCCTTGTCAACGAACTGGGACGCTATTCCATGATCGGAAGAAATCCCTATCTGAAGCTGGTAAAAGACGGAGAAGCCTTTACGATCAATGGGAAAACGGAAACAGAGACAACGTTTGAAGATTACATGCGGGAATATCTGAACAGCCATGAAGATAAAAACAGAAGCGGACTTCCCCTTGTTTCCGGAGCAATAGGATATTTTTCCTATGATTATGGAAGAGAGAAGATGGGAGTGCCATCCAAAGAAAAAAATCTAGTGACCATTCCGGAAGCGGTTCTGACATTTTATGACTGTTTTGTGGTGGAAGACTGCCGGAAAAAAAGAACATATCTGGTATCAAATGGAATTACGGAGGATGCCGCAGCGCAGATCAAAACGATGGAAGAAGCAATCCGGAAATCGGTAGAAAACAAAAAAAGGGAAACCGGGGAAAATATAAATGTCCGGATTTCTCACCGTGAGAAATTGAAGATCCGGATTTCCCCAAACTTTGAAAAGGAAGAGTACAAACAGGCCATAGAGCGGATGATCCGGTATATTATAGAAGGGGATATCTATATTGCCAATATGACACAGCAGATGACCATCGAGAGTGTCAAAAAGCCACTGGAGGTTTTTTACGACCTCCGGAAAAACAATCCTTCGCCATTTGGCGGGTATCTGGATTTTGGGGATCATCAGATCATCTGTGCCTCTCCGGAGCGTTTTCTGGAGATGAAAGACCGCCATATAAACACCCGCCCGATAAAGGGAACCCGAAAAAGGGGTGCAGCACCTAAGGAGGATGAAAGACTCCGAAAGGAACTGGAAGATTCAGGTAAAGATAAAAGTGAGCTTCTGATGATCGTGGATCTCGAACGAAACGATCTGAACCGGGTATGTATACCTGGAAGCGTAAAAGTGACAGAGCTTTTTAAGGTAGAAGCGTATGCAACGGTTTTTCATCTGGTATCTAATATAGAAGGAATTCTTACAGATGACAAAAATGTGATGGATCTTCTGGAAGCTGCGTTCCCGGGAGGTTCCATTACGGGAGCACCGAAATACCGTGCCATGGAGATCATCGATGAACTGGAACATGGCAGGCGCGATCTTTACACAGGTTCCATCGGCTATCTGACACTGGATGGTGGCTGCGATTTCAACATTGTGATCCGCACGGCACTTTATAAAGAGGGAAAATATCATCTTGGCGTTGGCGGTGGGATCACGGCAGAATCGGACCTGGAATTCGAATATGAAGAAACCCTGCAGAAAGCCAAAGCAATCCTGGATGCACTGCAGTAGAGATCAGGATATAGGATATGACAGAAAAAGGAGAATTATATGAACGTGATACTGGACGATTGCTTTCAGTTTGGCCTGGGAGCCTTTGAAACGATCGGGATCGAGAATGGGTATCCCATACTTCTGGAAAAACACCTGAAAAGGCTGGAACGGGCAGCGGATTTCCTGAAGCTGGGGAATCCGGAAGAGCGGGGTATCACCGCGCAGAAGATCATAAAATATCTGGAAGAACAGAAAGAGCAAAAAGAAGTAAAGGATACATTTGGAAAGCTGGAGCATTGCGGCTTAAAAATAATGCTGACAAAGGAAAATGCAGTCTTTTCACTGCGAGCCAATCATTATACAGCCAAGAAATATGAGAAGGGCTTTTCCATGGATATCAGTGAGGTGAAACGCAATGAAACCTCTCCTCTGGTATATCATAAAACTATGAACTATGGAGACTGTATCCTGGAAAAAAGAAATGCAGCGGCGGCCGGTATGGATGAGAGACTCTTCCTCAATACCAAAAAACAGATCGCAGAAGGAACTGTGAGCAATGTTTTCTTTGTGAGAAATGGTGTGATCTGTACACCGGGAGTCAGCTGTGGCCTTTTGCCCGGAGTCCTGCGGGAGCATATCTGTGAGAAGGAAGCTGTGAAAGAAACAGATATCTATGTTCAGGATCTGAAATGGTATCAGGAATGTTTTGTGACAAATTCCCTGATGGGAATCATGCCGGTGCGCCAGATCGGAGAAATCCGTTTTGAGGAAGAATGCGTGGCCAGGGAGCTGATGAAGAAATATCAGGCTCTGATAAGAAAACATGAAATATGAAGGAATAAAAGTGTGTCAACCTGGAAAAACTGGGACTGATGCACTTTTTTTGTGCAAACTCAACCAAAATCGATCACGAATTTTGTGAAGTAGTTTGATTGACTTTGAACGAATTTGGAAGTATACTAAGTTCAACAAATGAGAAACAACAAAAAGCGGTCAAAAAACCGCAGATATAAAGATAGAGGAGGAGAAAAAATGATCTGCACAGTTACCTTTAATCCATCTCTGGACTATATCGTTTCCGTGGAAGATTTCAAGCTCGGGCTTACCAACAGAACCAGCTCTGAGCTGATGCTCCCGGGTGGAAAGGGAATCAATGTTTCCACTGTGCTTATGAACCTCGGGATTGAGAATACAGCCCTTGGCTTCATGGCAGGCTTCGTTGGAGATGAGATCGTAAGAAAGCTTGAGGAAATGGGAGTGACATCCGATTTTATCAAAATTCCGGAGGGCGTTTCCAGGATCAACCTGAAGCTCAAATCCATTGACGGAACCGAGATCAACGGAATGGGACCGGAGATCAGCAGCGATAAAGTTGAAAAGCTCATGGAGAAGCTTGATACCCTGAAGGAAGGCGATGTGCTTTTCCTTGCAGGAAGCATCCCGTCCTCCATGCCGGATGACATGTATGAGAAGATCATGGCACGGCTGGATGGAAAAGGCGTGATGATCGTTGTGGATGCAACCAGAGATCTTCTTGTAAATGTACTGAAGTATCATCCATTCCTTGTGAAACCCAACAATCACGAGCTTGGGGAGATATTTGGTGTGGAGCTTAAAACCCGCCAGGATGTAGTTCCCTATGGAAGGAAACTCCAGGAGAAGGGAGCCAGAAACGTTCTGATCTCCATGGCTGGTGAGGGTGCTGTACTGGTAGCAGAGGATGGCCAGGTATTTGAGAAGCCGGCACCAAAGGGAACACTGGTAAATGGTGTAGGTGCAGGAGATTCCATGGTGGCAGGCTTTATGGCAGGCTGGATGGAAAAACAGGATTATGAGCACGCATTCCACATGGGAATTTCTGCAGGAAGCGCAAGTGCATTTTCTGAAAATCTTGCTACAAGGGAAGAGATTCAGAATGTATATAAACAGGTAACAGAGGGGTAACTAAGAAAGGAGAAGGGAAGATGAGAATTACAGATCTGCTTGATAAGCGAAGCATTTCGCTGGATGCAGCACCGAAGAGCAAATCCGAAGCCCTGGATATGGCTGTGGATCTTATGGCAAAAAGTGAGAAGATCAGCGACAGGGAAGCTTATCGGAAACAGGTATATTTGAGAGAAGAAGAGAGTACAACCGGAATTGGTGAGGGGATCGCCATTCCTCATGGAAAATGCGATGCGGTAAAGAAACCGGGACTTGCAGCCATGGTTGTAAAAAACGGCGTGGAGTTCGAAGCACTGGATGATGAGCCGGTAACACTACTTTTTCTGATCGCAGCACCGAATACAGAGGATAATATCCACCTGGATGTACTCAGCAAGCTCTCCGTGATGCTGATGGATGACAATTTTACAGAATCCTTACGCAATGCAGGGTCTGTAGATGAATTTATGGAGATCATCGACAAGGCAGATGATGAGAAAAAGGACATTGATGAGAGACTGGCAGACACTGGAAGTTCCGAAGGAGCCAGAGCCAAACTGCTGGCCGTTACTTCCTGCCCGACAGGTATTGCCCACACCTACATGGCAGCAGAAGGACTGGAAAAGGCAGCCAAGGCGAAAGATTGCTTCATTAAAATAGAAACAAGAGGCTCCGGCGGAGCAAAAAATGTACTTACTGACAAAGAGATCCAGGAAGCAGACTGCATTATCGTAGCAGCTGACGCAAAGGTTCCAATGGATCGTTTCGATGGGAAGAAGGTCATCGAGTGTCAGGTTTCTGATGGAATCAGCAAGGCAGACCAGCTTGTGGACCGTGCGATTTCCGGAGATGTTCCTGTATATCATGCAGCGGCAGGCAGCCAGAGTTCTTCCTCAAATGCGAAAGCAGGCGGCGGAGCAGGACATAAGCTCTACATGCAGCTGATGAACGGTGTATCCCATATGCTTCCGCTGGTCGTTGGCGGCGGTATCCTGATCGCCCTTGCCTTCCTGATCGATGGATTAAGCGTAGATTTAAATTCACTTCCGGCAGACCAGAGAGCAAATTTTGGTACGATTACACCGGTAGCAGCGGTTCTTAAAAGCATCGGCGGAACAGCGTTCGGCTTCATGCTTCCGGTTCTTGCTGGATTTATCGCAATGGCAATCGGTGACAGACCGGCACTTGCAGTTGGTCTTGTAGGTGGTATGATCGCAGCAAATGGAAAATCCGGTTTCCTTGGAGCACTGCTTGCAGGTTTCCTTGCAGGATATTTGATCCTTGCGCTTCGTAAGGTCTGCGACAAGCTTCCGGAAGCACTGGAAAAAATCGCACCTGTACTGATCTATCCGGTTGTCGGTGTCCTTCTTATGGGACTTTGCATGACATTTATTGTAGAGCCGATCATGGGCGGTATCAACACAGGATTAAATAATGCCTTGACAGGCATGGGAAATTCAAGTAAAGTAATTTTAGGACTGGTTCTCGGCGGAATGATGGCCATTGATATGGGTGGCCCATTCAACAAAGCAGCATATGTATTCGGTACGGCTGCGATCGCAGCGGGTAACTACGACATCATGGCAGCAGTTATGGTAGGCGGTATGACTCCTCCATGTGCCATCGCACTGGCATCTCTGCTTTTCAAGGATAAATTTACAAAAGAGGAACGTGAGGCAGGCCCGACGAACTTCATTATGGGACTTGCGTTTATTACAGAGGGAGCAATTCCTTTCGCGGCATCTGACCCGATCCATGTACTTCCGTCCTGTATCGTTGGTTCAGCTGTAGCAGGAGCGATCTCCATGTTCTTCAAGTGTACACTTATGGCACCTCACGGCGGAATCTTTGTATTCCCGGTTGTAGGCAATGCACTGATGTATCTGGTTGCACTGGTGGCCGGAACCCTGATCTCAGCAGTACTTCTTGGTGTGCTGAAGAAAAAAGTCGCTTAGTTTTATTAAAGAATCTGGAGGATAAAAAGATGAAAGAATTCAAGTACGTAGTAACAGATAACGAAGGAATCCATGCACGTCCGGCCGGAGAGCTTGTGAAGCTCGTAAAAGGTTTTGAGTCCAAGATCACGATCGAGAAGGACGGCAAGACTGTAGAGTGCAGAAAGCTTCTTGCGCTTATGGGACTTGGCGTAAAGAAAGGCCATGAGGTTACTTTCACATTCGATGGTGCAGATGAGGATGCAGCATATGAGGCAGTAAGCAAATTTATGCAGGAGAACCTGTAATTTCGAAATAAGCGAACAGAAGACATCCCGGTCTGGTGATCGGGGTGTCTTTTTTAAGGAGGAAATAAGATGCTGACGGAGCAGAGATATGAGATCATCCTCGATCTTCTAAGAGAAAAAAACAGCGTTACAGTGACAGAACTTAAGGATATTCTGGATGCATCGGAATCTACGGTCCGGAGAGATATTACGGCACTTTATAAAGCGGGAAAGCTTACCAGGGTTTTCGGCGGCGCAGTAGCACTGGAACATACCGTCAATGCCTATGAGCCTACCGTAGCCCAGAAGGTTGAACTGAATATCGAAGAAAAAAAGAAGATCGCGGCTTATGCGGCAGCTCTGATAGAGCCGGAGGATTTTGTATATCTGGATGCGGGAACTACCACAGGATATATGCTGGAACATCTTGACGGTTCCAGGGCAACATTTGTTACCAACGGTGTATTCCACGCAAGAGCACTGGCCCGGATGGGAATCCGGGTGCTGCTGATCGGCGGCGAGCTGAAGGGTTCCACAGAGGCTGTGATCGGGAGCCAGGCCATGCAGATGCTGAAGAATTATCATTTTACCAAAGGTTTTTTCGGAACAAACGGAATGACCAAGAGAGAGGGTTTTACCACGCCAGAGGCCAATGAAGCCCTCGTAAAGCGAACAGCCATGGAGCAGTGTCTGGACAGGTATGTAGTATCAGACAGCTCCAAGTTCGGACAGATCAGTGCAGTGACGTTTTTTTCTTTTGACGGGGCGGTTATTCTCACGGAAACCTGTTCAAAAGAATATAAAGGATGCAGAAATATCCAGATTGTATCATAAACAGGAAGCAACGGTTCGGGAAGGGGGAAAGCTTATGAAGGTAATTGCAAGGATCAGGAGTGATTTTCCGACAAAATTCGGGATTCCCCGTCAGAGTGGACGGGTGGAAGGGCTGAAAGCCAGGATCATTTTTGAACCGGAATACCGAGTACGTGAGGCTGTAAAAGGGCTGGAGGATTTTTCGCACATCTGGCTGATCTGGGAATTTTCACAGGCCATACGCGAAAAATGGTCTCCCACAGTGCGGCCGCCACGCCTTGGCGGGAATGAGAGGATGGGCGTATTTGCGACCAGATCTCCGTTCCGCCCGAATCCGATCGGCCTTTCCTGTGTGAAGCTGGAGCAGATCGATCTGGAGAGTAAAGAAGGGCCGGTCCTGGTTGTGTCAGGAGCAGACCTTATGGACGGCACGCCCATTTTTGACATTAAGCCGTATATCCCGGCAGCAGACTGCCATACGGAAGCTCTGGGAGGATTTGCGGAAAAAGTAGGTCAGAATTTCCTGGAAGTGGAAATTCCGGAAAAGTGGGCGGCCATGATCCCCAAGGAGAAGCTTCCGGCTTTAAAAGGGGTTCTCCGGGAAGATCCAAGGCCGGCGTATCAGAAGGATGCAAAGCGGATTTATGGGATGCCCTTTGCCGGGCTGGATATTCATTTTCAGGTGAAGGACGGAGTGCTTTTGGTATGCGGTGTTACAGAATATAAAAGAGCAGGTGGCAGAAAATCGGACAAAATTTAAAATTACCTTTGACAAACTTTTTGAGGCATGGTATTATAATAAAAGAGTTAGCATTTGCTAACTCAATATTTTAAATCGTAAGTTAGCTTGAAATAACCATATAAAAAGTTCAGAGATCAAAGGAGAGTGAATTATGAGCGTTGTAATCGTAGGCGGTAATGAGAGAATGGTATGTCAGTATGAGGATATCTGTAAAGGTTTCGGATGTAAGGCGAAGGTTTTTGCAAAAGAAAAGGGAGCCATGAAGAAAAAGATCGGTGTACCGGATCTGATGATCCTTTTTACAAGCACAGTTTCACACAAGATGGTCAACTGTGCAGTAGAAGAAGCGAAGAAAAAATCCATCCCTGTATGCCGCTGCCATACAAGCAGTGCCGCAGCTCTTGAGAATATTCTGAAACAGTACTGTGCATAAGAAACCGTGTTGCGATATCTTTTCTCTTGTATAATTTGACTTTTTTGCAGAAATATGACGGAAAGACTTGAAAAATTATGAGTTTTTCAATAAAATAGCCGTAGGTTTCTGTGGTAAAGTGTTGCAGTGAATCGTGAAAGGGCAGCACTGGAAGTCGAAATTACAGGTGAGAGGTGTTATCATGAAAAAAGTTGTGAAATTCGGTGGAAGTTCTCTTGCAAATGCAGAGCAGTTTCAGAAGGTTGGCGATATCATCCGCAGCGATGAGAGCCGCCGATATGTTGTTCCGTCAGCTCCTGGAAAGAGATTTGACGATGATATTAAAGTGACAGATATGCTTTACGGATGTTATGATGCAGCATCCAGAGGCGAAGATATTTCAGGGAAGCTTAATGCGATCAAAGAGAGATATTATGAGATCATCAAAGGTCTTGGCCTGACACTTTCCCTTGAGGAGGAGTTTGGTAAGATTGAGGAGGATTTCCGTGCACAGGCAGGAATCCAGTATGCGGCATCCAGGGGAGAGTTCTTAAATGGCAAGATCATGGCGGCATATCTTGGATATGATTTTGTGGATGCAGCATCCGTGATCCGTTTCGATAAGAATGGTAATCTGGAAGCGGAGGAGACGAATAAGCTCCTTTCCAAAAAACTCAGTAAATGCCAGAATGCAGTAATCCCAGGCTTCTACGGCGCATGTGCAGATGGTACAGTTAAGACATTTTCCAGAGGTGGTTCTGACGTAACAGGCTCCCTTGTTGCAAAAGCGATCCATGCAGATATTTACGAGAACTGGACAGATGTTTCCGGCTTCCTTGTAACAGATCCGCGTATCGTAAATAATCCGGAGCCGATCGAGGCGATCACCTACAGAGAACTCCGTGAGCTTTCCTATATGGGAGCTACTGTTCTTCATGAGGATGCGATCTTCCCTGTCCGCAAAGAGGGAATCCCGATCAACATCCGTAATACAAACAGACCGGAAGATAAGGGTACTCTTATTGTAGAGAGCACCTGCAAGAAGCCGAAGTTTACGATCACAGGTATTGCAGGTAAGAAAGGTTTCTGCTCCATTAATATTGAGAAATCCATGATGAACAGCGAGATCGGCTTTGGCCGGAAGGTTCTTCAGGTGTTTGAGGATCAGGGCATCAGCTTTGAGCATGTGCCGTCCGGGATTGATACAATGACAGTATATGTTCACCAGGATGAATTCGAGGAGAAAGAGCAGCAGGTTATCGCAGGCATCCATCGCCTGGTGCAGCCTGACTTCGTTGAGATGGAGTCCGATCTTGCATTGATCGCAGTTGTAGGACGTGGAATGAAATCCCAGAGAGGTACAGCGGGAAGGATTTTCTCCGCGCTTGCCCACGCCAACGTAAATGTAAAAATGATCGACCAGGGTTCCAGTGAGCTGAATATCATCATCGGTGTGGAAAACCGTGACTTTGAGAAGGCTGTCAGGGCAATCTATGATATTTTTGTCCTGACACGGATCTGAAAAAAGGATAGCAGCTTCTGACCGTGAGAAAACAGTGAAGCGGATCCGCTGTAGAGCATATGGAAATATAAGCCCTGCAGCGGATTTTTTATACTGTTTTTTCCAAAAAAAATCCAAATAAATATGACAGAATTCCTAAAATAAAAACAAAAAATATTATACATTGTGTCGAAAAATATCTGACACGAAATAAACAGTATTGACAAAAACTTATCTTTTGTGTAAAAATATCACATACCAATTACTTCAGAAAGGCAGGCGATTAACGATGGAGCAGCAGATCAAACTGGACGAGAAGAGTGCTCAGGAGTTTGTCAGTGCAGCCAGCAAATGCGATTTTGATATTGATGTGTTCTATAATCGTATCATTATTGATGCAAAGTCGATCCTGGGACTTCTCAGCCTGGATCTGACACAGACACTGACAGTGAAATGCTATGGCGAGGACGAGGATTTTAAACGGGTTCTTTCCAAGTATGCAGTGGGATGAGGACAGTATGAATAAAGAAGAACGATAATAAAAGGGCGCAGTTCACGAAAGAAAAAGCAGAACATGCGTCTTTTTTCGTTGTCAGGTGGAGAGTTAATGGATAAAGAAAATGTTCGGATTTCTGTGAGAAATCTGGTGGAATTCATACTTAGAAGCGGAGATCTGGACAACAGCCAGAGTTCCGGGGATAAAGAAGCCATGCAAAAGGGCGGCAGGCTCCACCGAAAGCTCCAGAGAAGCATGAAGGGAGATTACAAGCCGGAGGTCTCCCTGAAAAGAGAAAGTGAATATGAGGATGTGGTCATCCAGGTGGAAGGCCGTGCTGACGGGATTTTTACGGAAGAGGGACAGGTCTTTGTTGATGAGATCAAGGGAACCTACGGAAATGTGCAGGTTATGGAAGCACCGGTTCCTGTCCACCTGGCACAGGCTAAGTGCTACGGACTGATCTGCGGGGAAAAGAAAGGTCTTGACCGGATTGGGATACAGATGACGTATGTACATCTTGAGACAGAAGAGACCAGAAGATTCCGGGAAGTGTTTACTATGGAAGAGCTGCAGCAATGGTATCAGGAGCTTACGGATCGTTATCACCGGTGGATATCCTATTCCCTTTCCTGGAAGAAGCAGAGAAATGCTTCTATGACGGATCTTCAGTTTCCTTTTCCGTACAGAGAGGGGCAGCGTGAGATTGTCAGTGGGGTGTATCATACCATTTCCAGCGGACGAACCCTCTTTGTGCAGGCTCCGACAGGTGTTGGAAAAACCATGTCGGTGGTTTTTCCTGCTGTGCGGGCCATTGGAGAAGGAAAGGGAGGGACACTTTTTTATCTTACAGCAAAGACGATCACAAGAACAGTGGCAGAAGAGGCTTTTCATATTCTGCGGAAGAAAGGCCTGAAATTTAAAGTGGCCTCCATTACAGCCAGGGAGAAGCTGTGTTTTCTGGATGCGCCGGAATGTACGCCGGAAAAATGTCTCTATGCGAAGGGGTATTTTGACCGCGTGAACGATGCAGTCTATGAGCTATGGACAACGGAAGAAGTGTATTCCCGGGAAGTGCTCCAAAAGCATGCTGAGAAATGGAAGGTGTGTCCTTTTGAAATGTGCCTGGATCTTTCTGTCTGGACGGATGGAGTGATCTGTGATTACAATTATGCCTTTGACCCGGATGTACATCTGAAACGGTTCTTTGGAGAAAATGCTTCCGGGGACTATATTTTTCTTATTGATGAGGCACACAATCTGGTAGAACGTGGCAGGGAGATGTACAGTGCCGATATATACCGGCAGAGCCTTGTGGCAGTGCGCGGAAAAATAAAAAAATCATTTCCGGGGCTTGCCCGGGCACTGGATAAAGCTGACCGCCAGATGAAGGAGCTGGAAGATGAGCTGAGGGAGAGCGGAGGGGAGTATCAGGTACTAGCCAGCCAGGGAGTCCTGCCCATTACGTTCCTTGCCATATCCGGACAGCTGGAGGAAATCCTTGAAGAGAAGAATATGGAAGAAGGACTCCGCGGGGAAATTCTGGAATTTTATTTTACAGTAAGGAATTTCCTTAACATATCGGAGCTGGTAGATGAGAATTATGTTATATACACGGAGAAATGTGGGGAAGAGGATTTCAGGCTTCGGCTGTTTTGCGTGAATCCTGCGGGGAATCTGGGAGAATACCTCAAAAAAGGAAAAAGCGCGGTATTTTTTTCTGCGACACTTTTCCCGATGCTGTATTACCGGGAGCTTCTCACAACAGACCAGAATGCCTATGGAATCTATGTAAGGTCTCCTTTTCCGGCGGAAAACCGAAGGATCATGGTTGGCTGTGATGTGAGCAGCAAATATACAAGAAGAAATTATGTAGAGTACCGCAGGATCGCAGAATATATTGCCAGATGCGTGTGGCAGCGTCAGGGAAATTATATGATATTTTTTCCGTCGTATAAGCTTCTTAAGGAGGTGTACCAGGTTTATGAGGAAGAATTTTCTGCAGACTGGGTGCGGTGTATCTGCCAGAATTCTGATATGACAGAGCGTGAACGCGAAGAATTTCTGGAAGAGTTTCAGAGCCGGGAAGGGACACTTGTGGGATTCTGTGTCCTTGGAGGGATTTTTTCCGAGGGAGTGGATCTTACGGGGGAAAGCCTGATCGGTGCTGTGATCGTGGGAACCGGACTTCCCGGGATCAGCAGTGAGAAGGAAATCCTGAAGGAATATTATGACAGGAAGAATCACGCAGGGTTTGATTATGCGTACCGTTATCCGGGGATGAACAAAGTACTCCAGGCTGCTGGCCGTGTGATCCGCACAAAGGAAGATAAAGGAGTGATCCTCCTTCTTGATGACCGCTTCCTGGGACGGGATTATGCGGAAATCTTTCCAAAGGAATGGAAAGACCGGTGCAGCTGTCGGCTGGAAACTGTGGAGGATGTGCTGAATGCCTTCTGGAATCGGTTCGCTTGACAGAATAAAGAAATCCGATATACTGATAGAGTCTTAAAAAAGACAGCTACTGTAAATGAGATCAATGAAAGAAAAGGTTGCTGTTGCCGGTTGGGAATAGTGACAGGAGAAGTATATGAGACAAAAAAAATCATACAAAGCACTGGCAGTCTGTCTCGCTGCGGCAATGCTCACCCAGACCGTGAGCGTGGCAGGAGCACAAAAGACAACACAGGGAAGCCTTGGTTCTGTTACAGAGGAGTCCCAGATACTTCCTATTCCCGATGGAAGCGGAAAATATATTTTGAAAAGCAGCGGATTTTACTGCCTGAATGAGGATGGTACGAGAGAGAGTACAAAAGCTGTTCACTATTTCGATCATTTAGTGATCGACGGAACAGTCTTTGATGGCTATTATTATCATGACGAAAGTGGCAAATTTGCAGCAGGAAGCTCCCATATGGTAGAGCTTGAGGCACTTACGGCAATAGCTGATGACGGAAGTGGCGGGGAGCTTTCCTTTGACGGTTCTTACATGGTGAATAATCTGGGGAAATTAAGTGCGGCACCACAGGTACGCTATATAGACAATCTTGTGGTGGATAAGACAACCTATAACGGCTTTTATTATTTTGATAAATATGGAAAAATGGTCACGGATCAGGGAATCCATGAGCTGGAAATGAGTTCGGCAGGCCGGACGTTTGACGGCTATTATTATTTTGGCGGGGAAAACGGAGTTCTGGTTTTGGAGGCCGGAGAAACACCAGAAGGCTTTCCAGTTGATGAGAATGGCAGGGTAGAAGCTAAAAATCTGGGAATGAAAGGCCTGAAAACAAGACTTACAGAGCTTTTGGGCGGCTATGAGGGAACCTGGAGTGTTTATGTGAAGAACCTGACGGAGGATAAGGAATTTGAGCTTAACAGCCAGTCACTGTATTCAGCCAGCCTGATCAAGGTTTTTGTGATGGCACAGACCTATTCGAATATGGACACGGTGCTTCAAAATGAAGCGGCCAAAATGAAGAAGGATGTTTCGGACCCGGCGGTATCCACGAAGGTAAATGATCTTCTCTGGAACATGATCACAGTCAGTGATAACGAATCCTTTAATGAACTGGTGCGGCTGCAGACAGCCACCGGTGTATTTAAGGATGGGGCAGAAGCGGTGAATGCTTTTCTTGCAGAGAATAAATATGCGGACACATCTGTGCAGCACATTTTGAGCCCGTCATCCTCCAAGGATGCAGGCCTGGGCGGGAAAAATACTACCTCGGTAAAAGACTGCGCACAGCTTCTGGAACAGATTTATAACGGCGAATGTGTATCAGAAGAGGCATCGGAAGCAATGCTGAACCTTCTTTTGAACCAGCAGGTGACAACCAAGATCCCAGGCGGTATTTCTGCATCTGTGGAGATTGCCAACAAAACTGGAGAGACAGATACGGATCAGCATGATATTGCCATTGTATATGGTGAGAAGACCACATATATTCTTTGTGTGATGTCGGAAAACTGTCAGGCAGGAGATGCTGTTTCCCATATTCAGGATATTTCCGGTATTGTCTATAATTATCTGAATCTGCGGCTTGACCAGGCATGATATGTGAGATAAAATGACAGAGTAGCTGAGCACGATCAAAAGCAGCTCACGAAAGGAGAAGATCATATTATGAAAACAGTACATACAGACAAGGCACCGGCAGCAATCGGCCCATACTCCCAGGCGATCATCCACGGAGATACGCTTTATACATCCGGACAGATCCCGGTAGATCCGGCAACAGGAGAGGTTGTTGGAACAACGATCGAGGAGCAGGCTGACCGTGTAATGAAGAATCTTGGTGCGGTTCTTGAAGCGGCTGGTTCCAGCTATGAGAATGCCGTTAAGACGGTGTGCTTCCTGGCAGATATGAATGATTTCGCTGCGTTCAATGAAGTATATGCGAAATATTTTGTAAATAAACCGGCACGCTCCTGCGTTGCAGTAAAGACACTGCCGAAGAACGTTCTTTGCGAAGTAGAGGTGATCGCAGCTGTATAGGATTGGGTTTTTGTTGAAATAGTAGCTATTTGGCCGCTGATATGGATGATTTTTTGTAAAAAAATACACAATAAAAACAGCGAAAATCGTAAGATAGTATAATAAAAGATACAGATAACAGAGGTTATGTGGAAATTATGGCGTTAAAATGAACTTACTTGATAAAAAGATGAGTGCAGATTATTGAGTACAAAACTGAATAATTAGGAGGGAACGCCATGATTATCATTGGTGAGAAACTGAACGGCTCCATTCCGTCAGTTGCAAAAGCGATCGCTGAGAGAGATGCGGATCTTATCAGGGAGAGAGCTAAGAAGCAGGCAGAGGCAGGAGCGACATTCCTTGACGTATGCGCTTCTGTAGAAGAGGATGTAGAGGTAGAGACCCTGAAATGGATGATCGATATTGTACAGGAGGTGACAGATACACCGATCTGTGTAGACAGTCCCAGTGCGAGATCCTGTGTTGCGGCAATTCCATTCTGTAAGCGTCCGGGTCTTGTAAATTCCGTATCCCTTGAAGGGAACAAGATCGACACGATCTTCCCGGTGATCGCGGACACAGACTGGGAGTGTGTCGCACTTCTCTGTGACAATGACGGAATTCCGGATTCCGTAGAACGCCGTATGAAGGTTTTCCATGGGATTATGGAGAAAGCAAAAGAATACAATATTGCACCAGGCAGGCTTCACATTGATCCGCTTGTTGTTACCTTATCTACAGATCAGACAGCACTGACTGTGTTTGCACAGTGCTGCCGCCAGATCAAAGCAGAGTATCCGGATATCCACATCACAAGTGGTCTTTCCAATATCTCCTTTGGTCTTCCTACAAGAAAAAATATCAACCAGGCATTTATGGTACTGGCTATGAACGCGGGAATGGACAGCGCGATCGTTGACCCGACCAATAAGAATATGATCGGAATGATCTATGCAACAAATGCACTTCTTGAGAGAGACGAGTACTGCCTGGACTACATTGATAAATTCAAGGATAAACCTGCGCAGGAGACAGCTCCGGTGGTAGAAGCGAAAGAGCTGACACCGGCAGAAGAAAAAATGCAGGCCGTATTTAAAGCAACAGAAAACGGCAAGAATAAAGAGATCGGCAAATGTGTCCAGGAGGCTCTGGATGCAGGCTGCGATCCCACGGCTATTCTCAATGACGGCATGATCGGTGCCATGGCAGTTGTCGGTGAGAACTTCAAAAAGGAGATCATTTTCGTTCCGCAGATGCTGGCGGCAGCACGAGCCATGAAAGAGGGCGTTGAGGTCCTGAAGCCATATCTTGCAACCGGGGAGGCCGGAAGTGCAGGAAAGATCATTCTTGGTACGGTTGCAGGGGATCTTCATGATATCGGTAAAAATCTTGTTGGTATGATGTTCGAGAGTGCTGGCTTTGAGGTTGTGGATCTTGGCGTTGATGTGCCGATCGAGAAATTTATCGAAGTTGTAAAAGAAAATAAAGATGCGACGATCGTTGCTCTTTCCGCTCTTCTGACAACAACGATGCCGTCTCTTCGTGATACGGTAGCAGCACTTCTGAAACAGCCGTTCCGTCCGCGTATCAAGATCATGGTGGGCGGTGCACCGATTTCCCAGGAATTTGCAGATGAGATCGGGGCAGATGCCTATACAGAGGATGCAGCTTCCGCGGCAGAGCAGGCTAAGAAATATGCAGATTCCGGTTTCTGCGCAAAAGCAGCGGCAGGTGAGTTTCCGGATGTGGAAGCAGCAGAGGAAGAGACACCGACAGAAGAAGAGAAAGAGACTTCGGCACCCGCTCAGGCAGAGAAACCGCTTGAAGTTAAATTTGATAAAACTGCTGTTGATATCAGCAGGATAAGAATCCCGGGACCAGGAGAAGGCTACAAGCTTAACTGGGAAGAGACAAAAGAGAAATTTACAAATTACTGGCAGCATAAGAATACCGGCCGTCCGCTGATGTGTGTGATCGCAAGACGTCCTGAGGTCGAGAAGTTTTCGGACGGAACTCCTGTTGAGGGCGGATATCTGGATCAGATCTGCCAGGGTAAATATTACAACATGCCGAAGGAGCTGTACTGGAAAGATATGGAAGACAAATACCAGGATGCAGAGCGTATCGTGGCTCGTTATCGTTACTTTTGTGATACGCACGCGTTCCTCGGAGAGAGCTTTCCGAACCTGAATATTGACTTTGGACCTGGTTCTACAGCAGCATACCTTGGTTCGGATATCGGATTTAAGGAAGATACCGTATGGTTCAAGAAATGCCTGGACGGCTGGGATGGTGTTCCGAAGCTTACCTTTGACCCGGAGAATAAATGGTTCAAAAAACATCTCCAGCTTGCAAAGGACTGCCGTGCTCTTGCAAAGGACGATTTTTATGTGGACATGCCGGACCTGATGGAGAACATTGACGTACTTGCATCCTTACGTGGCGCGCAGGATACCCTGTTTGATCTTCTGGATGAGCCGGAAAAGGTTGGAGAGCGTATCCAGGAGGTTACGGATGTTTACTATGAGTATTATGACCGCTTCTATGATGTGATCAAGGACAAAGACGGAGGAAATGCTTACACCGTATTCCAAATCTGGGGTCCGGGAAGAACTGTAAAACTGCAGTGTGACTTCTCGGCGATGATGGCACCGGAAGATTTCCGCAAATACATTCAGCCATCTCTCCGTACACAGTCTGAGAATGTTGATCATGTACTGTACCACCTTGATGGCCCGGCTGCGATCAAACACATGGATGCCCTGATGGAGATCGAAGGCATTGATGCTCTTCAGTGGACAAGTGGCGATGCAGGCCCTGACGGAACACTCCCGGATTGGGATGTGATTTATGATAAAGCTATTGCAGCAGGCAAATCCATCTGGGTTAAAGTATATTCCGGCGAGTTCGAAGACTGGATCAGAAATGTTGACCGTATTGTGAAGAAGTATGGTTCTCATAGTCTGTTCCTTCTTTTCCCGGAAATGTCCATGGAACAGGCTGTATATCTTCTTGACTATGCAGACAAGAACTGGAGTGATATAAAAGGTACCTTCTGCGAATCCCTTGGCAGATAAGATCTGGCAACACAGAAAAATCCTTATCAATGAGAATAAAATCCAATCCTGATTAATAAAAATCCCATAATGTAAACCTGAATCCCCTGCCCGGAAATAATCCCAACCGGACAGGGGATTTTATGGTGTTCTCTCGGATTGATTTTTGAACAGAAATCCTGTATAATACCAAACTGTAATATTGTATCATTCAGCGGATAACATCAATACGCTGTGAATTATCAAGATAAGTCAGGAGGATATAAATACATGCGAGTCGATGCGGACGATTTTGCCCGACCTTGCAGCTGCGGGAGGGAACACCACATAGACGTCAGGGAAATTATCATTGGATCAGGAGCAATAGGGAAACTGGAAGAGGAAATGTCAGATGGAGATCTGAGAGAATATATTTCACCGCTTCTGATCTGTGATACGAACAGTTACAAAGCAACAGAAGAACTGATGGAGGATATCTACGACCGGTGTCAGGTTCTGATCCTGGATGCAAAGGCTCTTGAAGCGGATGAGAGAACTGTAAAGATCGTGGAGAATTATATGGAAGAAGATATTGATCTTGTGCTTGCGGTGGGAGCAGGTACGATCCATGACATCAGCAGATTTGTTGCCCATCAGTATCGGATTCCTTTTGTCTCTGTGCCTACCGCAGCCAGTTCAGACGGATTTACTTCCACAGTAGCAGCTATGACATGGAATGGCGTGAAAAAGACAGTGACAGCTGAGGCTCCTCTCTGTGTTTTTGCAGATACGGATATCTTTGCGAAAGCACCGAAGCGGCTTACAGCGGCGGGAGTGTCGGATATTCTTGGTAAATACATTGCACTGGCTGACTGGAAGATATCCAGTCTCATCACCGATGAATACTACTGTGCGGAAGTGGTAAATCTGGAAACGAGAGCACTGAAGATGGTGAAGGATAACCTGAGAGAGATCGCAGAAGGCGAGGAAGAGGCCTGCGAGAAGCTGATGTACGCATTGGTGCTTTCCGGGCTTGCCGTGCAGATGACAGGAAATTCCAGACCGGCATCAGGCGCAGAACATCATCTTGTCCATCTCTGGGATATGGAGCTTCTTAATGGACATCTGGATGCACTTCACGGGGAAAAGGTTTCGGTGGCAACCATGGCTGTCCTTATTGAATACAAGAAGATCGCAGAGGCCATCCGCAGAAAAAAATGTAAAGTGCATACTTACATAGAGGAAGACCGGGAGCTTTTGGAGCATACATTCGGGAAAAAAGGCGTTCTTGATGCGATCAGGAAAGAGAATGCCCCGGAGCTTCTGGCTGAGATCAGCACAAGGCAGCTCAGTGATGCTTTGCCGGAAATCATGCAGATCATAGATGCGTTGCCGTCTGTTGCAGATATGCAGGAAATGATGAGTGAAGCAGAATGCACAAGCAGAGTCCGGGATATCGGACTTTTGGAAGAGGTGATTTCCGACAGCCTCCGACTCGCACCATATACAAGAAGAAGGCTGAGCCTTCTGAGACTCCGTAAATTGTTGATATATTAATCGCAGATAGAATTGTAACGGTTCAGCACTCTCACAGTTCGCAGAGCGTGGAACCGTTGCAGAAATTCAGATTTTTTACAGAAAAGGCAGGGATGAACGGTTTGATGAGAGTAGGAATGGGATATGATGTACATAAGCTGACAGAAGGAAGGGATCTGATCCTTGGCGGAGTAAACATTCCCTGGGAAAAAGGCCTTCTGGGACATTCGGATGCGGATGTACTGATTCATGCGGTCATGGATGCGCTTCTTGGAGCGGCAGCTCTTGGTGATATCGGAAAGCATTTTCCGGACACAGATCCTGCATACAAAGGGATTTCCAGTGTGAAGCTTCTGGTACATGTGGCGGGACTTCTGAAGGAGAAGGGTTATGCAGTAGGCAATATCGATGCCACCATCATCGCCCAGAAGCCTAAGATGGCACCACATATTCCAAAGATGAGGGAAAATATTGCAGAAGCACTTGGAATTGAAATATCACAGCTGAATATCAAGGCAACTACAGAAGAGGGTCTTGGTTTTACAGGACAGGGAGAGGGAATCTCCTCTCAGGCAATCTGCTCCCTGTACAGAATAGGGAAATTGGAGGAAGAGTAACATGAAGATTTTTAACACACTGTCACGCAGAAAAGAGGAATTTGTACCTCTTGAAGAAGGAAAGGTAAAGATGTATGTCTGCGGACCTACGGTATACAATCTGATCCATATCGGAAATGCCCGTCCCATGATCATTTTTGATACTGTACGCAGATATATGGAATATAAAGGATACGAGGTGAATTATGTATCCAATTTCACGGATGTGGATGACAAGATCATCAAGAAGGCCATTGAGGAGGGCGTTTCCGCAGATGAGATTTCCACACGCTATATCAATGAATGCAAAAAGGATATGGCAGATATGAATGTAAAGCCAGCCACAACCGCACCGCAGGCTACGCAGGAGATCCAGGGAATGATCGATATGATCCAGACCCTTATTGACAAGGGCTATGCGTATCCGGCAGCTGATGGAACCGTATACTTCCGTGTGAAGAAATTCAAGGAGTATGGCAAGCTTTCCCATAAAAACCTGGATGATCTTCAGTCCGGTTTCCGTTCACTTAAGGTATCCGGTGAGGATCAGAAAGAAGATCCGCTTGATTTCGTACTCTGGAAGCCAAAGAAAGAGGGCGAGCCGTCCTGGCCGTCACCATGGTGCGATGGTCGTCCTGGCTGGCATATCGAGTGCTCTGTCATGTCCAAAAAATATCTTGGTGAGGAGATTGACATTCATGCGGGTGGAGAGGATCTGATCTTCCCGCACCATGAGAATGAGATCGCGCAGAGCGAATGCTGCAATGGCAAGATTTTTGCAAGATACTGGATGCACAATGGTTTCCTGAACATTGATAACCGTAAGATGTCCAAATCCCTTGGAAACTTCCGTACGGTCCGTCAGATCGGTGAGCAGTATGACCTCCAGGTGCTGCGTTTCTTCATGCTGAATGCGCATTACAGAAGCCCGCTGAACTTCAGTGCGGACCTGATGGAGGCGGCCAAGAATTCCCTGGAGCGTATCCTGGAGGCAGCAGGAAAGCTCAGTGACCGTAAGGACAATGCAGCCACAGAGAGCATTACAGAGGAGGAACTTGTACTTCTTAAAGACGCAGAAGGCTTTGTTTCCAAGTTTGAAGCTGCCATGGATGATGACTTTAATACAGCGGATGCTCTTGCTGCAATCTTTGAGCTTGTTAAATTTGCAAATACGAACGTAAACGAAAACAGCTCCCGTGAGTTTGCGGGTGGTCTTTATGAAGAGCTTTTCAAACTCAGTGATGTACTTGGGCTGAAGATCGAGAAGAAAGAGGAAATCCTTGATAAAGAGATCGAGGATCTGATCCAGGAGCGTCAGGCTGCAAGAAAAGCGAAGAATTTCAAGAGAGCAGATGAGATCCGTGATGAGCTTCTGGAGAAGGGAATCATCCTTAAGGATACAAGAGAAGGTGTGAAATGGCAGAGAGCTTAAATCAGCTTAAAGAACTGTTTGACCTTAAAGATGCGGATCTCAGGACCTACTCACCACTGACACTGGCCTATATCGGGGACGGTGTTTATGAGCTTGTGATCCGGACCATCCTTGTAAAAAAAGCGAACTGTCCGGTAAACCGTCTCCACAAAAAAGCCAGCAGCCTTGTAAAAGCGTCTGCCCAGTCAGGAATGATGGAAGTGATCGAACCGGTTCTGACGGACGAGGAGAAGGGGGTTTACCGCAGAGGGCGGAATGCCCATTCCGCTACGATGGCGAAGCATGCCACAATGGCTGATTACAGACGCGCCACAGGCTTTGAGGCACTGATGGGATATCTTTATCTGAAGGAGGATTTTTCCAGGATGCTGGAGCTGATCCATTTGGGGCTTGAGAAGGAGGAGTTTTAAGTTGACTGAAATGATAGAAGGAAGAAATGCGGTTCTTGAAGCGTTTCGTTCCGGCAAATGTGTAGATAAGCTTTTTATTTTGGATGGATGCCAGGATGGCCCGGTGCGT
This sequence comes from Prevotella sp. CAG:279, assembly GCA_963642325.1. Lineage (GTDB taxonomy): Bacteria > Bacillota > Clostridia > Lachnospirales > Lachnospiraceae > Blautia_A. The sequence goes on from CAVIGE010000004.1 coordinate 84,231, forward strand.
ACGATCGCGAGGGAGGCCAGAAAGCATGATACCATCGTGAAATTTGTTCCAAAGGAACGCCTGGATTCCATGAGTGAGACCGGTGCGCACCAGGGAGTGATCGCGCAGGTTGCGGCTTATGATTATTCCACGGTGGAGGATATCTTAAAAAAAGCAGAAGATGAGGGCGAGGCCCCATTTATCATTCTTCTTGATAATATCGAGGATCCGCATAATCTGGGAGCAATCATCCGTACTGCAAACCTTGCAGGTGCCCATGGCGTGATCATTCCGAAACACAGAGCAGTAGGCTTGACAGCCACAGTTGCCAAGACTTCTGCAGGTGCACTGAATTATACACCGGTTGCAAAGGTTGCCAATCTTGGACAGACCATTGATGAGCTGAAAGAAAAAGGCATCTGGTTTGTCTGCGCAGACATGGATGGAGAAGTGATGTACCGACAGAATCTTACAGGCCCCATCGGCCTTGTGATCGGAAACGAAGGAAATGGTGTCAGCCGCCTCGTAAAAGAAAAATGTGATTTTACCACTGCGATCCCGATGAAGGGTGATATTGATTCTCTGAATGCTTCCGTAGCTGCCGGGGTACTTGCCTTTGAGATCGTGAGACAGAGAATGTCAAAATAAGCATATAACAGCAGAAGCTGTGCGGAGAAAAAATGTGCCGATATAATGAAACAGCGGATGAAATATTGATCAGAAGGCTTCGGGCCGGAGAATCCGCTATTGCAGATTATCTTATGGAAAAGTACAAGGGACTGGTTAAAAAAAAGGCCCGTGCGATGTTTCTCATAGGAGGAGATACCGATGATCTGATCCAGGAGGGTATGATCGGACTGTTTAAGGCGGTGCGGGATTATCAGCCTGACAGAGAGGCTTCTTTTCAGTCCTTTGCAAACCTGTGCATTGACAGACAGATTTACACTGCGATCAAAAGCTCAAACCGTCAGAAGCATCAGCCGCTGAATACGTATGTGTCGTTAAGCAGAAGCGAAACGGAAGAAGATATCAGAGACTCCTATGCAGTGCATGATAATCCGGAGTCGATCCTGATCGACCGGGAGAATGTGAGCGCGCTGGAGAAAGAAATGGAAAAGAGCCTGAGTGCGATGGAAAACCGTGTACTGCAGTTGTATCTGGACGGAAACGGATATGCCGAAATTGCAGAGATCCTTGGAAAGACACCCAAATCCATTGACAATGCACTGCGCAGGATCCGTACAAAGATCAGGAAATATGTTACGGTTCATTCCGTGCCCGGTAACACGCTCCACGTGTGAACAGTGACAGAAATATTTCTGAATAATTTTTTTGATACTCTTTCATTCTGAGAGTAAAAGTATTAAAATAGAAAATAAAAGAAGCGGAAAAAGAAAGGAGACCAAGACCATGGCAAAAATCAATAAATACTGGGGACTGGTTGCTGTAGGCGCACTGACAGCTGCGGCAGCAGGTGCAGTTGCAGCACTTGTGACAAGAAAGAAAGCATACGAAGAAGACTTCGAAGATGATTTCGACGATCTTGACGATTTCGAAGAAGAGGACAAGAAAGAAGAAAAAGAAGAGAAGGAAGAAGCTTTCCAGGACTGGGACAAGACAGCATCCGAAACTGTAGATGCAGCCAAGGAGGAAAAAGAGGAAGCTCCGGCTGAGGAGAAAGCAGAAGCGGATCATGAGGAAGAAGCCGAAGAGGAAGAAGCCGAAGAAGCGGAAACAGAAGAAGAGACAGCTGCTGAGACTGAGACAGAAGAAGAGACTGACGGCGCAGAAGAATAATAAAAATACAGATCCTGCAGACTGGCTTGGCATATTATCATGCCAGGCGTTTGCAGGATTTTTGCATGATAATGGTAAAATATTAAAATACATGTTTTTTTAAAAAATAGAAATAAACTGTTGACAATATGCTTATCATCTGATAATATAATCAACTGTGAGCGGTATCAATATCGCGAAACAAGCTGCTGTGGCTCAGTCGGTAGAGCGTCGCCTTGGTAAGGCGGAGGTCACGGGTTCGATTCCCGTCAGCAGCTTTATTTTTTTACCCAAAATAAAGGGTTTGCGAAGTTTGGGAAAGTAAAAGGTAATCAAAAAGGTAATCGGAACAAAAGTTTGCAAAAAAATAAAATTAAAACGAGATTTAACACAAAATAAAAACAGGAGGAAATCTTGCACATATGACAGATAATAGAATAATAAAAAGAGATGAACGAGACGAATTTAAAGGCTCATGATAAGTCGAGACTGTAGCGTACAGTTTATGGACAAGTCATGAGCCTTTTTTTTACTTTTTATTCTGAGTTTTTACACTGAATTTTCTTATCGTTTATCTGTCATTTATTCAGTATTCATACCTTTACCAGGCCTTGCATATATAGTTGGGCTGTAAGTGCGTATTTGCCCTGTAAAGGGATTGAAAGCGTTAAGATGAGAGGTTTTTTATTTGAAGAACAAAAATGGCTTATAGGACGAATTAGAAGGCTGAAAAAAGAGCAAATCCCCCATTTAGGAATTTGCTCTTCTGTAAAAGGACTAAAGCATTATTCTTTTGCTTGTAGTTTGTTTAATATTGGTAATAACGAATCCGTTTTTGTTGCTGGCTTTTCTGAGATATACTTTATACGTTCCTATATATCCGCAAGTTTTTTTAGTAACCCAATCATAAAGATGAAGATTATATGTCACTTCATAGGTTTTGGAACCTGTTTTTATAATTTTTTTAACGAATCCTCGTGGAGAAACCTCTCCCCAGTCGCCTCCAGTATAAACAATTTTACCGTTCTTATTGCAGAATAAGTAAGAAGGATTTTTTTGAATACCATATTTAGTAAATTTCTTAAACTTTACAGTTGAAGTGTTGAAGTAGAGCTTTAACTGTGGTTTAAGTTTCTTCGTAGCAGTAGATATTGTACGATTGTATAATCCGCTAGTCCTCATAGTAGTCATGGTTGTCCTGGCGTAATCATCGAATTTGAAATATTGATTCTTACCGCAGCAGTAACCGAAATAACTATCAAAACCTCTTAATAGTTTAGTGACCGACTTGCTGTAAGTTTTTGTTACGTCTTTCTTGGTAGCTGCTGATGTTGAGATTGGGAGTGAGAAGATCATGATAGCAGAGAGAAGAATGATAAGTGATTTTTTGAGAGCCTTTTTCATAGAGGTTTCCTCCTTCGATATTTGATACCATAAGAATACTACAAATAATAAAGGAGTACAAGGTAAAGATAACCTTTTGTGGAATGATATATCCACCATGTTTCCGAATACACGGCAGCACTTCAGATGTTACCCAGCGTTTGAAGCGTTTTGCAGAATCAAGTTTACTGCTGAGGATGAGAGAGTAGAGACCGGATTCATTAATGATAGTTACACTTCTTTTCTGACCTGCACTGTCAATTTGGCAGACCAGCTTATCTTCTGTTTCCACATGCTTTTTCAGTGCTCCAAACGCATCACTATATTTCAACGCCATTGCCACATCTTTTTCCGCGAACCATGGCTCTCCATCTTTCTTAACAGAGGAATCCGAGTTTTCCCCAGTTCATAATCAGCATATGTTCGCTGTCCGACATTCAGGATAGCAGGTACAGGAAGCTGTTAAAGCTGAAGGATCAAAAGCATAGTATAGTTCAGATTATACATACGATCAGCTTGCTAGAAATCCAGATACTTATAAAGGGCAGAAAGTAAAAATCAATGGTAAGGTTTTACAGGCAGAAACAGGCTTATGTTATCGGGTAGCTGTTGTTGCTCCGGCGAGGGCGATTTAGAGAGCATGAAAAGAGAGTCAGATTCGTAGAAAGTGCAGGGAAGATATAGGAGAAATGGGATGTGTTGAGAGGTATGATGTGATGGATTGGGGACGGTTGTGGCGGTGAGAGGACGGATCTGTGAGTGAATCAGGAATGGCTGTGGCGGTTTATTCTTCAGGTTTATTATACAGACCTTGCTATAAATAATTCCTGCTGCCAGATACAAGCTTTTTCGGAACAGATCATATTATCTTTTTACTATCAGGACAAATCAGGATAATTCAGAATTATCCTATATGTAGCCTGTAGCAATTCAGAATTTCATTAGAGATATAACAAAAAAGTTGGCGTAAACCCTTGTTCTATATAGGGGATCGCCAACTTTTGTTTTTCAGAAAAGTATCAATTTTTGAGTATGGTCAGCACATAACTATATTAAAAACTTAACACATTAAAATCAATCAGTAGATCATTATAGATTCCAGCTTTAACAGAATCCGTAAAGGAATATTCATCCATTGTAGATTGTTCAAAATTGTATACAATAATTCTGCTCTTGTCAGGATCAACAATCCAATATTCTTTTACACCTGCCGTTCTGTATTTAAAGAGCTTGGTATAATAATCCATCCGCTTGCTTGCAGGAGAAACGATCTCTACAATCCAGTCAGGAGCACCATTGCAGCCCTTATCATTCAGCTTGTTTGGATCACAGATAACAGAGATATCCGGTTCAACGTATGTGTTTGTGGATTCATCCAGATAAACAGCAAATGGGGCAGCAAATACTTCACATTGTCCTTTGTTGGCGTGAATGTAATTAGTGATCGTCCAACTTAGAAAATTACTGATTCGCTGGTGTCTTGTATTGGGCGGAGCCATATAATAAATCTGTCCGTCAATCAGTTCGGCACGTTCTCCCTCTGGAAGTGCATATATATCTTCTATAGTATAAGTATCTTCTTTGAGTAATGGCATATTTTCACGCTCCCTTCTTAATAAGTAAGGTTTCTGCTCTCATTATAACGGATTGTGGTAAAAGATTCAACGCCGATCCGTTTATCATCCAGCCAGCTTAGAGAGCACTTCCTTCTTATGTTTATAGAATGTCTTTCTTGTAATGATATTATTGACTTGTCATATGTACAAGAGATGAAAGAAATTGTCAGACGGCACATTGTGGTAGGTGATAACTGCATTTTATTTTCGGTAAATCCA
>CAVIGE010000005.1:0-81485 GCA_963642325.1 Prevotella sp. CAG:279
GTTTTTACGGAATCTTCCAGCATCTGTTCAAAACTTAATTCTGACATGTTCTTGAACCTCCTCAATAATTTTCTTTGGGGTGGAAGCCCCTGCTGTAATACCTACACAACTACTGCATTGGAACATTTCAGAATCCAAGTCTACAGGTGTTTGTATATAGTAAGTATTTCCACATTCCTTTTTACATATTTCAAACAGCTTTTGAGTATTGGAACTATGTCGGCCTCCTACAACCAGCATAGTGTCTACCTCTCCGGCTATCGCTTTAGCTTCTTTCTGCCGTTCTTCGGTAGCATTACAAATAGTGTTTAAAATATTTAAAATATTTAAAACATTATTATCATAACTCTTTTTGCGGAGAATTTCAACTAATTCTTGAAATTTGTTGTAATTAAATGTCGTCTGGGACACAACGCACACTTCTTTATCGGAAGTAATACTGAATTCTTCCGCATCCTTGGCACTTTTTATCACTGTGTAGGATCCCCTGCACCATCCGCAGATTCCCTGTACCTCCGGATGATCCGGGTCTCCGATGATCACAATATGAGCACCCCTGGTGCTTTCCCTCTCAACGATCCTGTGGATCTTCAGTACAAAAGGACAGGTGACATCTACATATCCAAGACCGTATTTCCGGATCTTGTCATAAACCTTTTGTCCCACTCCGTGGGAACGGATCACAACGGTTCCGCCCTTTAAAGCGGCAAGATCTTCCTCGCCGATCACAGCAACACCTTTTTTTTCCAGATCCCGGACCACTTCCTCATTATGGATGATGGGACCCAGTGTATAAATAGGCGCGGCATCCGAGCCGATCAGGTCATAAACGCGGTCTACTGCTCTTTGTACACCGAAACAGAATCCGGCAGTTTCTGCAATTTTTACCTTCATCTATTTTGTCACCTTTTCTCTGTACACAGAAAGAATACGTTCAACAACTTCATCAATTCCAAGCTCGGAAGAATCAACAAGAACTGCATCTTCTGCCTGCCTGAGGGGAGAGACTGCACGGTTCATATCTCTTTCATCTCTGTCAACAATATCCTTCAGGATCTCCTCCATATTACAGGACTCACCCTTTTCCGTAAGTTCCAGGTAACGTCTTTTCGCCCGCGTTTCGGCACTTGCCGTCAGAAAGATCTTTACTTCCGCATCCGGAAGAATCGTGGTTCCGATATCTCTTCCATCCATGACTACATTATTCTCTGCCGCGAGACTGCGCTGCAGCTTCAGAAGATGCGTACGCACCCCGGGATTCGCCGAGCTTACAGATGCCATCTTTCCAACCTCCTCCTTGCGGAGAAAGGCCGTTACATTTTTTCCGTTAAGGATCACCTGCTGCTCTCCGTTTTCATAACGGATGGAAATATCCGCATCGTGACAGGCCCCTGTGATCTTATCGTCACTGTCGGCTCCTTTTTCCACGAGATAAAGTGCCATGGCACGGTACATAGCCCCTGTATCTACATAGATAAAGGACAGCTCCTTTGCCACCTTTTTTGCAATGGTGCTTTTTCCCGCACCCGCTGGTCCGTCAATCGCAATATTAATACCCATAATTGCTGCTCCCTCTCTTTTTTGTTATTCGATCGCCTGAGCGGCCACATATGCTGTAGACCATGCGATCTGAAGATTATAGCCACCGGTTACTGCATCCAGGTCAAGCACTTCACCGGCAAAATACAGATTTTTTACTTTTCTGGATTCCATTGTGGATGGCTGTATCTCTTTTACTGACACACCGCCTCTTGTGATGATCGCTTCCCTGAACTCTCCCATCCCTGTGACCGTAAACGGAAAAGCCTTGATCAGACGGCCAAAGGCCTGACGTTCCTCCCTGGAAATCTCATGAACCGGTTTCTCAGCCGGAATACCTCCAAGTTCGATCATGATCGGTGTCAGAGAAGACGGAAAAAGAACACCGATCACATTTTTAAACTGCTTGTTATGATTTGCATCAAACTCACGCAGGATCCGCGCATCCAGCTGCTCAGGGTCAAGGGCCGGTTTCAGATCCAGGAAAGCCTGCAAAGGTTCTTTTTCCAGCTTTTTGCCGATACTGGCACTCGCAGAAAGGATCAGAGGTCCCGTGACTCCGAAATGGGTAAACATCATCTCACCAAAGTCTTTATAAAGGACTTTTTTACCGGATTTTACTGTCAGCTCCACATTCCGGAGGGAAAGTCCCTGAAGCTTGGAGACATAATCTTCTTTTGCTGCCAGCGGAACCAGTGACGGCGACTGGGAAACTACTTTATGACCTGTCTCCCTGGCAAAACGGTATCCGTCTCCCGTAGAGCCTGTGGACGGATAGGAAAGCCCTCCCGTAGCAACCACCACCGAATCAGCCTCAAAGAAGGTCTCATCGCCAAGTAATACACCGGTAGCTTTTTCATCCTGCATACATACTTCCTTCACTTCTGTATGAAGATGGATCTGTGCTCCGGCCTTTTTCAGCTCCCGTTCAAGGGCTCTGATAATATCAGACGAATGATCAGATACCGGGAAAACTCTGTTTCCGCGCTCTGTTTTCAGCGGCACTCCTGCTTCTTCAAAAAATTCCATCACATCTCTGCTTCCATAGGTGTAAAAAGCACTGTAAAGAAATTTACGGTTTGACATCACTGCCGGGAAAAGTTCTTCCGTATCCGAATCATTGGTGACGTTGCACCGCCCCTTCCCTGTGATAAAAAGCTTTTTTCCAAGCTTTTCATTCTTTTCCAGTATGTGAACCTGATGTCCTCTGCGTGCAGCATATACACCGCAGAGCATTCCGGCGGCACCGCCGCCTATGATTGCAACCTTGGACATTACCTGTTATCCTGCCTTTTTAATCTTTTTTGTTTTCATGCACAAAGGAGCCTGCATACAGCAAGCTCCTTCGTGTTGTATCAGAATGCGTCTCCGGCATTCCTGATGTGTGCTTTATACCGGGTATGCGCCGTTCTTTGTATCAGCTACAGTCTCATCAACCTTGGTTTTCTGAGCCTGACGGTATTTAAAGAAGTCCATGGCAACCTGCGGGAACAGTGCATATGTCAGAACATCCTCATCCTGCTCCTTGTACTGTGCCATCTCACTCTCAAGTTTCTCAAGCTCATCTTCCAGAAGATCAGCCGGACGGCAGGTGATCGGCTCTACATCACCGATGCACTTCTTCTGTACTTCCGGATTAAACGGTCTGGCTGTTGCGCCATACTTACCGCTCAATACGTCTTTTGTCTCTTTTGTCACAACTTTGTAACGCTCGCCCATGATCACGTTAAATACAGCCTGTGTACCAACGATCTGGGAGGACGGTGTAACAAGCGGTGGCTCACCAAGGTCTTTACGTACACGCGGAACCTCCTCAAGTACCTCGTAGAACTTATCCTCAGCATGCTGCTCTTTCAGCTGTGATGTCAGGTTGGAAAGCATTCCACCTGGTACCTGATACAGAAGAGTCTTGATGTTTACACCAAGGTTCTTCGGATTCAGAAGGCCTGTATCCAGAGCCTCGTCACGCATCGGACGGAAGTAATCTGCGATCTCAGCGAGAAGCTGCTGATCAAAGCCTGTATCATATGATGTTCCCTTGAAAGTCTCAACCATAACCTCTGTTGCCGGCTGGGATGTTCCAAGAGCAAATGGTGACATCGCTGTGTCGATGATGTCAACACCAGCCTCAACTGCCTTCATGTATGTCATGGAAGCAACACCGGATGTATAGTGGGAATGAAGATCGATCGGGATCTTAACCGTCTCTTTCAGAGCCTTGACAAGCTCAGTAGCTTTGTACGGAACAAGAAGTCCGGCCATATCCTTGATACAGATGGAATCTGCGCCCATATCCTCGATACGTTTCGCAAGGTCTGTCCAGTAATCAAGTGTGTAAGCATCTCCCAGTGTGTAGGATAACGCAACCTGTGCATGTGCCTTTTCCTTGTTTGCCGCACTTACTGCTGTCTGAAGGTTACGAAGGTCATTCATACAGTCAAAGATACGGATGATATCAATGCCGTTTGCCACGGATTTCTGTACAAAATACTCAACGACATCGTCAGCATATGGACGGTATCCAAGGATATTCTGTCCACGGAACAGCATCTGGAGCTTTGTATTTTTGAAGCCGTCACGGAGCTTACGAAGCCTTTCCCACGGATCCTCCTTCAGGAAACGTAAGGAAGCATCGAAAGTAGCACCGCCCCAGCACTCTACTGCATGATAGCCAACTTTATCCAGCTTCTCGATGATCGGAAGCATCTGCTCTGTGCTCATACGTGTAGCGATCAGGGACTGATGAGCGTCACGCAGGATCGTTTCCACAATCTTCACAGGTTTTTTCTCTATTTCTGCCATAATTATTCTCCTTACAAAATTTTATAAGACGATGGGTTATACCCCAAAGATTGCCATGAATGTACCGGCAGCAACTGCTGTACCGATAACACCTGCAACGTTCGGTCCCATCGCATGCATCAGCAGGAAGTTTGTAGGATCTGCCTCAGCACCAACCTTCTGGGATACACGGGCTGCCATAGGAACGGCAGAAACTCCGGCTGATCCGATCAGCGGGTTGATCTTTCCGTGAGTAGCCTTGCAGAGAAGCTTACCGAGCATAACACCACCAAAGGTACCGCAGGCAAAAGCAACAAGACCAAGAACTACGATCTTCAGTGTATCTACATTCAGGAATGCCTCAGCACTTGTGGAAGCACCTACAGAGGTTCCAAGAAGGATTACTACGATGTACATAAGAGCATTGGAAGCTGTCTCAGAAAGCTGTTTGACAACTCCGGACTCACGGAACAGGTTTCCGAGCATCAGCATACCAACAAGAGGAGCTGTTGTCGGAAGGATGAGGCAAACAACGATCGTGATAACGATCGGGAAGAGGATCTTCTCAAGTTTGGAAACAGGACGAAGCTGACCCATTTTGATCTTACGCTCTTCCTCTGTTGTAAAGGCCCTCATGATCGGAGGCTGGATGATCGGTACCAGAGACATATAGGAATATGCTGCTACTGCGATCGGTCCCATAAGAGAAGACTGTCCAAGCTTACCTGCAAGGAAAATGGAAGTCGGGCCGTCAGCACCACCAATGATGGAGATTGCTGCAGCTGCTTTTCCGTTGAAGCCAAGGAAGATCGCAAGGAAATATGCGAGGTAAATACCAAGCTGTGCAGCTGCTCCCATCAGGAAGCTGATCGGGTTTGCGATCAGCGGACCAAAGTCTGTCATCGCACCGACACCAAGGAAGATCAGTGAAGGAAGAATACTCCACTCATCCATTAAGTAAAAATAATGAAGAAGTCCGCCAACGCCGTTGGATGAATCCTCAATGCTAAGCATAATGTCCGGGTAGATATTAACCAGAAGCATACCAAAAGCGATCGGAACCAACAGGAGCGGCTCAAAACCATGTTTAATGGCAAGATATAAGAACACACATGCCACTGCGATCATCAGATAGTTTCCCCAGGTAAGGTTAAAAAATGCTGTCTGATGGATCAGGTTTGACAGGGTATTTGTTACATAAGACATTTGTCTACCTCCTGTTTAGTTCATAGTTGCAAGAGTATCTCCATTTTCAACGGCAGCACCCTCTGCAACATCGATGCTGGCAATTGTTCCGTCCTGTGGTGCAACAACCGGGATCTCCATTTTCATGGACTCAACGATCACGACACTGTCTCCGGCCTTTACGCTCTGTCCAACAGATGCAACGATTTTTACAACTTTTCCCGGAACGGCTGCGGAAACCTTAACAGAACCTGCGCCTGCTGCCGGAGCTGCTGCTTTCGGTGCTGCGGCTGGAGCTGCCTTTGGTGCCGGTGCAGCTGCCTTCGGTGCTGCTGCAACTGGAGCTGCTGCGTTTCCGTTTTCTTCTACAGTAACTTCATATGCTGTTCCGTTAACAGTAATTGTATAACTCTTCATTTTTAAATCCTCCTAAATAATGATTATCTTTTTCTGCGGTTGACCTTACGGATGGAACGAACCACGAATCCGTCTGTGCTTGTTTTGCCTTCGGAAGCAGCGATCGCTGCAGCGATCACGGCAACAAGCTCGCCATCATCCGTTACATCCTCAACAACAGGCTCGGCTGCTGGTGCGGCTGCGACCGGAGCCGGTGCTGCAGGAGCCGGTGCACTCTCTTTTTTCTTTCCTTCTACAAGGCCCGGAATATATTTGAAAAGAGAGATTATAAAAATCAGGAATATCAGAACCACAAATACAGTTCCAAGACCCATCAATGTATTCAGGGCAGCCTTTTCCATGTTCTGTGCCAGGGTATACTGTACATCAACAGAAAGGGAGGTCGGTGTTCCTGACTGGTCAAATACATAGGTAAAATTCGCTTTGTTTTTCTCGAAGGTTGCCGGAACAACAACCGTATACTGATCATCAGAATACTCTACCGTGATATTTTTTTCCTCAATATCAGTCTTCAGCCCGCCAAGCTCGTCTCTGGAGCCGTCCCATGCACTTGCTGCGCTCTGTGTGAAAGCATCCTCTGATTCCAGATAACCCTGAAGATCCTCATCAGACATTGCGATGATCGCCTCTGTCAGGCCTTTGGTTGTTGTAACAAGCTGACTCTTTACAGAATCATCAACCTCATCGGCAGCCCATGCAGTAGCCGTGCATCCGATCAGAAGTGCAGCTACGCAAAGAAGTGCCATGCAGACAGAAGAGATTTTTTTATAAAACTGTCTCATACGCTCACCTCACTTAGACTGTTCCATGCTTTTTGGATGGACGGTCTTCCCTTTTCGTGAACAGCATCTCAAAAGCTCCGATTACATATTTTCTTGTATCCTCTGCCTTGATCACAGTATCAACATATCCTCTTGCTGCCGCAGATGCGATACCGTTCTGAAGCTCTTTATACTCTGCTGCTTTCTCATTCAGTGTAGAAACGTCAGCACCCTCATACATGATCTTGGCTGCAAGGGATGCATCCATCATACCGATCTCAGCAGTATCCCAGGCGTAAACCATATCTGCTCCGACAGATTTGCTGTTCATGGCAACGTATGCAGTTCCGTATGCTTTACCGATCACAACATTTACCTTCGGTACCGTTGCAGATGCGAAAGCATGTACCATCTCTCCTACGGATTTCGCCATCATCTTCTCATTGCAGAGAGTAGCCTTAAATCCTGTCACATTGGTAAGTGTAAGTACCGGAATCTCAAAAGCATCACAGAATTTAACAAACTCTGCTGCTTTTCTTGCGCCTCTGGAGGAAAGAGTTCCATCGGAAACCTCCGTCTTGTTACCCTCGGCGTCATAGGACTCGCTTCTGTTTGCGACAGCACCAACCGTAGCTCCGTTCAGGCGAAGGAATCCTGTTACGATATCCTGTCCGTAAGCTGCCTTTGTCTCAAAGAACTCGCCGTTATCTGCGATTCTTGAAAGTGCAATCGCTGTGTCGCCTGTGCAGCCTGCGATATCATCGCATACTCTGTTCAGGTCATCTGTGCATTCTTTAAAGCTGTCATTGTCTTCATTATTCTCAGGAAGCATGCCAACCAGCGTACGGATCTGTCCGAGGATCTCCTCCTCTGTTCCGATGCCGTCAACAAGTCCTGTCTCCTCGCTCTGGAATTTTGCGGAAGCTGAGTCACATTTCTCAATTGTGTTTCCTTCCAGTGCGTTCGGAGTATTTACAAACAGTCTGCCCTTCTTCTCCTCTACGAATGTAAAGTCCGTAAGAGCCGGTACGACTGCCATTCCGCCGCCGCATGTGCCGAAAACAGCTGTGATCTGCGGAACAACGCCTGATGCCAGTGTCTGTTTGAGATAAATCTCACCAAATGCCTCAAGTGCATCCGTAGCCTCCTGAAGACGAAGCCCTGCACAATCCACAAGACCGATCACAGGTGCCCCAACCTTAAGAGCAAGGTCATAAATCTTGGTGATCTTTCTGGCATGCATCTCACCAACTGTTCCATTCAGTACAGATGCGTCCTGGCTGTATACATACACCAGGCTGCCATCGATCACACCATATCCGGTGATCACACCGTCTGAAGGTGCCTTTTTCTCAGTCATGTTGAAATCTGTCGTTCTGGCTGTGACAGCCTGTCCGATTTCAACAAAACTGTTGGCGTCAAGCAGGGAGTTGATCCTTGCAGCCGCTAAGCTTTGTGTTGCATTACTCATTATACTATGCCCTCCATTTTTATTATTAATATAACCAAAAATTCAGCCGAGTATAATTGTACCTTTTTTTTGGCGAAAATTCAATACTTTTTGTCATGAATGTTAAAAAATTAACCCCCGACATATGCCAGGGGCTGGTAATTCAATGAAAATATTCCCAAAAAACCATATCTACGTACCATTTATAGTTGATTCTGCCGATTTTGTCCTCTGCTGTTACAAGACAGGAATAAATTTCTTTTCCGTCAAGCTTCGCATGAAGGGTACCGATTTTCTGATTTTTTTTAACCGGTGCCTCCACCTCCTTTGGAAGATCTGCTTCCCAGGTAATAGACTCGGATTCCTTAAGAAGATAACGTCTGGTCAGATCTTTTTTAGAAGCTGCCGCATGCAGCTTCAGCATAGCCTGCGTATCAGAAACCGTTTCTCCGCTTTCCGGCACAGCATCTGATACGGGAATATCCGGAAGCCCGGGAAGGTCGGGCAGCTGCACATACCTGTAATTATCCCTTCCGTAGGCCAGAAGCTTTTTCGTATCTGCCCATTTATAGTTTTTATTTCCGGGCCAGCCGCACCCAAGGAGTGCTACAACAAAAAGCCTCTCATCCTGACGCACAGCACAGACATAACAGTAACCGGCATTTCCGGTAAATCCGGTTTTTCCTGAGATCACTCCGGTTTCCATGTCCAGAAACGCATTGGTATTGTGGACAGAATAGTATTTTTTTCCGGAAATATCCGAAAATGTATAATTCCTGGTCTGGGTAATATGGACGAAGGTATCATTTTTTACTGCATAGGCCATGATCAGCCCCAGATCCCTTGCCGTGGTACGGTGTATCCCTCCCTCATCTTCTCCGTCCAGCCCGTTCGGAGTCACAAAATGGGTGTCTGTACACCCCAGCTCTTTTGCCTTCTCATTCATCAGTACTGCAAATTCCTCTACTGAACCACCTATCTGTTCTGCAATGGCTACTGCCGTATCGTTATGGCTTTTCAGCATCAGGGAATAGAGAAGATCTTCCAGATAAAACTGCTGCCCCTCTTTCATTCCGAGTCTTGTCTGCGGCTGGGCGGCTGCATTTTTTGATACCTGTACATAATCATCTCCCTTTCCAAGCTCCAGTGCCAGGATACAGGTCATAACCTTCGTGGTGCTTGCATTGGGCCTTGCCTTAAAGGCTTCCTTTCCATAGAGGACACGCCCTGTCTCGCCATCCATAAGCACTGCCGAGAGCGCATAGAGTTCCTGAACCTCTGCTGCCTGTACCGGAAAAATCTGCAGGATAATAAGAACCGCTGCCACAAAAGCGACAGCGGCTGCACGCCTGTTTTTCATGATATCCCTCCACACACTGATAAAGCAGACATCTACATGCCCGTTTGCAGTAACTATCCTATTTTAATTTTATGCGAAAGGATAATTTGGGATAACCAGTCTTTTTTGTTTATCCGTTAAAGGTAAGATTCCATCTGTCCGAAAGATAGCCCGGTCTAACTGCAAGTGCCGCAAGCTCCTCCAGCATATCCGGTGCCTTGTCCAGTGCCTCGTCAATAAGGCTGTCAAGCTTTCGAAGCTCTTCGTGACAGTCCACCTCCGGCTCCGGACTCATGAAAAATTCCGTGATAAAAGCGGCTCTTCTCTTCCCGGCCGGGGAAAGGGCATGTTCTGAGAGCCGCTTCTTGTGTCCTCCATCATCGCACACAAGAAGGCAGGTAAAGAGCTTCATCATCTTAAGCGAAAGATAAATATTGGATGTGCGGATCTCTGGCAGAACCTTGTGGATGCTCCTTGCCGCAGAATATTTCGCCTTTATCCCATGGGAAGGATAGAAACGGTGCGGATTCTTGCCTGTTTCACACATCAGCATCCGGTCCAGCTCCTTTTCCAGGAGTGTATGGGATATCTTCCCCTGACCGGCAACCTGGTTCACATAAGGATGGCAGGTGGAATCCAGAATATAATGGCAGCCAAACCCCAGCATATATGCCATGAGTGCCGGATCCTTTTCCCTGCGTACCCTCTCCATGCCTTTTTCAAAAAAATCCCTGGCTTTCCGTCCATGCATCCGCACTCCGTACTGGGTGACGGGATTCTTCGATATAAAATAATAAAACAGGATATCCGGACCATGCTGCCCAATGCGGTACAGATTTCCGTTTCCACGGATCAGATGCTGTAATTTTTCAGGAAGTCTTCTGTAAACCCGTTTTCCAAAAAGATCATGTGTATAGGTTGTGGGCATTTTTTATTCCTCCTCTTTTGTTTTTGTACGATCTGCCTTCAGGCGGATGTCCGTGCCTTACAGGGGCACATTCTTAAACATAGGGTCATACATCCAGCTTCAGCTGTATCTCCTCTTCTGCCTCTGCCTTGAAATCCTCCAGCTGTACAGGATCCATCTCAGGAAGATCTTCCAGCCCCTGTACCCCGAAGCATCTCAGGAACTCCTCTGTCGTTCCCAGAAGTATGGGGCGGCCCGGTGCATCAAGCCGGCCAAGCTCCCGCACCAGATCATAATCCATCAGCTTGTTGATGGCATGGTCACATTTTACTCCCCGGATCTTCTCGATTTCTGCCTTTGTCACCGGCTGCTTATAGGCAATGATAGAAAGCGTCTCAAGCATAACATCCGTCAGAGCCGGTTTTTTGGGCTGCGCTGCGATTCTTATAAGAGAATCATAATATTCTCTTTTTGTGCAGAGCTGAAAGGAATTTTCAAGCTCTATGATATGAATTCCTCTCTCCTCCTTCTGGTAATCCAGCATCATATCCCGGATGATCTTTTCTGTTGTGGCAGTATCCTGCTGGATTGCCTTTGCAATGCGGCTTAATTCAACAGCCTCCCCCATGGCAAAAAGGATCGCTTCGATTTCACCCTTAATCTGTTTCAGTTCCAATTATTTTCCTCATTCCTCTAATCGAGCAGACAGGCATATCCGCTGTCAGCTCTGCATCGAATATTTTTATTCATCGGCAAATTCCGTCAGATTCTTCCATGTATCCGGATCTGTCACGACTTCGATCTGGATATCATCTAATGGTCTGGACTGCTCTGCGTGAATGTGCCCCATTTTCATCAGCTCCAGAATTGATAGGAACGTAACGATCAGCTGTATCTTTGAATGCTGATCTTCCATCAGCTGCCGGAAGCTGAATTTTCTGTGATGTCTGGCATATTCCTTCATTTCCAGAAGCTTATCTGAAAGACTGACCTCTTCTTTTTCGATCCGGCCGAATTTACTTCGGATCGGATCGATCTTATTTTCCTGACGGCGGATCAGTGCGCGGTAGATTGCATTCATCCTCTCCAGCGTCAGCCCCCTCAAAAGTTCCTGAGGATCTGAAGGCGGTTCATATTTTTTCACTTCATCCGGAAGATCCTGCTTGCGGTAGTAAACACCTGCCGCATCGCCCAGCCTGTCTCTCAGCTCATAGGACATGTATTTGTACATTTTGTATTCCAGGAGCTTCTTTACAAGCTCTGCCCTTGGATCCTCCTCTTCACCTTCATCATTAACTTCCTTGGGAAGAAGCATCTTGCACTTGATATCAAGAAGCGTAGCTGCCATGACCAGGAATTCACTCATGACACCAAGATCTTCTTTTTCCATGGAATGGAGATATTCCATATACTGATCTGTGATCTCCACGATCGGAATGTCATAAATATCGATCTTGTTTTTGTCGATCAGGTGAAGGAGCAGATCCAGCGGTCCTTCGAATACATTCAGCTTAACAGATATGGCCATTTATCGTTCCTCATTTCTTTTTTCGGAAGGTTTGACATCGATCACAAGGAGCTCCCTGGGATTATGGATCCGCAGCGGGATCGTATGCTCTCCCATTCCGGCACTGACAAACATATGCTGTTCTCCTTTATGAAAATCGCCGCAGCAGAAAGGAGGCAGCAGCAGGTACTGCGGGCAGGAAAGGCCATGGTGTTCGCTGAGCCGGAGGATTCCCCCATGATAGTGCCCGGATACGATCATATCTGCACCCCAGTCAAAATATGCTTTTCCATATTTCGGATTGTGCGCAAGGAGGATCTGCATTCCCTTCTTTCCCGGCACACCCAGCATCGCATCGATCACTTCCGTGTGAAGCTTTGGCGATTTCGGCTTACGGTAATAGGAAATGGGCAGCTCCAGCCCGTAAAAACAGAAACTGTCTCCTCCCAGAAGTGCATGCTCATGGGAATTTCGGAGGATATGGACTCCCGCTTTTCTTAAGGCTTTTTCATATTTCTGATAATATTTTTGAAATTCTCCGGTCAGGGACATTTTATACTCATGATTCCCCAGCGCATAATATACCGGAAACTCCTCTGCAAGAGATGTCAGAAGCCTGCAGGCTGTCACAAGCGTATCCGGTTTTTGCCGTACAGCCATGTCTCCGGCCACGAGCACAGCATCCGGTTTCAGGTCATGGATCTTAGCCAGAAGCCTGCTGTTATTCTTTCCATAGGAGATCCCGTGCTGATCCGCAAGAAGAACAAAGCGGACTCCAGCCGGATTCTGGATCTTATCCGTATGGATCTCATATTTTCTGATTCTGAATTTATTCATATTATTTTCCAAATCCACAATTGGGAAAAGTACACACCGGACAGTTCAGACACAGTCCGCCTTCGCCCAGACCGGCAATCTCCTCCGCTTTTATTTCGTCATCTGCCATCACGCGGGGCAAAACCAGGTCAAACACCGTTCTCTTTGCATACATGACACAGCCCGGAAGCCCCAGCACCGGGATTCTTCTTCCTCTGTAGTCAAGATAGGCTATCAGAAGCATCGCCCCCGGAAGGACAGGTGCCCCATATGTGACAATGGAAGCTCCTGTATCACGGATACCTCCCGGTGTACGGTCATCAGGATCCACACTCATCCCTCCGGTACAGATGATAAGATCTGCACCCGTCTCTGCAAAAGAGAGGATTTCTGCCGTAATCTGCTCCTTATCATCCCCCGGCAGTACCTGGCCGATGATCTCCGTCTCATATTCTGAAAGCTTCTCGCGCAGCACCGGCGTGAAGGTATCCCGGATCAGGCCTTTTTTAATCTCGCTTCCGGTTGTGACGATCCCTACTTTTTTCTGATGATAGGGAAGAATATCAAAAACAGGCCGCTCTCCTGCTGCTTTTTCTGCTGCATCCATTTTCTCTTTTTCAATGACCAGCGGGATGATCCTGGTACCTGCCAGCTTATCGCCTCTTTTTACCGGAAAATCCCCATGTCTGGATGCGATCATCATCTCCCCAAGGGAATTGACCGCCACAAGAGCATCCCTGCGGATCTTCAGGACTCCGTCAATGTCTGCTACGACTTCTATCTTACCTTCTTTGATATCTGTTCCGTGTACCTTTAAAGAATCTCCTGCGCAGATCCTGTAAAGAATCTGCGCCGCCTCATTCTCATGAAGAAGGCCCTCTTTTTTCTCCCATACAAAAAGGTGCTCTTTTCCTACTGAGAGCAGGAGTGGGATATCTTCTTCCTTAACCACATGCCCTTTTTTGAAAAGAACGCCTTTTTTTTCATCCTTTATGATCTGCGTGATATCATGACACAAAATATGGCCTACTGCATCCTCTGTTCTGATTTCCTTCATCAAAAATCCCTTCTCGTTTCCGTTATTAACACAGGATATCCTCTGCCCCTGTGTCCAATCCATTATATTATATATCCGGCAGGGGCTTTTTGTCAAAAATATGTTGCATTGCAAAAATCTCCCCAAAACTCACGCCCGGTTTTCAGAGAAGAAATTCCTTCACCACCCGTCCGGCCCAGTCTCTGTATCTTGCCTTTTCCACGGTTTCCGCATAAAGGATATCAAGGGTTCCGATTTTCTTTCCATCCTGGTAATATTCCTGCACTCCTGCTTTTTCCCCTTTTTTCACAGGTGCTGTAACCTGCTTTGGAAGAAGCTTTTTCTTTTCGATATTGTCCGGTTTTGTGCCGTCTGTACTTAAGTAACGGAATTTCCCCGCATAGGAAAGTGCCGCCTCTTCCTTCAGGCCTCTCCTCACCTTTACAGACGGAAGCTCTTCCAGTGCCTCATCCAGATATAGTGTACATTTCGAAAATCCGTAGTTAAAAAGAGCAGCGGCATCACGAAACCTTATTTTGGGGTCTGGTGCTGCCATCACAGAAGCAATCAGGGTGATCCCGTTTTTTTCCGCAACTGCACTCAGACAGTATTTGGCAATGCTTGTGCTTCCTGTTTTCAATCCGCGGCAGCCTTCATAGCTTCGCAGCAGCCTGTTGGTGTTTGTCAGCGTGAATTTTGAGGAGCCTTTTGCCGTAACGTGCGTGATATCTTCCATCCATATGGAGGAATATGTAAGGATCTCGGGATATCTGGTGATCAGCTCACGGCTCATGAGCGCAATATCATAGGCCGTGGTATAATGCTCCCTGGATTCTGTCAGACCACAGCAGTCTGTAAAATGAGTGTTTTTCATTCCAAGCTCTGCGGCCCGTCTGTTCATTTCCTCCACAAAAGCCTGCTCAGTCCCAAAAAGATGTTCTGCCATCGCCACGCTGGCATCATTTCCGGAAGCGATCACAATACATTTGATCATCGTTTCTGCTTTCTGCGTCTCTCCTTCTTCCAAAAATACCTGGGAACCGCCCATAGACCTGGCATAGGCACTTGTGGTAATGGTATCCTCCAGATGAAGCTTTCCATTTTCGATCGCATCAAAAATAAGGATCAGTGTCATGATCTTCGTGATGCTGGCCGGACTTCTCCTGGTATCCGGATCTCTGGAATAGAGCACCGTACCTGTCTCTTTCTCCATAAGGACTGCTGCCGGTGCCTCAATAAGTCCCTGCTCTCCACTGTACTCTGTATCCTGCACGGCTTTTCCCCATACTCCTACTGGTGCCAGAATGAAGCTTACCGCTATCAGGCAGATAAGAAAAAACTTCCAATCTTTTCGGTTCATAGACTACTCCCTCCCACTGCAAAGCTCTCTGTTCTATTGTAAAGGATTTTTCACAGAAATATTCCAAAAAACAGCTCACTTTTCAGCCTGCTGTGAAAGGAGCAGAGAACAGGATATACCTGCCCTCTGCTTTGAAGATGCTTCACGAAAACAAAAGCGGGATGTTATTCTTTACACAGTCATTATGTGAATAGCCATCATATCTTACTTTCTCATTCACAAATGTAATTGCTGCCGCTTTGTTCTTTACTGTAAGTGTTGCTGTGCCTGTCGCGATCTCCTTTGGAGCTGTTCCGTAAACCGGTGAAGTACCCTTCTTTATCTTTACATTCTGCGTGTTTGCATAGGCATCCTTCAGATAATACCGAAGCACTGGCTTCTCCCAGATCTCATACTGTCCCAGAGGTACATGCTCCAGGGTCACTGACAATATTGCATACCCGCTGTCGTCTGTCTGATAGCTTTCCGGAGTAAATATCACATAGTCCTCATATCTGTGGAAGGCACCTGAAAGGTCTTTTCCCTCTGCCACAAAGAAAAATGTAGGATTTCCATGCGCCCAGGTAATATCCGCCTCCCGGATCTTTTTTCGGATGGTGATCTTTCCTAGCGGCACTGTTTGTGGAGTATTTTCTACCTTCAGCTCGATCTCATCCGTAAAGGTATCTCCATCTTCGTTTTTCTCAAACACAAGTTCCTTCACATAAGTCCCTTGATAATTTTCCGGATTTTTAGTTTCCACAACCCGGAATTTGCCCTGGTTATTCTCTGTGATCATAAGCTTCTGAGACTCATATTTCTTGGTATCACTGTCATATTCCAGCATTTTTTTCTCACCAAGGCTGTTTTCATAGGCCTTTTTCGCCTGATTCCACTGATACACTGTAAACTCTGCACCTTCCAGTACTTCTCCAGTATAAATATCTGTTTTCCGGATACGAAGTACTCCGAAATAATCTGGAATTGGCTTGTTAGTAACCGTATAATAAAAACTTGCATTTTCATCTGTGACATCCACTTCTTTTTCCCAGCTTCCCTCGTAGCCCTTTGGATTCTTTGTCTCTTTAAGGAGGAACTTTCCTGCATTATCTGCTGTCATCAGAAGTTCTTCGCTGGCATACATCCGGCTTTTACTGTCATATTTCAGCAAAACTCCATTCTTTTTATAACCTTTCTGGGAAGTACTGTACTCATAAATGGTAAACTCTGCATCTTTGAGAATTTCTCCCGTTTCTTCATCTGTCTTCATGATCTCCACTTTCCGTTTGTTTTTCTGATAGTTTTCCACCTCAAACGAAAACGTTTTATGCGTACCTGCCTCTGTCAGCCTGATGTCCTTCTGCCAGTTTCCGGTATAACCTTTGGGAGGTTTCGTTTCTTTTACACGAAATTTGCCCTGATTATCTGCCGTGTAAACAAACTTATCGGAATTATAGCATCTTGCCTGCCCGTCATATTTCAGAAGCTTTCCAGTCTTTGAATAGGCTCCACTTTTTTTACTCCATGTATAAATGGTAAATTCCGCACCAGCCAGTGGATCCCCGGTGTCTCCGTCCTTCTTGGCAATCGAAACACTTCCACTGATATCCATAAGATCCTTTACCGATACAGCTGTCGTTTTTCCACCGGTTACTGTAAGATCCCTGACCTCGGTACTGAGAAGGTAACCTGCAGGAGCTTTTGTTTCTTTTATATAATATTTTCCCAGATACAGCTTTGTAAATGTAATAACTCCCTCGCTGTCTGTAGCTGCTTCCGCAACCTTCTGATCCTTCTGATAAAAAGTACGATATCCCGATTTCAGGGTTTCTGCCGCATACAGTGCATATTTCGCGCCTTCTATCTTCTGACCCGTATTTGTTTCGGTTTTAGTCAGTTTCACACTGCCGTATGTGGATGGTTTTAATGTAAAAGTAACTTTTCCCCTTGTCCCCTGATACACATACGCACCAAAATCCTGTATTCCGTCTTTTCCTGTCTGGGTCTTTCCATTTACAAAAATATAAGAAACCGGATGAAGAAGCATTTCGAACTGAAATTTCTTTGACGCTGTTGTATTCAACGGAAATATCATCACAAAATACGCACCGGCTTTCAGCTTCAGGCTTGTTCCTGTCATCATGGTCGGCTTCGTCTTATTCGCATTATACTCTGTACTGTTTTTCCAGTATGCAAGCTTCCATTTCTCACCAGACTCTCTTGTTATCGTAATTCCATTTCCGATACCGGCACTGTCTGTAACCTTCATAAGAGGCGTCATCTGAAACCCCTCCTTCATACTGTCCGGTACATAGGGATAGCGGTCTGGCCTGCTTCGAAACACACTCATAGGAACGGTTTTTCCCGCTGCTGTTGTCCATCCATCTTCTCCATAAGCAGATACCGATGCTTTATTTCTCGCCGGAATCGCCATTGCCTTGATCTTGCTGATCATACGGTTGATTCCAACATGCGCTACCTCTGCTTCCGTCGCATATCCACAGTCATTAAAATAAACCTTTGAGAGAGCTATATGCGTAAACATATACCGGTTCTGCCAGTTCGACCAATTGATATGGCTGCAGGAAGGATCATAGCTGGTTCCAAGATCCCCCGGACCGCCATAACCATAATACAGAAGCTTCTGAATGGTTGCATTTTTCAGTACCCTGACAGCTTCTTTTTTTAATGTAGTGCTGTCAAGACCTGTTTTTGTTGCCTTGAGGCAGTAAAGTGGAGAGGTTTTTTCTTCACCCGTATCATCTACGTAATGCACACGACGAAAGGTACTTGACATACGTGTATGATTTCCCTGCACAAAGTCATTGGCTGGTGTCCATACCTCATCACAGTAAACTCTGCCCGTGGTCTCTACATAATATTCTCCGGGCTTCAGTGCCGTTACTGCAATTTTGTTTTCTGTATTTGCAAGAGCTATACCTTTATCTGCTTCTGCCTCATCGGGAATCGCAGGTGAAAAAGCAAGAACCTGGCCATCTTCGATCTCCTGGATCAGCTGCTGATCCTCTTCAGTTTCGCCCCTCAGAAGATCCGCATTTTCCTCCGAAAAAACCGTGTATTCCGGTTCTTCTGATGGTACAGCCTCTTCTGACGGAACAGCTTCTTCTGATGGAACAGCCTCTTCTGATGGAATCGTTTCTTCCTGCTCTGAAACCCTTTCTTCCGTTCCTTCAAAATCCAAAACCTCTTCTTCAGCTTCGTTGTCCGGGATTTCGTCTGTGTCAGCTGCTTGTTCCACTTCTGTTTCTTCCTCCGAAGAATCTTCTGTTTCTGCCATATTTTCAGTTTCATATCCAGCAGACAAAGTATATTCCGAATCTGCAAGTACCCCAACGGAGGAAACCAAAACAGTCAGTGCCATTACTATGCCTGCAATTCTTTTTTTCATGTTCTTCCTCCTTTCTGGCGTGCCAGGCCTCCTATGAAAAGTGCAGCTCCTCCACACAGAATCCAGAACAAAATTTCCGTATCATCACCTGTTTTCACCGGCTTTGTTCTTGAAGATACGCCTGTTTTCCCATTTCTGTTTCCATAGTTCGGACTTCCTGTCATTCTTTCTTTTGCAGGTTGTTTCTGCAAAGGTGTCGGGGTTATAAGGCTGGCATCCTCTTCCACAGAAAAAATCCATTTGACATCTCCCATCCTAAGAGCGTAGGTATTATCAAGCTCAGATGGAACCGTCACCTGAAATTCCATTTTTCCGCTTTTATTTTTTGCAAAGTTTCCCAGTGAAACACCTTTATTCAGGGACACTGCAAGAAGATCGCCCTGATAGAGCCTCTTTCCGTCGATGGAAATTTCCAGCTTCAGTTTTTTTAAAAACTCCTGATCCTTTACCGATTTACATTCTGCTGACGTTCTGAAAAAGATCTCCTGGGTATTTGCCGTTGTATTTCGGATCTCCACAGAATCCTTAAAAACATCTCCTGGCATTGCTGCTGAAAATCCTGAGAAAAAGTCATCGGGAGCTGCGATCAGCTTATGGGCACTGCCTTCAAACTCTACCTTCTGTTTAACCTGGCTTTTTTTCTTTACAACAAGACCATTCGTATCATGAACGCATCTCTGGATCTTCTCATTGCCCCATGGTGTCATGGCATTGAAATCAGGCGAAAAATTCGCCGCCTGTATGGCATCCGCCACAATATTGATTCCAAGATTTTTATCCTGATAACTCTCTGTCCATTCTGCCGGGATCATGACCGCGGTAAAAATATCAGCATTCTCTCCGTATTCCAGCCGCCTGGTATAATAAAAATATTCACCTTTTTTCGTCCAGTACGAAGACATTCCAAGAAGATTCGTATCATCCAGCCCTTTCATTCCATCAAGATCATCTGTATAGGTGATCTTCACTCTTACCCAGCAGGGTTCTGACTGATTGGTGATCCTTGGGATTTTCGAGACCCTGTCTCCCGGAAGCACGATCTTTCGATCCTGATAGATAATCTCCTTATCTTTCTTTTTTTCCAGTTCTTTCAGGGAAATATTGATATCTCCGGTAGAAATATGATTCGTCACAGTTACAGAATCTGCAAATCTCCCATAGGCGGACACGCCAGCTGTAAGGCTTCCTGCCACAATCACTCCTGCCAGAAGCAATTTAAGAGCTTTTTTCAACAATCTCCCTCCTCTCTGTCTTCTGCACAGATATCGGATTGCCAAAGTAGCTCCATGCACTCTTATAGTCAGAAAATCCCTCTGCCTGAACGGCCTCCTCATATACATTGATCTCAAAATCTGAAATGCTGTCTCTGTATGTATCATCGATCTTTTTGGAATTAATCCGAAAGCCTGTGCACAGCGGAGTCGTTTTTTCTCCTTCTGCCAGCTTATTTCGATAATAATAATATCCATCCTTCGAGTTATACAGCCAGTTTGCAGTGTCAAGACCCAGAAGTTCTACTCCTTTTCCAATATCATTATCAGAATAGGAAAGCGACATTCTCACATAACAATCTGCATGGAAGCCTTTCACATTTCCCGAAAAGTTTCCTGCCCAGATCTTCTTTTTATAAGAGGGATCATCATCTACCGGAGTAGGTGTAGGATCTGGAAAATCTTCATCAATTTCAACTGTCACAGATCCCACTGCTGCTGAATTTACCTTTTTATCAAAATCCGAAAAATACGCTGCTGTTCCCAAAGTGCAGAGAAGTCCTGTAACAAAAAGAAAGAATATGACATTTTTGATAATTTTTTCTTTCATTTACATTCTCCGTCTCTTCAAATTTTTATCTGTCACTTGGTCACGGCACTGCTCTGTCCTTTGTTCTGGTTCACATATTTCTGGTATGCCGCTGTTGCCTGCTCAATGACCGTGGTTTTATCATCTCCTGTATTCGTGGACTGGATCGCATACGCCCGGACTGGCATATCGATCTGCTGCGAATCAAGCTGTCCCTCGATAATGTTGGCAAATTTCACAGTGTCAAACAGAGTCGTTGTCTTCTGTCCCGGCTTCAGGATGTGGTTATAGGCATACGTATAAACCATCTTCTGTCCGACCTCCTTTTTTTCCAGCTGTGTCCAGTCCTTATTTTTTGAGTAAGTGAAAAGCTCCGTCTTTCTGAGCGGATTTCTGGTTCCATCCTGTGCTGCCGTGATCACGTTTCGGACAGGAACAGACACCTCAAGATATACAAACGCCTCATTGACGCCCTTATTTTTTACATATGGGTCCTTCTTGATCACCTGCGTTGGTACCAGCTTCGTGTTGTCATCAGGCTTCCAGTTTGGCTCATCCAGTTCAATGTCTACCTTTCCCACCGTAAAACGATTGGTTGCTGTCTCAAAATCTGTAAGATAAGCTGCAGTTCCTCCTGCCGTTAAAGCTGCGACCATAGCTGCAAGTGCAATTCCTTTTACCATTTTTCTGTTTTTCATCATAATTTAATTCCTCCCTGCTATTTTTTTATTCTTTTTATTTGGGGTATAAGCCAGATCTACGATCACGGCCAGACACGCCGCAAAGACAACGGCGGTAAATGGAATCCGGGCACGCAAAAAATGAATTACATAACCCAGATAAGGCAGGCGAAAGACTACCCGCCCGATGATCTGCGACTGCTCTACAGATACAGGATCTGCTGTTTTATTGGCGTCGCCTTTTGTTGTGCAGATACCGTTCCGGTTCTCTATGACCCGGTGTGTGACAATGGCATCATTTACACGAAATGTGATGATATCTCCTTCTTTTGGAGAAAAATCCTCCTCCTTTGTAAATACCACAGCTCCAGTAGGGATCTCCGGTTCCATAGAACCGGAGTAGACTACGTATGGCCGGATGCCGAAAAAGCCCGGAAGGAGGAGTACCATCGCAGTCACAAACCCGGCAGCCAGAGCTGTGTTAAAAGCATATCGAAAAAGCAATTTCATTTCTGTTCCAAAATTCTATTATTACATCCTTTAAGGGGCGATAAGAAGCAGACGGGCAGAATAGCTGGCGGAGATCTGCCCCACATATATCGGTACATAAACTTCCCTCCATAGATACCGACACAGCTGGAATCCTTCTGTTTCCTGCAGAATTTCACAGACTCGCAATAGATACCTGTCAGCATCTGTTTTCTTTAAAAATAAAAAATGTGAATTGAAATGGAACGGAACCGTTCCTGAATGTCCGCCCTTCACGGACGGAATAGAATAAATATAAAGATCTGTTTCAGATGATGTTATTATAAATCCTCGCTTCAGATAAGTCAACGAAATTCGTCCGACAGAATTCGACTCCTGAAAGTTCGTCAGTGCAGCTTTTTTTCATGAACCGATAAACTCCCATGGAACACTTTCACATGTTCCACGGGAGTTTACTGTATCAGGGAATAAATATATTCCAGCGGTAAAAGGATCAGTTCCCCCAAAGCCTTTTTTTCCGTCTCTTTCGTATCATCTCCCAGAGGAAGCTCGATCCTAAATGCGGGCTGGCGTATTGCCTCTGCGTAATACTGCTCCGGGCGGCCCGTACTCTGATTGCCCACACGATTTCCACCGCCTGCTGACAGCCGTTCCAGCCTTCCGTCCGTGCATTTCCTGAGGTTTCTTGCAAGCCGGCAGCATTTCCGGCTGTTAAAAAAATCCTCGTCCTGTCTGTAGTAGATGACTTTTTTTTCACAGCTGCAAAACACGAGCAGGCCCCTTCCGCCATATTCCTGGAAGATCCGTATCAGTGCCTTTGTCTCATTTTCGCTTGCAGGCTGCTGATGGAGCTTTTTTCTGGTGCAGAAGCTTGTGGGAAAGTTTAAGACCGGGTCCATTCCCCTTGCATTGCATACAAACTCATCGCAGGGCACCTCCTGCATTTTCAGCATCTGACGGAAAATGGGATTTCGTACTGCATGATATCCCCTGCGGAAAATCTCATAGCCATCCGGATTTACCACCGGGATCATGCAGAGTCTTGTCCTGTCAAGAAGGTTTTTCACTTCATAAAAATCCCGGAGTGTCCATCTGCACTCATATGCCTTGCAGTATTCTCCTGCCGCCAGAGCCAGCATGTCCGACATTTTTCCATCGGTTCCCGAAAAACCTCCCACGCAGAAAATACAGGACTCACCCTGACCGATCTCCAGCATGGGAATCATTCTTTCATCGTGACTTTTTCCGATCACGCGGAACTGGGTAAAGCTATTATATCTCTGGGAAAGCTCCCAGAGCGAATAGTACAAAGCCTCATAAGTTTTATCCTCCGCTGTCTTCATTCCTTCCGCCTCCATCCTATATACCCGCAGAAATCTCTGCTATTATATATATGCCCGGAAGCAGAAAAAAAGAACCGGCTGTCAGCACCGATTCCTTTTATTTACAAAATAATTTAAAATCCCGCCGCCTACAATGATCACCAGTGCCACTGCCACCACTCTTTTTGCCGCCTCCTGGGGAAGCTGTCCCTTGGAGCCAATGGAAGCCTCATAAAAGGTCAGGGTATAATCGATCTCGTGAGGTGCTCCCATTGCCAGGGTATCCGCGATCACTTCCATCTTGTCATCCAGTGCCATAACTGGTATCGTAAAGACAGAATTTCTTCCCTCTTCACTCTCATTGAGGATTTTTTCTCCGTTTACGATCATGTAATCGTAATTGGAGCTGCTCCACACAAGCCTGGCATACATTCTCCCGTCCTTCACGATCATCAATGTGGGGGAGGTGACGCTGGCCTTGCCACTGCCGCCCTCCAGATCCACCTGAATGGAATATTCACCGTCCTCCAGATCCGTCTCAAGGCCATTCCCTGTCTCCGCTGCCATAACCTGCACCTGGCAAAACAGCAGCAGGACCAGAAGCAGCAGGGATATTGTTCGTATCATTCGTTTCATTGTACTTTTCTCCATCTCCTCTTATTATCCTGTACACATGATATCACTATAGCACACTGCCTATTTTCTGTAAAGAACCGTATCCTCAGTTGAATTATCAGTGGCTTTCCAGTATAATAGAGGGAAATTTGTATGCAAAAGAAAGGAAATGAACAGAGATGATCGAAACCCAAAATCTCACAAAAAAATTCGACGAATTTACAGCTGTAGATTCTCTGGATCTTCGCATTGAAACCGGCGAGTTTTTTGGTCTTCTCGGACCTAATGGTGCGGGAAAAACCACCACGATCAGTCTGCTTTCCACTCTGCTCCTGCCCACAGAAGGCCAGATCCTGATCGATGGGCAGACACTTGGACGCAACCGACCGGATCTGAAACGCAAGATCAGCGTGATCACACAGGAATATTCCATGCGCCAGGATATGAACATGGATGAGATCATGGAATATCAGGGACGGCTTTATTTTATGCCCCGAAAAGAAATTCGGGCAAAGACCGAAGAGCTTCTTGATTTCTGCGGACTTCTCCCCTTCCGGAAACGGACTGTCCGAAAGCTCTCCGGCGGTATGAAGCGTAAGCTTATGGTCTGCCGTGCCCTTCTTACCAATCCGGAGATCCTGCTTCTTGATGAGCCCACTGCCGGTATGGATGCTCTTTCCAGAAGGCAGATGTGGAATCTTCTCCGCCAGCTTAACGGTAAGAATCTTACTATTCTTCTGACGACCCACTATATGGAAGAGGCACAGTCTCTCTGCAACCGGGTAGCACTTATGGATCATGGAAAGCTGGAAGAGATCAACACTCCGGCAGGCCTGATCGAAAGTCTTGGCAAATATACCGTGGACCAGGAAGCTCCGGAAGGAACCAAAAGCCATTACTTCCACAGCAGACAGGAAGCGATCGCTTTTCTGTCCTCCCTGGACGGACAGTGCACGCTTCGTGAAACAACCCTTGAGGACGTATTTGTGGAGCGCGCCGGAAGACATCTGATGCAGCGTTGATGTGGTCACTGCATCAATATACAATTTAATAAGAATGGACGATGATTTATTATGGGAATACTTACTATTTTATGGGAAAAATGGGTAGAATTCCGGAGAGATTTCTATAAGATCACTTTGGCGGCAATGATCGCACCGCTGATGTATCTGATCGTTTTCGGAATGGGAATCCAGACTTCTTCCCATGGGGAGCCTTATCTGAATTTTCTGATCCCCGGTGTGGTTTCACTGACAACCATGAACGGAAGCTTCAATGCCATTGCACAGAACTTAAACGTGCAGCGTCTTTATGAGAAAGCCTTTGACCAGGTTATGATCTCCCCCACACCGCTGTGGCAGTTTATTGCAGGGCAGATCATTGGAGGCAGCCTCCGCGGACTTTATGCCGGTGGGATCATCCTTCTTCTGACCATGCCGATCGGAACAGGGCTTGTGTTTAATGGATGGTCGCTTCTGGTGATGTTTCTCAATGGTGCTGTTTTTTCAGCCATTGGTGTTGTGGTTTCTTTCCTTGCAAAAAACCATGCAGATGTTCCGCGTTTTTCCAATTACATTATTATGCCGATGGCATTTCTGTGCAATACCTTCTTCTCCACCGAGAAGATTCCGGGATTTCTTGGCAATTTCGTAGCTGCACTTCCGCTTTCGCAGACAAGCCACCTGATCCGTACCATCGCCTCCGGCGGAGCTGTGAATTACAAAAGTATTCTGGTACTTTTTGCTTATCTGGTTGTTTTCAGCATTGTAGCATCCTGGTTTATCTATAAGAAAAAAAATCTGTGACTCATTTCTGCCTTCACAGCTATAGTTAAAAACACTGGTTACTCCTTTTGTTCGGGAATAACCAGTGTTTTTTATGTTATCTTATTCTATTTATGTTTCTATTTTGTGATCAGATGTCTTTTTTTCTTCTTCTTACAATTACATATCCGCCTGCAAGGACAGAAGCAAGTGCCAGTGCAGACATGGTTCCGATCGGTGAATTATCGGCTGTTGATACTGCATTCTTGGAAGTAGTTCCATTGCCGCCGTTGGATGAGGTTGCAGATGCTTCTCCTGTTACAGTTGCATCCGAATCAGAACCTGTCTGTCCGCCTGTTGTGCCGCCTTCTGTTGTCGGGGTGGCAGTGAGTTCAAGAGAACTGAACTGATATCTGGCTGAACTGATGGGATCGGTTTCCGTCCATTCTCCATTTGTATAAACCCATTTCTGGAAGAATACGTAAAGGCTGTAGGTCTCTGCCTTGCTGATTCCCTTGGTGGAACCGATCTTCCAGGTACTGTGTTTGGCTTTGTCAGAAGGGTTCTCAGATGTGCTCCAGTAAAGAGGCTCCCACTTCACATCCCCTTCTCCCGGATTTGAATTGGTTGTTCCGGCTCCGATCACCTCAAACGGATAGAAGGTGTTCGGATAAAATGCCAGGGCACTGTCAAGACCCTTTACCACACTGTCTGTGACATTCGGTACTACAGGTGTATGATTGTCATCACTCTTGGCCGGACGTTTCGCCTGGTCAAACTTTATTCTCTTGATTCCGCTTGCCGTTCCTTCGCTTGATTTAACATAGATATAAAGGTCAACTGCTTTATCTGTATCCAGGTCATTCAGATAAATCGTAAACTTCTTATCCTTGCTTACAGACTGCTTGTTCTTAATGGCAGACTTATCCGGTGTGCTGGATGTTCCGTCATCTCCGCGCTCTACCCATGTATAATAACAGGTACCGGAAACGCTGGAGCGAAGTGTTACAGATGCAGAATTATGGCTTGTCCATTCAAAGCCTGTCCACTTGATGTCAACTTTTGCGGCCGGAGTTGGTGTTGATGTTGGCTTCTTGGTTGGTTTCGGCGTTACCGTTGTAGTTGGAGTTGGTGTTACCGTCGTAGTCGTAGTCGGTGTTGGTGTTACCGTCGTAGTCGTAGTCGGTGTTGGTGTTACCGTCGTAGTCACTCCTGCCAGTTTACCTGTCTTTTTATCAATCTCAAACGTTTCATCACCCTCATACTGAGAATACAGGTTCTCAAGGGCTGTTGCAAATACATCATCTGCCAGATCATCTGCCTTGGTGATGACTGCCTGACCTTCCACTGGAGTTTCCAGGGAGAATCCGATGCGGGCCTGATCTGTGATCTTTCCCTTTACTTCGATTTTTCCTTCGCCGGAAAGAAGGATATTGGCAGGAGTTGTACCATCAGCCTTCGTGTTGCCTGTGATGCCCGGCTCTGTATCTGCTGCCCCTTCACCCTTCTTCACAGAAATCGTACCTGTGCTGTATACAGCACCATAGTCACATTTATTACCAGTGATCGTACCACCGGTGATCAGAACGCTTCCGCCTTCATTAAAGATAGCCGCACCCTTTGCTGTTGTATTATTATTTACAAGACTGACGCCTGTTGTCAGGAAAAAATTCGCCCCTGCCGCTACATGTACCAGTGAGCCTTCCACTGCGGAACCATCTGTGACAGATCCATCTACAGTCAGTGTCCCAGCTGTGGTATCGGTCTCTGTGGCATCTTTCTTCGCCATGTAGAGTGCACTGTTTGCACTTACTTCAAAGAGATTGCCTTTGAAGGAATCTGCTCGTTCAATAGAAGCCTGCGTGTCTGCTCCCTGGATCGCAATGCTCTTATTTTCCGGAATTGTTACCGATTCTTTAAGTTCAATCGTTCCGCTGATCACGATCTTAACCGGTTCTGCTTCTGTGACTGTGGCAGTATCAACATCCGCTGCTGCTTTGATCGCTTCAATCAGCTCTGCCTCCGTGGTAACGATCGTACCTTTCTCAGCAGCTTCCTCTGCGGCCTGCTCCTCCGCCTGTTTCTGAGCCTCGGCCTCTGCTGCGGCCTGCTCCTCTGCCTGTTTCTGAGCCTCGGCCTCCGCTGCGGCCGACTCCTCTGCCTCCTTATCGGCCTCTGTCTCTGCTGTGCTATCAGAAGCTTCCGTCTCCTTATCGGCCTCTGCTTCTGCCGTGTTATCAGAAGCCTCTGTCTCCTCTGCAGTACCTGTAGTATCTGCAGTCGCTGTGTTCTCATCTGTAAGCTGTGCTTCTGCTTCTGCAGCAGCTCCTGTATCCTCAGCAGCAAATGCTGCGGCCGGTGCCATTCCAACCGTCATGGAACCGGCAAGCAAAACTGCAAAAAGTTGCTTTTTTTTCATTTTATATGTCCTCCTGTTATGAGTTAGTCTGTCTGAATCAACAATTGAAAAGAGTATAGCACAACGCCCGAAAAAAGTAAAGCAAACGCGAGTTCCTTTACTGGCGTACCTGTCCGCTTCCGTAGATAATATACTTGGTAGTTGTCAAAGCAAGCAGTCCCATCGGGCCTCTGGCATGAAGCTTCTGGGTGCTGATGCCGATCTCCGCACCAAAGCCGAACTCATTTCCATCGGTAAATCTGGTAGATGCATTCACATAAACTGCCGCTGCATCCACCTCGTCCAGGAATTTCTGGGCATGTGTATAATCATTGGTAATGATCGCCTCGGAATGCTTGGTGTTATATTTATTGATGTGGGCGATCGCCTCATCTACAGAATCTACCACTTTCACAGAAAGTATGTAATCCAGATATTCGGTTCCCCAGTCCTCCTCTGTTGCAGGAACTGCACCTGGCATCAGTTCGCCTGCCGCTTTATCTGCACGCACCTCCACATGTTTCTCCTTCAGACGCTCTGCCAGCATCGGAAGGAAAGCATCCTTCACCTTACGGTTCACGAGAAGGGATTCACAGGCATTGCACACGCCAACCCTCTGGGTCTTGGCATTGATCACAATATCTGCTGCCATCCTGATATCCGCTGTCTCATCTACATAGATATGGCAGTTACCGGTTCCTGTCTCGATCACAGGAATGGTGCTCTGGTTCACAACCGCCTTGATGAGCCCTCTTCCGCCACGCGGGATCAACACATCCACATACTGGTTCAGTTTCATAAACTCTGCTGCCGTTTCCCTGGAAGTATCCTCAATAAGCTGAATGGCATTTTCCGTGATCCCTGCAGAAACAAGTGCTTCGCGGATACATTTTACAATGGCTGTATTGGAATGAATGGCATCGCTTCCGCCTTTGAGAATCACAACATTGCCGGTTTTAAAGCAAAGTCCGAAAGCATCGGAAGTTACATTAGGACGTGCCTCGTAAATGATCCCGATCACACCAAGAGGAACCCGTTTCTGTCCGATCAGCAGTCCGTTAGGACGTTTTTTCATGCCTGTTACTTCACCGATGGGATCTTCCAGTCCTACAAGCTGGCGAAGTCCGTCTGCCATTCCCTCGATCCTGTCAGCATTCAGCATCAGTCTGTCGATAAGGCCTTCCGGCATCTGGTTCTTTTTTCCATTTTCTACATCCAGCGCATTGGCTTTCAGGATCTCTTCTGTATGATCTACCAGAGCCTGTGCTACAGTCTCAAGTGTCCGGTTCTTGTCATTTGTGGAAAGGTTTCGAAGGATTGTTTCTGCGTCCTTCGCATTTTGTCCCAGTTTTTCAAGCATTTCATTCATTTCCAAATATTCCTGCCTTTCTTACTGTTATTACAGCAGTTTTTACTGCGCGTCGCGGTATATCTCCTCTTCTGTCACGATCACCTGCGGTCGGATATCTGTAGGCTCTGTGGGAACTTCCGGAAGGATCTGGAAAGAAAATCCCACAGCCACGCGGCAGATCCCGGGATGTTTCTCGAGAAAACGGTCGTAAAAACCGCCGCCATAGCCGATCCGGTTGCAGTTCACATCAAAGGCAACTCCGGGCATGACCATCATGGCCTCTTCCCAGGAAACCGTCTCGCCGTCTTCCCCTGGCTCCGGGATTCCGAAATAACCGGGTTCCAGCTGCGAAAAATCCGTCAGCCTATAAAAGACCATATCCTTCCCGAATACCCTGGGAACTGCCACTTCCTTTCTATCCTTCCATGCCTGTTCAATAATATAGCGTGTGATCACCTCATGGTTGTAATCCGCATAAGCCATGATCCGCCCTGCCTCTTTATATTCCGGGAGGCCTGTCAGTGTCTCTGTGATCCTCATGCTTTTTTCCCGGATCCATCCATCGCTGTGTTCTTTTCTTGCTTTGAAGATTTTTTTTCTAATTTCCTTTTTTCCTTCCATATTTCTCTCCCAGATTGGTGATGCTGCCATCCTTTTCCCTGATATCGATATTATTCAGATGTGCACGCAAATTCCCCCTGACGGCATCCAGATATTCTCTCCGAAGCTTCGCCTGCTCGGCCTTCTCCGCTTCTGTAAGACCCACACTCTTCTGTTTGTGTGCCAGTGCATTGATTCTGTCGATCTTGATATTGTCCATCATGATAATGTCTCCCCTTTTTCTCTGCCGCGATAATTTCTACAGCAGCTTCTCAATATAATCGATCAGGAAAAATTCTTCCTTCTTGTTTCCCACAAACAGGGTACCGCAGCTTTTCCCTTCCACGATCCTGTGGATGTTATGGAAGTCATTTCCGTTGGCTATGACCATGTCCGTCCCTGCTGCTGTGGCAATGATGGCTGCGGTAAGCTTGGTCGCCATTCCGCCGGTTCCCACATTGCTTCCTGTTGAGGACTTGCCAAGTTTACGCATATTATCATCCATATTCTCTACAATGTCAATGAATTCTGCATCCGGATTGGAATTGGGATCGTCCGTGAAAAGTCCGTCAATATCGGACATCAGGATCAGAAGATCTGCACCGATCAGTGCGGCAACTACGGAAGAAAGAGTATCATTATCACCGAATTTTACAAGATTCTGAAACTCATAGGAAGAAACGGAGTCATTCTCATTTACAATAGGGACGACACCTACAGCAAGAAGCTCATTGAAGGTATTCTGGGCATTTCTCCTGTTCGTGTTGTTGACCATGGTATTCTTGGTCATAAGGATCTGTGCAACTGTCTGATTGTATTCCCCGAAAAGCTTCTGGTAGATCGTCATCAGTCTGGCCTGGCCTACTGCCGCACAGGCCTGTTTCTTCTCAAGCTCTGCCGGCTTTCCCTTCATTCCAAGAGCTGCTGCCCCTACGGCGATTGCCCCCGAGGATACCAGTACTACGTCTTTTCCCTGGTTATGAAGATCACTGATCTCTCTTGCAAGGATCTCCAGCTTACGGAAATCCAGTCTTCCTGTTTCTGCATGGATCAAAGAAGATGATCCGATCTTGATTACGATACGTTTCTTGTCTTTCAGTCGTTCTCTGTAATTTGCATTCATATTCTTCGTTACTCCTGATACCTGTTATTTATTCCAGGATCCGGGCAATCCTTTCATTGTCCGGACCTTTCTCTGTAACTATCGATTGATTCCAAGCTCCTTAAGAGCCGCGGCCTGCTTGGCCTCCATAACCCTCGCCTCTTCCTCTGTCATATGGTCATACCCCAGAAGATGAAGCATGCTGTGTGCTACCAGAAAACAAAATTCCCTTGTAACACTGTGTCCGTATTCCTCTGCCTGGGCAAAAACCTTCGGGACAGAGATCATGATATCTCCGAGAAGAAGCTCATCGCTGTCCAGGTCAAAATAGGACTCGTCCTCCTCCACGACCGAATAGTCTGCCGGAGTCTCAAAAGGGATCATCGGAAACGACAGAACATCGGTAGGTGCCTGGATATTGCGAAATTCCGTGTTCACTCTCTTGATCTCCTCATTATCGGTAAGGACAAGGTTCACCTGTCCGTCATAAGGGCATCTCTCCATCTCAAGGACCTTGTCTGCAACCTGGGCTGCCAGTGCTGCATAATCGATACCCAGCTCCTCTTCTGTCTCGTATTCGATATTTATCGTCATCTTCTGTGCTCCTTGTTCTTCATCGCATACCTGTCATCCTTACGGGCTTTCACAGGCTTCTGCTTCTTCTCATAATCGTCATAGGCCTGCACGATCTGCTGCACAAGAGGATGCCGTACCACATCCTTGCTGGTCAGCTGGCAGAAACCGATATCCTCGATCCTCTTCAGTACCTTCATGGCCACATCCAGACCGGACGGTGCATCCTTTGGCAGATCCTTCTGGGAAGCATCACCGGTGACGATCACCTTGGAGCCGAAACCGATACGGGTCAGGAACATCTTCATCTGTGCAGGAGTGGTATTCTGCGCCTCATCCAGGATGATGAAGGCATTATCCAGAGTACGCCCTCTCATATATGCAAGGGGTGCCACCTCGATAAGCCCCTTCTCCATATTTTTTGCAAAGCTGTCCGCTCCCATGATCTGGTAAAGTGCATCATAAAGAGGACGGAGGTACGGGTCTACCTTACTCTGAAGATCTCCGGGGAGGAATCCCAGCTTCTCTCCTGCCTCAATGGCCGGTCTTGTGAGGATGATCCTGGAAACCTCCTCGTTGCGGAATGCGGTAACTGCCATAGCCATGGCAAGATATGTCTTACCGGTTCCTGCCGGTCCTACGCCGAAAACGATCATTTTTTTGCGGATCTGCTCCACATAGTCCTTCTGGCCCAGCGTCTTGGGCTTGATGGGTCTTCCCTGTATTGTATTGCATATAAAATCCCTGTCGATCTCCTCCATTACGGAACCGATCTTCTCTATGGCAAGGGAGAGTGCATAATTCACATTCTGCTGTGTGATGGTGTTGCCCCTTCCCGCAAGTGTATTCAGTTCCTCCACGATCGCCTTCGCCTGTGAGGCTCCCTCCTGGCTTCCCAGGATCTTCAGGGAACCATCGCGGAAGATCATTGTTACGTTCAGCGTCCGTTCGATCAGCTTCAGATGCTCGTCAAACTGTCCGAAAATATTCGCCTGGCGGTCTGCCGGCACATCCACATATAATTCGATAATGCTGCTAGCCATCCTCTGGTGTCCTTTCTTTTGGCTGTGTTTTCTTTTCTGTGGGGGCTTCTCTTGTGATCTTTCCGATCACGGTAAGCGTCCCCTGGCTTACACAGTCCTGATGATTTATTTCTATTTTAACATTATTTTCAGATATTTGAACCCCCTTTTGTATTAATTTTTCTTCATAAATATAAAGCTTCTGAATCGCCTGTTTTTTTGCCGCCGATTCTGTAAGCGTTTCTTTTTTTAATGTATATTCCTGGACTTCTATGATCCCCATAAGCAGCGGAAGGATGAAATTTTCCGTAACCCTGGCCGGATATTGCCGGATCAGCCGGTTTTCCTTATTCTTTTCACCAGGAGAGAGATCAAGCCTTAAGCTTCCTGTCTGCAGGAAAAAAAATCTCCTTGTTTTTCCTTTGGGAACCTTTCTCTCAACGTCCAGCGGAAAGGTATCATAATACGAAACCTCATGCCGAATGTAAATATCCGCATCTGCATGGACATACTCGTATCTGATTACCTCCTGGCTGTCATCCGTGATATTCAAGATCCCGGAAACAAGCTCCTGCCCTTTTTCCACGAAATCCCCCTGTTTTACGAGAGGTGTCCCCCTGCGGGTGATGATCCTTTCCACCGTGCCTTCCACCTCCGAAAAAAGGCTGCAGGACTCCTCCTCTTCCTGCTTTTCCTGCCAGAGTGTCCCCTCCCGGATTTCAAAGATCAGCTGTGTCCCCGAAAGCTTCGCGGAGACCCAGGTGATCTCCGGAAATTTTCTTCTCATGGCCTGTGCAAGGCTGGTGCAGTGAATCTTTTTTTTACTCATTCCATATGTAATCCCCTCTTCCCCGAGAAACGCAAGAAGCTCCTGTGTGGGATTCATGAGATTTCCCTCAATATGAATGTTCCACAGTCTCCCGGAAAGAAAAACAAACACGCAGAGCATACACAAAAAACCTGACAGGAGCCTTTTGTGCCGAAGAGCCAGACGCAGCCAAAAAACAGGACCTTTTTTCCGGAGGATGTGGATATGTACACCTGTTTTTCGCCGGAGTGGGCTGATCCGTTTGAAATCCTGCACCCTCATAGTAACCTGAAATTCTTTTTCCCCTGTTCTTAAGATCCTTCGAAGCTCCATATCCCTGCCCCTGCAGAGATTTAAAAACCGTTCGCCCTGTCCGCCTGTAACGGACACCCGCACAAAACCTGGAATCATTTTTTCTGTCCCTCCTTAAGGATCATGCTCTCGATCCGTCCCCGGATGCACATTTCAAGCTTCGTATAATGAATGATCTCAAGCTTTTTTCCGGAGATGACCAGCCTTCCAGCTCCTGTAAGGAGCACGATCTCTTCTCTGGTACAGCTTAGGATGTTCCTGTAATTTTCGATCACCGCCTGACGTTTTCCCGTAAGGATCACCTGCGTTTCCAAAAAAACAGCTGCGCCGGGAAGCTCCCGTATTTTTCCCATAAAAAAATCCCCCGGCCTTTATCACTAATTTATGCCGGGAGATTTTTTGATATGTATGTTTGTGCAGGCTCCTGATGTTTATTTCCGGATCAGCACCATGGAGAACCAGAGAATGGTATTTCCGCCCAGATTGTACTCCATCTGTTCCCTCTCTACGATCTCATTTGCCACAACGCCATAGCTTTCCAGGCAGGGATGCATATGCTCCGGAAAACGGCAGGGCTTACCCTCCGGATAAGCACAGTGCTCACAGTAATCGCAGGATTCTGTGGAGAGGATGAAGGTCTCGTAGCCCTCTTCTTTAAAAAAATCTCCAACCGTCTCTGTAAGCTCCTCATGTGCTTTTCTTGTGGAAAGCAGCTCTTCCATATTCATAATATCCGATACTTCCGCAACGCTCGAAAAAAAAACTGCCCACGGGTAGCTGTGGATCTTCTTTTCGCATTGTGCCAGCTCACCCACACCCGGGGGGCAGGCCCAGGTGCTTCCGTAACGTTCGCATTCCTCCCGGCAGATCGTCCGCACGCGCTCATGTACGGATACTTCTTCCGCCTTGATAAGCCTGTACTCAAAAATCGGATACCGGGCGATAAATTCTTCGAATTTCTCTTTTATATCCATAATCAGATGATCTCCTGTTCTCCAAAAAGACTCATCACAGCTGCCTCATAATCTCCGAAATTCTGAGACTTTTTGATTTTTTTCAGATATTTCTCGTAATCTGTAAAGCCCGGAGCCATGTAGCTCCACAGTTCTTTCATGCGAAACAGTACGTTTCGTTCTCCCGAAAGATATTCCTGGTAATCGTGGTAGATGCGGTCATGGAACTGGCGCAGTTTTTTCTTATTGTCTTTCCTGTGGCCGGTGCCATCTCCGGAAATATTTTCGTCCCTTCTCATGATCTCATCCACAAGATACGGCCGCGCGATCACGCCCCGTCCGTACATAAGGCTGTCTGCGTCCGGAAACTTTTCCCGGATCTCCTCATATGCTTTTACCGAAAAAATATCCCCGTTGTATCCAAGCGGAATCTTTAATCTCTCCTGTGCCTTCCCAAACAGACTATATCTTGGTATTCCCCTGTAATGATCCTTCAGAAGACGCGGGTGGATGATCAGCTCCTTTACAGGATATTTCCCATAGATGTCAAGCAGACGTTCCCAGTCCTCCTCATAATCGGTTCCCACTCTTGTCTTGATGGAGATCTCCATATCCGCGCCCGTAAAGATCTCATCCAGGAATCGGTCCAGTTTATCCGGCTCGCCTAAAAATCCCGCACCTTTTCCCTTGGCTGTCACAGTACCCGAAGGGCAGCCCAGGTTCAGATTTACCTCTTTATGACCATATTCATCCCGGAAAATATGGGCAGTTTTGATAAAATCTTCTGCATTGTTGGTAAGGATCTGTGGGATCACAGGCAGATTTCCATTGGTCTCAGGGGATACTTCTTTGATTTCCTTGCTGCTCAGTCTCTTGTTTGGCTTGGCAGTGATAAACGGGGTAAAATATTTATCCATGGGCCAAAAAAAGTCATGGTATGCATTGCGGTAGATCCAGTTGGTTACACCCTCCATGGGAGCCATATAATTCTTCATTACTGCTCCTCCTTGATGCGGAAATATATCTGCTTTCTTCCGCCGCTGCCTGTAGGGATCCTGCCAACCTCATAATTCCCCAGAGATTTGATAAACGGGGTCAGCTTGGAATAACCATAATTACGCACATCAAAATCCGGCAGACGTTTGCCAAGCTGATCTCCCAACTGGCCGGAGGAAAGCCAGCCTTCCTCGTCTGAAAACTTCTCAATAATAGCATTGATGGCTTTACGCACACGTTTGAGATCTTTATTCTTCTTAGATCCGGAACCGTTCTGTTTGCTGCCGTTGTTTCCGGCTTTCTTCGCCTCTGCTGCTGTTGCCTGTGCTTCTTTCTTCTCTTCTTCCTGCTGGTTCCGGTAGAGAAGATCCAGATATTTAAACTGGTTGCAGGCAGAAATAAATGGTTTCGGTGTTTTCTCCTCGCCCATTCCCAATACCAGCATCCCGGATTCCCGAAGCCTTGCCGCCAGACGTGTGAAGTCACTGTCTGATGAGACAATACAGTAGCCGTCCACATTTCCGGAATAGAGGATATCCATGGCATCAATGATCATGGCTGAGTCCGTAGCGTTCTTTCCCGTTGTGTAGCTGTACTGCTGGATGGGGATGATCGAATCCTCCAGGAGGACTTTTTTCCATGAAGAAAGACGGGCACTTGTCCAGTCCCCGTAGATTCGCTTGTATGTGGCTATGCCGATATTCGCCACCTCGTCCACAATGATCTTGATATATTTATCGGATATATTGTCTGCATCGATCAGTATTGCAATTCTTAATTCATTGTCCATAAATCCAACCTTTTCTAAATAATGTATGCCGGCTCCGCTCCGGCATCGTTCCTGTTCAGTATAGCGGAAATACCGGTTTTAGTCAAACCAGTGATTTACCTGAAAAAAATCCCCTCATCAGAATATATAAATCATACTCTGACGAAGGGATTCCCCATATATGAATAAGACCCGGCGAATATTCGTGATCCGCTATGCTATTTCGCTGACTCTGTGCCTAATGCTCCAGCATGATCTTCAGGATCTCCCTGTCAGTCTCTTTCATTCCATCCTTACCGATCTGTCCCACACAGCTGATAGTCTCTGCAGTTTCCTCCTGGAGGATTCCTGTATACGGCGCATAGGACTGGCCGTTCATAGCCAAATGGTGTGCAAGAAAAGCTGCGTCCAGGCTGGCTGCGATCTTTGCTGCACAGGAGATCTTTGCGCCATCGCAGATGATTCCCGGAATATTAGCCAAAGTGTTCTCGATGGTCTTTTTGATCTGGGCGATGCTTCCCCCTACCATGTAGGTGATAGCTGCACCAGCTGCACAGGAAGCAGATACCGCACCGCAGAATGCAGAAAGCTTGCCAATATAATGCTTCTGATAGACCGTCAGAAGATTGGAAAATACCAGCGCACGGTAAAGGCTGTAATCCGGCAATTCCATATCTCTTGCATAGACGATCAGCGGAACAGAACAGGCAATTCCCTGATTTCCGCTTCCGGAGTTAATCACGACCGGCATGTCGCAGCCGCCCATTCTCGCCTCAGAAGCTGCTGCTGTAAGGCTTCTCATTCTGGTAAGCATATCATGGGAGTAATTTTCACGGATCACGCGGCCGATGCCAAGGCCATATTTTCCGGTCATTCCCTCATGGGCAATGGCCAGGTTGCTGCGAATCTGGGTATCCAGAAGTTCTTTCACCTCAGAAAGCTCTACCGTATCTGCAAACTCTCTGATATTTTCAAGGTCCAGAAGCGACCGGTCTGCCTCTTCTTTTTCTTCCAGTGCCTGATCCTCAGCCAGAAGGATCTCTCCATTTTTGATGATCTTTGTCACATTGATGTGATCGTATTTGATCTCCAGGCTGACGCTGTCTTCCCCTGCTCCCATTTCAATAATGATATGGAGGACAACAGGTGTGTCAAGAAGTTCTACTTTACAGATATTTTTATCCAGAAGCTCTTTGCAGCGTTTCCGGCCCTCATCTGTCACATTGGAAAGTACCTCCATATCAAGGGAAGCATCTCCTGCAACTGCGCCAAGGATCACGCCTGCCGGGATTCCTTTTAAGCCCCCGGAATTGGGAATGATCACACAGCGGACATTTTTGATAATATTTCCGCTGCATTTTGCCACGATGCGCTCCGGTTCCTTTCCCAGGATCTCTCTGGCTCTGGCAGCTCCGTAAGCCAGGGCGATCGGCTCTGTACAGCCCATGGCCGGGATCATTTCCTCTCTGAGGATCGCAAGATAGTTATTATATATGTTTTTGTTCAACTTTATTATTTCCCCTTCTCGTATTTATGACATGCCACCATATGTCCTGGTTCCACCTGGCGAAGATGCGGTGTCTCCATTTTACAGCGTTCCTCACACCACGGACAGCGGTTGTGGAATCTGCAGCCGCTGATGGTTCTGGACTGGACACCTGTATCTGTGACGATCTGATCCAGAGTTTTCACTCTCGGATCCGGCACAGGAATGGATGAGATCAGCATTTTTGTATACGGATGCAGCGGATTGGAATACAATTTATCTGCATCTGCGATCTCCATAAGATTTCCCAGATAAAGCACTCCGATCTCATCGCAGATCTTCTGTACCACCTGAAGCTGATGACTGATAAACAGGTAGGTA
Organism: Prevotella sp. CAG:279; assembly: GCA_963642325.1. Classification (GTDB taxonomy): domain Bacteria; phylum Bacillota; class Clostridia; order Lachnospirales; family Lachnospiraceae; genus Blautia_A. Next base: position 37,907 of record CAVIGE010000005.1, read on the forward strand.
AGGCCATATTTCTCCTGAAGATCCTGAAGCATCTGAACGATCTGGGCCTGCAGGGAGACATCCAGTGCGGAGATCGGTTCATCACAGACTACAAACTCCGGCTGTACGGAAAGTGCTCTTGCAATGGAAATTCTTTGTCTCTGTCCGCCGGAAAACTCATGCGGATATTTCAGAAGATCCTGTTCCTTTAAGCCAACGACACGGATCAGCTCCTTTGCCCGGTCTTTCCGCTCCTTTGGCGTGTACATCCTGTGGATCTCCATAGGTTCACAGATGATATCCTGTACTGTATGGCTTGGGTCAAGGGAGGAATAGGGATCCTGGAAAACAGACTGCATTTTTTTGCGGTATGGAAGAAGTTCTTTTTCTCCCATGCCTCCGATCTCTGCTCCCTCATAAAAGATCTCGCCGCCTGTTGGCTTATGATATCTTAGGATCGCTTTTCCAATGGTAGATTTACCGCTTCCGGATTCTCCTACCAGGCCGAAGGTTTTTCCTTTTTCAATAGAGAAGCTTACCTCATCTACGGCTTTCAGGATGCCAGGTTTAAATGACAGAAGTTTCGGAGATTTCTGTTTAAAATATACTTTCAGATCTTTTACTTCAATTAATGGCTTGCTCATTTGTTCTCCCCCCTTCTGTGACAGAGAATACGATGTCCCTCTGCTGTCTCATAGTATTTCGGAAGACAGGCCTCGCAGGTCTTGTCCGCATATTTACAGCGGTTAAGGAACGGACAGAGATTTCCGCTTCCATCAGAAAGGTCTCTCTCTAGAAACTGCTCAAAGGTTCCGCCTACTCGCGGCATGCTGGCGATCAGTGCCTGGGTGTACGGATGTCCCGGATGGAGAAAAATCTCCTCCACGGTTCCCTCTTCTACCACATAGCCGCCGCACATAACTGCCACACGCTTGCAGGTCTGTGCCACAACACCCAGATCGTGAGTGATCAGGATAATGCTCATGTTATTCTTTTTCTGCAGCTCCAGAAGAAGATGCAGGATCTGTGCCTGAATAGTAACGTCCAGTGCTGTTGTCGGCTCATCTGCGATCAGTACCTTCGGGCTGCTGCTCATGGCCATGGCGATCATCACACGCTGGCGCATACCGCCGGAAAGCTCATGGGGATAGCTTCGCATGGCTTTCTCCGGGTCTGTGATCCCGACAGCTGTGAGAAGCTCCAGCACACGCTCTTTCGCCTGCTTTTTGTTCATACCCGTGTGACGGCGAAGAAGCTCCACCATCTTGCTTCCTACCGTATAAACAGGATTCAAAGCCGACAGGGAATCCTGAAAGATCATGGCGATCTCTCCTCCCCGGACCGCGCGGAGTTCTGCCTCATTTTTCTTCAGGATATCCTCTCCTTTAAACAGGATCTCTCCTTCCTGTATCTTACAGTTGGACGGGCCAAGACGGAGAATGGATTTCGTTGTCACACTTTTCCCGCTTCCGGACTCCCCTACGATCCCGAAAAAATCTCCCTCCTCAATGGCAAAGCCCGCACCTTTTACTGCCTGTGTCTCTCCGAGGTCTGTAAAGAAAGACACCCTGAGATCCTTTACTTCCAGTAATTTATCCATGATAATGTCCTCCTTACTTCGGTTCGAATACTTTTCTTAATACTTCACCCAGATAGTTGAAGCTGATAACTGTGACAAGGATCAGGATTCCAGGGAAAATTGCAAGGTACGGTGCCTGCTGAATGTAACGCTGGGCATTACTGAGCATACTTCCCCAGGAAGCTGTCGGCGGCTGGATTCCCAGGCCGAAAAAACTTAATGCGGATTCCATCAGAATAGCATTTGCAATGTTCATGGTCGCAGCTACAATGATGGTCGGCATGATATTCGGAAGGATATGGTGGATGATCGTTGCAAATTTTTTCTGGCCGGAGATCTTTGCATAGACTACATATTCTCTCTCATTAAGAGAAATGGTCTCACCTCGGACAATTCGGGCAATGTTCATCCATGTCAGGAAACCGATGATCAGGACAATGTTCTGAAGTCCAGGTTTCAAAAACGCGTTCATAACGATCATGATCAGGAAGGTAGGCAGGCTCATCAGGGCATCAACAAGACGCATCAGCACAGCATCCACAGTTCCACCCACAAAACCGCTGATGGAACCGATGATCACACCAAGGGCTGTTGAAAGTACCATGGAAAGGAAGCCAACCAGAAGGGAAGCTCGTCCTCCGTAAATACAGCGTGCAAGATAATCCCTGCCCATGTCATCCGTGCCGAAAAGATGTGCCATAGAAGGAGCATTCAGTCTCTCTGCTGCACTGATAGCATTGGGATCTACCGGATACAGAAACGCAAAAATGGAGATCAGGGCCAGCAGGATAATAGCTGCTGCACCTACCACTGCAAGTTTATTTGTCTTAAAACCAAGTTTGATGTTTTTCCAGATATTTTCTCTCATGTTCCTTCACCTCCTAACATCCGGCCTTGCGGATTCTCGGGTCAAAGACTGCATACAGGATGTCTGCCAGCAGATTTCCCACTACCACAAGGAGTGCAGTAAACATGGTGATTCCCATGATCAGCGGATAATCGTACTGCATAACGGCAGTAACTGCCAGCTGACCGATTCCCGGCCATGCAAAAACCTGCTCTGTGATAATGGCACCGGATACCAGTGACTGCAGGCTCATTCCCAGAACTGTGATCATCGGCAGCATGGCGTTTTTCAGCACGTGGCAAAAAAGGATTCCGGATTCTTTCATTCCGTAAGCCCTCTGCACCATAACATAGTCTGAGGACATCTCTGTGATGGTACTGCTTCTTAAGTACCGGATGTACTGAGATGCGTTTGCAAAAGTCAGGACTGCACATGGCATTATCATATGAAGCACCAGATCCCCGAAGGAACGGTCTCCATCTGAGTGCATGCCGATACTTGGCAGGATGTGAAGATGGACACTGAACAGATAGATCAGCATGATTCCGAACCAGAATGTCGGAATGGAAATTCCTACATAGCAGAAAAGACTGGTGATCTTATCCAGGATGCCATTCTTGTTTTTTCCGGAATACAGTCCCAGCACAATGGCAATGAGGAATCCCAGAAGCATACTGGTTCCCATCAGGATCACAGTTGCAGGAAGACGCTCCAGCATCTGTGTAAGGACCGGACGGTTATTCATCAGGGAGTTTCCGAAATTTCCGTGAAGAATCCTTCCAAGCCACAGAAAATACTGCTCATATAAAGGCCTGGTAAGACCTAAGCTTTCTCTTAAATTCTGAATGTATTCTTCACTCATGTTCGGCTCTACATAGGTAAGGACCGGGTCTCCTGGAGCTGCTTTTGTCAGGGCAAAGCAGAGAACAGAGACGATAAACAGAGTAAGGATACACTGTATCAGACGGTTTGCGATCTTCTTCAAAATATACCTCCTTTAATTTTCCCCGAAAACAGGAAATCGGCTGGCGCAGAAAACTGCGTCAGCCTCTTCCTTTTCCGTGTTATGGCTGCTGCCTGATCTTTAAGGGACAGCAGCTGTTTATTTATGTATTTTTTTATTTCTCATATGCATAGATCTTGGAATAATCATAGTAAATTGTCTTTAACAGGCACTCATCAAAACCGCCGAAATCTTCGCTTACAGCATAGAATCCGTTGGAGTATGCGATCGGATAGATATACATGTTATCATTGATGGTATTCTGGATCTCCTTGTATACCTCAGCGCGCTCTGTCTCATCTGCTGTGCTGTTGCCCTTCTCCCACAGTGCATCAAGCTCTGTATCCGTGATCCTGGAATAGTTGGAACGACTGTCAGAAGAGCACATGTCAGCATAAAGGCTTGGCTCCTCGCCCAGGGTATAGAAGCTGAGCACCAGGTCATAGTCTGTGCACTCCGGATCCTTGGTCTTGTTCTTGAAGGTGGACTCATCTGTCGGAACAAGATTTATCGTAATTCCCACATTGGCAAGTGCAGACTGTACATAAAGTGCTTCGCTCTCCATCGTCTTGTCTGTGGAGATGTACATCAGATTCAGGGAAAGGCCTGTCTTGCCTGCTTCTGTGAGAAGCTCCTGCGCCTTGGCCGGGTCATTATCATAGGTATTGTCAGGCTTCGCATAGTACAGTGTATCCGGTGTGAACAGGGAATAGGCCGGCTCTGCATAATCCTCGGACAGGAATGCAAACTGGCAGAATTCTTCTTTATTCAGGGCATAGGCAATGGCCTGACGCACCTTCACATCCTGGAGATCTTCATTGAGTTCGTTCATGAACATGGCATTGACACGTCCGGAATTGTAGGTATTGATATGTACGTTGTCATAAGCGTTGACCGTATCATAATCATCCGCACTGATCAGACGCGCATCCAGGTCACCGCTTGCAAGTGCCGCGTTGGCAGAGCTTGAGTCCTTAACGATCTTGAAGGTAATGGAATCCAGGTTTACATCCTGGAAATAGTCATCGAATTTTGTCACCTTAAGATACTCGCCGGATTTATATTCTTCGAATTTAAACGGGCCGTTTCCTACCGGATTGTTATTTAGCTCGCTCTCTCCGATATTTTCAACTCCCTCATAGATATGCTTCGGAATGCAGTAAACCTGGCTCAGTCCGCCGAGAAAGCCTGCTGATGAGGAACCAAGCGTAAGCTTTACTGTAAGGTCATCTATCTTCTCTGCCTCTACAGCCTTGTCGTTGACATATCCGTAGGAGGAATATGGTACATTCTGGCTCTCATCTACCAGAACCTGCATGGTGAATACAACGTCATCCGCTGTAAGAGCCTCACCGTCGTGCCATTTCAGCCCGTCCTTCAGCTTCAGGGTGAATTCGCTGGCATCGTCATTGGCTGTCACGCTCTCGCAAAGTCCGTTCCCATAATACATCTCTCCATTTACGATCTCAAAAAACGGGCTGTAAATAGCCTGCATCATATCAAAGCTTGTCTGATCCACAACGTAAAGCGGATTGATATTCTGCGGATCTGCCGTTTCAGCAATCGTAATGTTGCCGCCTTCGGCCTTGGTTCCCTCTGTTACATCCGATGCAAAAACTGCAGTTCCTGATACCACAGTCGTTCCTGCCATTGCTGCCACAAGCAATGCTGCCAGTACTTTTTTTCTCATATCTTGCTTCCTCCTCTGATTCAGTGGATATCTCCTTTTCCCCACTGAGTTAGTATGATATAGGTAGAATAGTACTATATCTTTCATTTATTGTCAAGCTTATCCTCGCATTTACCAAAGTGCCTTAATATTACTACGAACGGAATGAACCGTAACCATTAATCCGTCATGGTCTTGATCCAGTGGCCGTAATTACATTTGATAAATGCAGGCACACACTTAAAAATCTGGTCTGCGTTCAGACAGCATACCACAACAGCCGGAGATGCTTTTACCACAAAGGCCATAAATGCAGACAGCGGGATCACAATGATCCAGGTGCTGATAAGATCCAGCTTCATGGAATAAACAATACTTCCGCTGCCGCGGATGATCCCGCCGTTAGTCGGCATCTGATAAGACATGCCAACCATCACAACGCTTAAAATGATCAGAAATGTGTTGGCCATCTCTCCCGTCTCCGGGGAAAGCCTGTAGAGGCTTAACACCGGGATCCGGACCATGAACAGGATCACGCCACAGGTAAGTCCCATCACCCCAAACAGCTTCTGGAGTTTTTTTGAGTAAAGCCTCGCAAGCTCCAGGTCTCCGGAGCCGATCGTCTTCCCCATGGTAACAGAGGCTGCGGAGGCTGCTCCTACTGCTGCGGATTTCACCATCAAAAACAGATTGGAGGCTGCACTGTTGGCTGCAATGGCAGCGGCAGTCATGTGACCCAGGATCGCAGTCTGGAGAGCCGTATTCACGCCCCAGAGTCCCTGTATCACCAGAAGCGGTCCCACTACCTTATAATATTTCCGCCCGAATTTCCAGTCCAGCTTAAGATAATCCCGCAGATGAATGCCGATCCATCCCTGCTTCCTGCTGATATAAATGACCAGGACACAGATCTCAGCGATACGTGCCACCAGTGTACCAACTGCCGCCCCTGCCGCTCCCATCCGCGGTGCACCGAAATGTCCGTAGATCAAGATCCAGTTAATGCTGCAGTTGATCATAAGGGTCATCACAGACAGGGCAAACGCGATCCCCGCAATCTCCACACATCGGAGCGTTGCCAGCAGTATCTGGGTAATGGCAAAGAAAAAGTATGTAAACCGGATGATCGCCAGGTAGGACATTCCCGCCTCAACGATCTTCTGGTCTGTTGTAAACAGCCCAAGCAGCTGTCCCGGAAAAAAGCTTGCCAGGATAAAGAGGGCCAGGGCAATAAAAAGGCCTGTACGCATGGCCCAGGCACTGATCTTTCTCACTGGCTGTGTTTCCTTCCTTCCCCAGTACTGGCTGCCGAATATCACAAGTCCGTCTCCCAGAGCCATAAGCAGCTGCTGAAAGACGAACTGTACCTGATTCACGGTTGTCACACCGGATAAAGCAGTCTCACTGAATGCGCCAAGCATGATATTATCTGCAAGATTAACGCTTAAGGTCACAACATTCTGCAGTACCAGCATGGAACACAGCTTCAGAAAATTTCGGTAAAAATTCTTCATTATCCCTCTACAATGGCAATGATATCATCCGCATTGATCACCAGATATTTCTCGCCTTCATATTTGATCTCGGTTCCTGTATATTTACCATAGATGACACGGTCACCGGGCTTTACCTGTATCGGTACTTCCTTCCCGTCTACGATCTTACCGCTTCCAACCGCAATAACCTCTGCCTGCTGTGTCTTCTCCCTGGAGCTGTCCGGAAGCACGATGCCGGATGCTGTCTTGTCCTCTGTCTCAAAATACTTCACGATCACTCTGTCCTGAACTGGTTTTAATGCCATAATAATTTCCTTCTTTCTGTATTTTAGCACTCCTTTATCCCGAGTGCTACTCTTTTCTTATCATACTACAAATCCGGAAATTGTCAAGGTGTTTGTTCAGTGACTTTAATGGGCGTTTTATTATTTCCGCAGAAAAAAACAACCTCTCCGAAAATGAAAAATCCGGCTTCCATAGCTCTATTTATGATATGGCTCTCCGCTGATAATGCGGTAGCTTCTGTAGATCTGTTCCAGAAGGATCACCCGCATCAGCTGATGGGGAAAGGTCATTTTTGAAAAGCTTAAGGCATAGTCAGATCTTCTGAGTACATCGTCTCCCAGTCCAATGGAACCACCGATCACAAACTGGATATGGCTGATCCCACGGATCCCCAGATCATCGATCTTCCGTGCAAATTTCTCGGAGGTGAGCTGTTCACCCCCGATCTCCAGGGTGATCACAAAGGCATCGTCCTTCATGTATTTCAGAAGCCGTTCGCCCTCTTTGTTCCGGATGGAGGTCTCCACTGCCCCGCTGGCATTGTCCGGTGTTTTCTCATCGGCCACCTCTATGATCTCCAGCTTACAATAGCGGCCGAGACGCTTGGAATATTCTGCAATCGCATCTCTTAAATATTTCTCTTTGATCTTCCCTACCGTAAGGATACTTATTTTCATCCGCCATTCTCCTCCAGATAATTCTCAAATTCCTCTGCTGACATCAGAACCTTACGTGGCTTGGTTCCTTCTTCAGGGCCTACAACCCCTGCATCGCACAGCTGATCCATGATCCTTGCCGCACGGTTGAAGCCAATCTTGAACATCCGCTGGAGCATGCCGATGGAGGCCTTCTCCTTCTCGATGATAAATTTGCCCGCCTCTGTAAAGTATACATCTCTGTCACCGCCACCTGCGCCTCCCACTGCGCCGGCAGTGTTCACCTGCTTCTCAATGGCTGTATCATAAACTGCCCCCTGATTCCGCTCAGAAACATACTCTACAACAGCACTGACCTCCTCATCGGACACAAAAGCTCCCTGCAGTCTCGCTGGCTTCTGGTAGCCCTGCGGATAGAATAGCATGTCACCCTTACCGAGAAGCTTTTCTGCACCATTCATATCCAGGATTGTTCTGGAATCCACTCCCGAGGATACGGAAAAGGCGATCCTGGACGGCATATTTGCCTTAATAAGGCCTGTGATAACATTTACAGAAGGCCGCTGTGTGGCAATGATCAGATGGATACCGGCCGCACGGGCCAGCTGTGCCAGACGGCAGATCGCATCCTCCACCTCTCCGGGCGCAACCATCATAAGATCCGCAAGCTCGTCCACAATGATCACGATCTGCGGCATTTTCTCAGGAGCCTTCTCGCCCTCCGGAACACGCATATTGGAAACCTTCTTATTATATTCTCCAAGATTTCTTACGCCGTACTCTGCAAAAGCATTATAGCGGCTCGTCATCTCGGAAACCGCCCAGTTCAGGGCACCAGCTGCCTTCTTCGGGTCTGTGACAACCGGAATAAACAGATGTGGGATGCCATTATAAACACTCAGCTCTACCACCTTCGGGTCGATCATGATCAGGCGCACCTCATCTGGTGTTGCCTTATAGATGATACTGATGATCAGGGTATTGATACACACCGATTTACCGGAGCCTGTCGCGCCTGCGATCAGAAGATGCGGCATCTTCGCAATATCCGCAACGACCGGTTTCCCTGCGATATCCTTGCCCGCCGCAAAGGAAAGCTTGGATTTTGCATTCTTAAATTCATCCGACTGAAGAAGATCCCGGAGCATAACCGGGCTGTTCTCCTTATTGGGAACCTCGATCCCTACAGCTGCCTTTCCCGGGATCGGTGCCTCGATACGGATATCCGGAGTTGCCAGATTCAGCTTGATATCATCGGAAAGTCCCACGATCTTGCTGACCTTTACACCCATCTCCGGCTGAAGCTCATATCTGGTCACAGTAGGGCCACAGCTTACATTGGTAATCGTCACGTTGACACCGAAATTATGAAGTGTCTCCTGAAGCTTCTGGGCAGTTTTTCTCAAATGGGCGTCAGAATCTCCCTGCGATCTTCCGTCTCCCCGTTTCAGAAGCTTCAAGGGCGGGTACTGGTAGGGCTTCTTCTCCGGTGGCTCCTTCTGGCTGATCTCATGCTGGATATTCTGGATTCCATTCTGGATCTCCTTCCTGGTGGATTTCGGATTTCCGGATGGCTGATGGGATTTTTTTTCCTCCGGCTCTGCCGGCAGGATCTGATTTATTTCCGGGATATCTGCATCCTCATACCCATCGTAGGCATCCTCCTGGACAGCTTCCCGGATATCCTGTTCAAAATCTGGCTCCTCCGGTTCCTCGGCCACCTGCACTGCCGGTGTTGAACGGTGGATCTGAAATTCCAGAGGTGCTTCATGGGATGGCTGCTGCCTCACATCGGCATTCTCCGTCTCTGTTACCTCCACCTCTTTTGGAAGCTCTGCCCTCTCTTCGTCAAGAAACGAAGGAAGATTGAACTCTCCCTTACGGTTCGCCTTCACAGCTGCCTGTCTCTCTTTATCTGCTCTGGCTGCTTTTTTTCTGGATTTCTTCTTTCCGGCAGTCTCCGGAATCTCTTCTCCCAGTGCCTGCTCCTCCTCCAGAAGCTCTGCTTCCAGAAGTCTGATCTTCTCCGCTCTCTTCTCAGCACGGAGCTTCCTGCGAAGCTCTTTTTTCTTTTCACGGTCAGGCTGTCCTTCCCGGTAGGCTTCCCTGCTCTCCTCTACCGCATCTGAGATCAGATCCAGGATTTTGTTCATAAATCCGAAAAAAGACCTCTGGGTCATGATGATCAGTGAAACAAGAAGCACCAGCACAATGATCACGGCCCCACCGGCCACGCCAAATGCAGAAGCCGTGGAAATACAGACCGCGCCGCCAAAGACACCGCCTCCTGTATGATACTCAGAACTCAGGGAATAATAATCCGCAAATGTTGTGCTGGGTGTATAGCTTTCTGTCAGAAGCTGCAGAAGGCCACAGAAAAATACAAAAAATACGATCCCTGCCAGAATCTTCTTATATGCGAGACGATTGGAACTGTTGACCAGCAGAAATGCCACTCCTCCAAACAGCGCAACCGGAAACAGATAGGCACATATTCCCATAATTCCAAAGGTTATGCTGCTGATGGCATTTCCGACAATGCCGCCCATTCCAAAAGCACTGATCATAAGGATGATGCATGCCGCCAGCACTACCAGAACAAGAATTTCCGTCTGAAATCTGTTTCCGGCAGGCTGCTTCTTCTGCACAGTCCTTCTCTTTCTTTTTTTTGTTGTTTTCGATGCTGCCATGATCAGATTCCTCCCAGTTTATAAAGCAAAGCCCCCTCTGCTTATTGCTCCCTCAATCAAAGCAGGGGACTTACTTAATTCAGTTAATATAATTTGCTGCCAGTATGATGATTCCGGCTGCAAAACAGTAAAATGCAAAATAACGCAACTTAAGCTGATTCGAAAGATTCACCATAAAACGGATCACCAGGTATCCTGTGATCCCGGCCACAAGCATTCCAAGAACATATGTAAATCCCTTACCCACAGTCATGCTCACAGCAGTAAATTCTCCCATTTCCACCAGAAAGGCTCCGATCACTGCCGGGATGCTCATGAGCAGGGAATATTTCACGGCAAATTTCCTGCTCATCCCGCCAAAAAGCCCTGCACTCATAGTCAGGCCAAGCCGGGACAGCCCGGGAAATACGGAAATTCCCTGGCATATCCCCATCCACATGGCATCTCCGTAATTCGCTTCTTTTGTTCCTTTATTTCCATTTATGTTGCTGTAATCTACTACAAGAAGAAGAACCCCCGTAAGCAGAAGCCCGATGCCCGAAAACATCTGTGATGCCGCTGTGCGCACAACAAGTCTCTTACACTGATAGCCGATCAGCATCGTTGGAAGTGCTGAAACAACCAGCAGTGCCGTAAGCTTACGGTAAGTACCTGTTACGATCCTGGCATAAGTAAGATTCTTTCCTGTTCTTCTGTTGTAGAGAAAAATATTGGCATTACCGATCAGATCCAGGATCATTCCGATCAGCTCGATTCCGATCTTCCTGATATCTTTCCACAAAAACAGGATCAGAGCTGCCATTGTCCCCATATGAAGCATCACCTCAAAAAGCACACCTGAACCCCTGGTTCCGCCCATCAGCCGCTGTGCCGCACAGAGATGTCCGAAGCTGCTGACCGGCAGAAATTCTGTGATCCCCTGCAGGATTCCCAATATGACCGCATGTATTACTGACATAATTATATTTCCTTTTCTAAAAATTTTTCCAACACATTATAGCATAATTACAGATAACTTACAATCCACTCTTGATAGAAAAATCAAACAAATGTTCTTTTTTCAGTTACTGACAATGTTCCGTAAGGTGTTTTTATGGGTGGGAGTAATTTTTCATGATACAAAAAGGCCTTCCGGCCTGTGCCATATATGACTGCAGTAACCGGAAGACCTGTTATAAACAAAGCTTCTGTTTATTTATTTTTCAGATATTCATCGATACCTCTTGCACCTGCTTTACCTGCGCCCATTGCAAGGATTACGGTAGCTGCACCTGTAACGGCATCTCCACCTGCATACACACCGTCCTTGGATGTCTTACCGGTCTCCTCCTCAGCTACGATACATCTTCTCCTGTTGATGTCAAGGCCTTTGGTCGTGGAAGAAATAAGCGGGTTCGGTGAAGTACCAAGAGACATGATAACCGTATCCACATCCATCTCATACTCGGAACCAGGAATCTCTACCGGGCGTCTTCTTCCGGATGCATCCGGCTCACCAAGCTCCATCTTAACAACCTTCATGCCGTTCACATGTCCGTTCTCATCCGCAAGGATCTCCTTCGGATTGGTGAGAAGATCAAAGATGATTCCCTCTTCCTTAGCATGATGGACTTCCTCTGCTCTTGCAGGAAGCTCCGCCTCACTTCTTCTGTACACGATATGTACTTCAGCCCCGAGCCGCAGTGCTGTTCTTGCGGCATCCATGGCAACATTACCACCGCCGACAACTGCAACCTTTTTGCCTGCTGCGATCGGTGTATCGTAGGAATCATCGAACGCTTTCATGAGGTTGCTTCTTGTAAGGTACTCGTTTGCAGAGAATACGCCGCTTGCGTTCTCACCCGGAATACCCATGAACATCGGAAGACCCGCACCGGAGCCGATGAACACAGCCTCAAAGCCCTCTTCCTCGATCAGCTGATCGATGGTAGTGGATTTACCAATGACTACGTTTGTCTCGAATTTAACGCCTAACTCCTTAACCTTCTCGATCTCTTTCTTAACGACCTTCTGCTTCGGAAGACGGAACTCCGGGATACCGTAAACAAGAACGCCGCCAAGCTCATGAAGAGCCTCAAATACCGTTACGTCATAGCCTGCCTTCGCAAGATCACCTGCGCAGGTAAGTCCGGAAGGACCGGAACCGATGACTGCAACCTTATGTCCGTTCTTTACTTCTGCGCCAGCAGGTTTGATATCATGCTCCAGGGCATAGTCAGCAACGAATCTCTCAAGCTTGCCGATGGAAACAGCCTCGCCTTTTTTGCCGCGGATACACTGTCCCTCACACTGGGACTCCTGCGGGCATACACGGCCACAGATAGCCGGAAGTGCGGAAGATAAACCGATCACCTTGTAAGCTTCTTCCATGTTGCCTTCCTTGATGTGTTCAATAAATCCCGGAATATTGATGGATACCGGGCAGCCCTCTACACATTTCGGCTTCTTGCAGCCAAGACATCTCTGTGCCTCCTCCATTGCTTCTTCCTGGTTATATCCAAGGCATACTTCCTCGAAGTTTGTCGCACGCACCTTCGGGTCCTGCTCTCTTACAGGAACTTTATTTAACATTTTTGCATCTGCCATTACTTGTCACCTCCGCACTGTCCGCATCCACCGTGGTGGGTATCGCCTTCCTGAAGTTTCAGTAATGCACGTCCCTCCTGGGTCTTATACATCTGGCTTCTCTTCATAGCCTGGTCAAAATCAACAAGATGTCCATCGAACTCCGGTCCGTCCACACAGGCAAATTTAATCTCATCGCCAACCTGGAGACGGCAGGCACCGCACATACCGGTTCCGTCAACCATGATCGGATTCATGCTGACAATTGTGCGGATACCAAGCTTCTTGGTAAGAAGACAGACAAATTTCATCATGATCATCGGTCCGATCGCAACACAGACATCATAGTGCTTGCCTTCCTCTGTCACAAGATCCTCAAGAGTCTTGGTTACCATACCGGAACGGCCGTAGGAACCGTCATCGGTTGTAACATAAAGATTGGAAACGGATGCAAGCTCTTTCTCAAGGATAACCATATCCTTCGTCTTGGAGCCAAGGATAACATCTGCTGTGATACCATGCTCATGGAGCCATTTCACCTGCGGATAAACAGGTGCGGTACCAACACCACCCGCAACGAATACCAATTTTTTCTTCTTGAGTTCTTCAATATCCTCGTGAACGAACTCGGACGGACATCCAAGTGGTCCTACGAAGTCACGGAAAGAATCTCCCTCTTTCAGTGCGGACATCTTGATCGTAGATGCTCCGACCTCCTGGAATACGATGGTGACAGTACCTGCCTCGCGATCGTAGTCACAGATAGTAAGCGGGATTCTCTCTCCCTTCTCGTCAAGTTTTACAATGATAAATTGTCCTGGCAGACAGTGGCTTGCCACACGTGGTGCATGCACAACCATAAGATGGATCTTAGCTGCCAGCGTTTCAGCTTTTAAAACCTTATACATGGTCTTCCTCCTCGCCCAAATTATAAACCTTCATTAATAATACGCTAAAATTTATTATATGGCAAGGGTAGATTTGCAATTTATGTCGATTTTCTTTACCACAATGCAGTGAGACCACATTAGTCATGTATAACCCAACTTTACCAAAAGTTGTCTGGAAAAGCGGTTATTTCCGGGATTTTTTCTCCTCGATCAGGGAATAGAGCTTGTCCAGGGCGTTCCGGATACCGCCAACCTCATCGATCAGTCCCTCCCTGACAGCCTCTTCCCCCTCAAGCATTGTACCTACATCCTTTACCAGCTGGGAGGTATCCAGCATCAGCTCCTCCATCCGCTGCCTTGCCATGCGGGAATGACCGGCTACAAAAGCTGTGATCCGGTCCTGGATTTTTTCCATATTGCGGTAAGTCTGTACCACGCCAATAAACATACCGTTCTGTCTCACCGGATGGATCACCATGGTCGCACTCGGCACAATAAAGGAATAATCTGCGGAAACTGCCATGGGAACGCCTATGGAATGTCCGCCTCCAAGGACAAGGGAAACTGTCGGGATACTTAAGGATGCGATCATCTCCGCAATGGCAAGTCCGGCCTCCACGTCACCACCCACTGTATTCAGAAGGATCAGAAGACCCTCGATCTCCTCATCGTCCTCGATCAGTGCCAGCTTCGGCAGCACATGCTCATACTTGGTGGTCTTGCTGTGGGAGGGTGCAGACTCATGGCCTTCGATCTCCCCGATCACCGTGAGAAGCTCAACCTTATGTCTCCTGGAATTTCCTCCAAGCACCACCTGGCCCATCTTTCGGATCTGCTCATCCTGACTCTCCTCACGGTCCAGCTCTCTCTGCCTTGTCTCCTCTTTTTCATTTTCTTCCATATAAAAGCACCTCCAGAATATAAAATCCTGGAGGTATTATATGCAGAATATTAAATTCTATACAGCTGCCCCTGTATCACTCGTCCCAGTTTGTCCATACGTCAGTTACATCGTCATCCTCGTCAAGAAGATCCAGTGTTCTGTGGAGATCCTTGATAGCCTGGTCATCATTGAGTTCAACATAGGTCTGCGGGATCATGGCGATCTGCGCTTCCACAAGCGGAATCCCGGCCTTCTCAAGAGCCTCACGTACCGCACTGAAGTCATCCGGTGCCGTGATGATCTCAAAGCTGTCCTCTTCCTCGCTGAAGTCCTCTGCGCCCGCGTCAAGAGCCGTCATCATCAGCTCGTCCGCATCCATCTCACCGCACTCGTCCTCAAGCTCTTCCTTATCGATGATGATCTGGCCCTTCTGGTCGAACATAAAGGATACACAGCCCTGTGTTCCGATGCTTCCGTTACCCTTGGTAAATGCGTTACGCACATTACCTGCTGTACGGTTCTTGTTATCGGTAAGTGTCTCCACAATGATGGCAACACCGTTCGGGCCATATCCCTCATATACAGCCTTCTCATAGCTGTCAGCGGAATCTGCGCCTGCTGCCTTCTTGATTCCACGGTCAATGGTATCGTTCGGCATGTTGTTTGCCTTTGCCTTGGCAATGACATCACGAAGCTTACTGTTATTGGCAGGATCCGGGCCGCCGGCCTTTACTGCCATAACGATCTCACGGCCGATGACGGTAAAGATCTTACCCTTCTTGGCATCATTTTTCTCTTTCTTATGCTTGATATTGGCAAATTTTGAATGTCCTGACATGTTCTTCCTCTCCTCGTTCTCACTGTTTCTTTTATGAACAGCATCTTATTTAAAACAATACTTTATCCTCTCCGCAAGTACCGGTTCACGTATTGCAACTCGATTAAATATAACACTTATGGAAGATTTCGTCAAGAATCAGAATTGCCTCCCCGGCTTAAAACGTAAGCTCCAGGCTGATCTCAAGTGCATGGTTCACCTTATCCAGCATGACCCCGTCCAGATGGCACACCTTATCCTTCAGTCTCCGCTTGTCAATGGTTCGAAGCTGTTCCAGAAGGATCACGGAATCCTTCTCGATCCCGTAAGCAGATGCGTCGATCTCAATATGTGTCGGCAGTTTTGCCTTATTCATTTTTGATGTAATAGCAGCGCAGATCACGGTAGGACTGTGCCGGTTGCCCACATCGTTCTGAATGATCAGCACCGGACGGATGCCGCCCTGCTCGCTTCCAACCACAGGTCTTAAGTCTGCGTAAAAAATATCCCCTCTTTTTATAACCACACAATTCACACTCCGATTCTGGTCCGGCTTCTGTTTATAAGCCGCAGTCCTTTTTACAGATAAGTATTTCCACAAATCCATTGTGTATACATGCGTGGTAATTTTTCCCCGCTTTACCTCTCAGTAAAACAGATCTCTTTTATCACTGGAAGAAGCTTTCTTCCTCGCCACATTCCTTACCGTCCTTTATATAAACTCTCGGGACACGCTTGCTGATCTCGCAGACAAACTCATAGGAAAACCTTCCGGAAAGCTCCCCGAGTGTCTCCACACTGATAAATCCGTCACCGTCTCTTCCCATCAGAGTCACCTCATCACCGGCCCTGACCTCCGGGATATCTGTGACATCGACCATGAACTGATCCATGCATACACGACCAAGGATCGGAGCCTTTTTCCCATGGATCAAAACCCAGCCTTTGTTGGAAAGCTGTCTCGGATAGCCGTCTGCATAGCCAACAGGGATCGTAGCCATTCTGGTAAAACGCTCTGTGACAAAGGTTCCTCCGTAGCTTACCGCAGTTCCACGCTCCACATTCTTGACATAGGATACGTGGCTCTTAAGCTCCATGGCAGGAATCAGCTTCACAATGTCACGTTCTACCTCACTGGAGGGATAAATGCCATAAATGGTGATCCCAGCGCGGACAACATTAAGATTGGCCTCCGGAACACGGATGATGCCAGCACTGTTGGAGCAGTGGCGCACTGGAATATGCACGCCGCTTTTTTCCAGAAGATCCGCAAAACGCAGGTAGCGGTCAAGCTGCACAAGTGCAGGAGAACGGTCAGATTCATCTGCCCTTGCAAAATGGGTAAACATTCCCTCGATCACAAGATTCGGGATTTTTGCGATTTTCCCGATCTTAACAACATTCTCCGGAATATCCGCATAACCGATCCTGGTCATTCCCGTATCCAGAGCCAGGTGAATATGTACATTTTTTCCGATGCGTTCTCCTGCCCTGGCATACTCCACCGCAGTATCCAGATCCGAAATTGTGATCCGGATATCGTTAGCTGCAAGCTCTTCATAATATTCCTCAAAAACGATACCCAGGATCAGGATCGGCTTGGTAACGCCAGCGTGCCGAAGTTCAAGTGCCTCCTCCGCTGTAGCTGTGGCAAAGCCCCAGATATAATCATAATCATGGATCAGCCCTGCGATGGCCCTGGCTCCATGGCCATAGCCATCTGCCTTGATCACTGCGATGATCCTGGTCCCTTCCTTTATATTTCTTCGCATCTCTTCAAAGTTATGTGCAATGGCATCCAGGGACACCAGTGCCTTAACTCTCTCGTATTTTTTCATAATCTTGACTCCTCTTCACCGATCGCCAAAGCCTGCGGCAGATATTCAACGATATCCCCTGCCAGCATACTGCGCGTTCCTTTTTCTGCTGCTGCAAGATCGCCGCAAAGTCCGTGAAGATAAACACCTAACGCGGCCTTTAAAACCATCGGGGGCGCATCCTCATCCTTCACATTCAGATACATGCACAAAACGCCTGCCAGGATCCCGGAAAGCACATCTCCGCTTCCGGCAGTTGCCATTCCGGAATTACCTGAAATATTCAGATAAATATCATTTCTGCCATCTGCTGTCACGGTACACGCATCCTTCTGCACACACACGCAGCCGGCCTTTCCCGCATACTCTACAGCAGTCCCGGCGATATTCTCCTGGATCTCCCGGATACTTTTGCCACAAAGGCGGCTCATCTCTCCGATATGCGGGGTCAGGATCACATTTTCACCCAGAAATTTCAGCCACTGCGGATGCACGGCCAGAAGGTTCAGACCGTCTGCATCCAGGACAAGTGGCTTATTTTCCCGGGCGGCCGCCGTGAGAAACCACTGTTCTCTCTCACGGCTGGCCCTGGAAGTCCCAAGTCCCGGCCCGATCACGAGCACATCGCACCAGGAAAGAAGCTCTTCATTGGATTCCTCATCAAACCGGGTGCACACCATTGCTTCCGGCAGAAGAATCTGCAGCGGTATCCTGTTCTCCTCCACGGTCTGGATCTTCACCATTCCCGCCCCGGCCCTGAGTGCTGCGCTGGCACTTAAATAAGCAGCCCCGCACATTCCTTCACTTCCGGCAACTAAAAGAATCTTTCCAAAGGTTCCCTTGTTTCCACCGGGGTCACGCTCCGGAAACAGCTTCAGGTCTTCCCTCTCCAGACAACGGGCAGATGCCTTCAGAGCCTCCTGCTCGTAGATCCCGATATCCGCTATGACGATCTTTCCTGCATACAGCCTTCCCGGATAAAAGCAAAGGCCTCTTTTTGCATAGGCAAATGTGACAGTGAGATCGGCGCTGAAGGCAATTCCCATTTCCAGGCCAGTATCTCCGTTTACTCCTGACGGGATGTCAACAGCGATCTTTTTCGCCCGTGCACTATTCATCTCATGGATGATCTCTGCATAATGTCCCTCGATCGGACGCACAAGGCCCACGCCGAATACGGCATCTACTATAGTAGTATATTCGCTCCAGTCCGGGTTATTCACCTCAGGCACGCGATAGCTTGTGGCGATCTTGTACTGAAGTGCTGTTTCCCGGGTCATTTTTTCTTTATTTCCGGCCATAAAAAATTCCGTCCGGACTCCCTTCAGGTGGAACAGCCTCGCAATGGCGATCCCGTCCCCGCCATTGTTTCCGTTTCCACAGACGACCAGGATCTTCTCCTTCCCTCCCAGGTATTTTTCCATTTCCTCTACAACCTTCAGTGCCGCCCGTTCCATGAGAACCTCGGAAGCCACACCGATCTTGTGGATCGTGGCATTATCCAGCTTCTTCATCTCTTCACAGGTAACAAGCTTTTTCATGCTTTCTCTCTGCCTCCCTTCTGCAAATGGAGAAAGCTGCCGTCTCCGGCAGCCCCTCATACTACTTCCTGTTATTCCACATGCTCCTGCCTGTATTTACTCAGATTATAAGACAGTGTCATCAGGCTCTCGGAAAGATGCACATTCTCAACGATCACATCATCCGGTGTATCCAGATCAAGATGTGCAAAATTCCAGATCGCCTTGATTCCGTTCTCCACCAGGATATCAGCCATTTCCTTGGCTTTATTCTTGGGAAGGGTGAGAATGGCGATCTCTACGTTGTTTTCCCGCAGGAAAAACGGAAGCTCACTGAGCATCTGGATCTCAAGTCCACGTACCGCAATGCCCTCAAGCACCGGATTTACATCAAAGATGCCTACCAGCTTAAATCCACGTTTTTCAAAATCCACATAATTGGCAAGTGCCTGTCCCAGATTACCGGCTCCCAGAATGATCATTGGATGAACTGTATCAAGTCCCAATATCTTGCCGATCTCTGTATAAAGATAATGTACATTATAACCATAGCCCTGTTGTCCAAAGCCGCCGAAATTATTAAGATCCTGTCGGATCTGGGAAGCTGTGGTATGCATTTTCTTACTTAACTCATTGGAAGAAATACGCTCTACATTATCTTCCATGAGTTCTCCTAGGTAGCGGTAATAGCGTGGCAGACGCTTGATCACCGCCTTTGAGATTTGTTTTGCCTCCACGATAATTTTCCTCCTTATCTTACACTAGGTTAATTATACCGAATTGACATTTTCCTGTCAATCAAACTTGTGAGTTATGTACAAATTTCTTGATATTTTTTTAAATAATTGATTTTTTCTTTGAAATCCCGGCAGTTTCCGCTATAATAGGTGGAGGATTTTGGGCAATAACGCAGAATCTTTTTTTACAGGAGGACAGTACTATGATTTTATCATGTCAGAATATATGCAAGGCCTTTGGCGAAAATGTTATCTTAAACAATGCATCCTTCCACATTGAAGAGCGGGAAAAGGCTGCTCTTATCGGATGCAACGGCGCAGGTAAGACTACGCTCCTTCGGATCATCATGCAGGAAATTTCCGCAGATTCGGGAACCGTAGTCCTTGCCAAAGACAAAAATATCGGATATCTGGCCCAGTACCAGGATATCCACGGCCACCACACCATCTATGAGGAGCTTCTTACCACCAAGCAGCACATCATTGACATGGAACGCCGCATCCGCAATCTGGAGCAGGAAATGAACAACGTTACGGGAGATGACCTGAACCGCCTGATGGAAACCTACACCCGCCTCAATCACCAGTTTGAGCTGGAAAACGGCTATGCTTACAAAAGTGAACTCACCGGTGTCCTCAAGGGTCTTGGCTTTGCGGAGGAGGATTACGACAAACAGATCGAGAAGCTTTCCGGAGGCCAAAAAACACGTGTGGCACTTGGCAAGATGCTTCTTGCAAAGCCGGACATCCTTCTTCTGGATGAGCCTACCAACCACCTGGATATGGAGAGTATTTCCTGGCTTGAGACTTATCTCCTTAATTATCCGGGAGCTATTTTTATCGTATCCCATGACCGCTACTTCCTTGATAAGGTTGTCACCAGGGTTGTCGAGATCGAAGCCGGTGAAACCCGTGTCTACAGCGGAAATTACTCCGCCTATGCCCTAAAGAAAGCTCAGCTGCGGGATGCCCAGTATAAGGCATACTTAAACCAGCAGAGAGATATCAGACATCAGGAGGCGGTTATTGCAAAGCTCAAATCCTTTAACCGTGAAAAATCCATCAAGCGCGCTGAGAGCCGTGAAAAGATGCTCGACCGCGTACAGCGCGTGGAAAAGCCTCTGGAGATAAAGGATCGGATGCGCATCTCCCTGGAGCCACGTGTCTTAAGCGGAAATGATGTCCTTCATGTGGAAGAGCTTTCCAAGGCATTTCCCGGACAGACACTTTTTTCCGATATTTCCTTTGATATCAAACGGGGGGAACGTGTGGCACTGATCGGCAACAACGGAACAGGCAAGACAACCATGCTGAAGATCATCAACGGTCTTCTGAAAGCAGATGCCGGTAAGTTTTCCCTTGGCTCCAAGGTTCAGATCGGCTATTATGACCAGGAACATCATGTTCTCCATATGGACAAGACGATCTTCCAGGAGATTTCTGACACTTACCCGTCCCTTACGGAAACCGAGATCCGCAACATGCTGGCCGCCTTCCTCTTTACAGGAGATGATGTGTTCAAGGAGATCTCCTCCCTTTCCGGCGGTGAACGCGGCCGTGTTTCCCTTGCCAAGCTGATGCTCTCAGAAGCCAACTTTCTGATCCTGGATGAGCCTACCAACCATCTGGATATCGCTTCCAAGGAGATCCTGGAGGAAGCACTGGTAAGCTATACCGGCACGGTGCTGTATGTATCCCACGACCGTTACTTCATCAACCAGACAGCCACCCGGATCATGGAGCTGACCAACCAGGCGGTTGTAAACTATATCGGAGATTACGACTATTATCTGGAGAAAAAAGAAGAGCTGACCCTGGCCTACGCTCCCGCAAACAGTACCGGGGAGGATTTTCAGGAAGAAAAGGCAGTCTCTGAGAACAAGCTTTCCTGGCAGCAGATGAAGGAAGAGCAGGCCCGGAAAAGAAAACGGGAAGCCGAGCTTAAAAAGGTCGAGGCCCGCATTGAAAAACTGGAAACAAGAGATAAAGAGATCGATGATACCATGGTTCTCCCGGATGTATGCACCAACGTGGCAAAATGCACAAAGCTCAGCCGCGAAAAAGCTTCCATCGCAGAAGAACTGGAAACGCTTTATGAGAAATGGGAAGAGCTGGCCTGACGGCCAGCCCTTTTTTTCAGTTCTGCCGGATCAGACTGCCGAGATGCCGTTCAAAGCAGACACCATCATTACGGTCTGTTCCCTCTTTTACGGCATCAAGGATCGATGCCGAGATAAAATCCACAGCCATATCCACGCAGGTTTTCATGGATAAGCCCTTTACCAGACCCGCACTTAATACGGACGCAAAAAGATCTCCTGTGCCTGAATAGCTGCCTCCAGCCTTCTCCTTAAAGCTCCAGGAGCAGATGTCCCTTTCCAGGACAAGATTGCCGACCTTCACAGGCTGTCCCTCTTCTCTTAAGTCCACACCTGTGACCGCGACCGCAGAAAGGGAAAATTTCTCCGCAAGCTGCCGTCCGGTTTCCTCAATAAGCTCCAGCCGTTCCCTTCCTGCTTTGTCCTGAAATTTCTCCCAGAATTCTTCCATTCTCTCTTTTCCGTGGAGAAGGAGCAGTGCTTCTGTCAGATTCGGCGTGATCACGTAGGAACGTCTGGCCAGCTCACAAAAACGCTTCCGGAGTCCCTCCGTGTAGATGGGATATACCGCTCCGTCATCTCCCATCACAGGATCTGTAAGGATCAACGTATCTTCTCCTGCAAATGTATCTATAAGCTTCAGTATCTTATCTGCCTGCTTCTCGTCCGAGAGAAAGCCTGTGTAAATTCCATCCGGAGCAAATCCCCGTTTCTTCCACTGTTCCATATATGGTTCCATATGCTCTGTGAAATCCTCACAGAAATAAGTCGGATAGCCTGTCTGATTACTTAAAACAGCCGTGGGAAAAGGGCATGCCTGCACTCCCATCACCGAGATCACAGGGATTGCCGCCGTAAGGGAACATTTTCCCAGCCCGGAAAGATCATTGATCACCGCTATTTTCTTCATCTTATTTCTCCAGTCTTGAGTTTTTTTCTGTATTATTATAGAATAGATTGTCAGGTTTACGCAATCATTTTTGGAAGGAAATTATCATACCCATGTTAAACATATCCGCAGAACACAGGAAAGAACACCTTTATCTGGAGGTGTACCACTACTACAGAAGGCTGATCATGGAAAGCCGTCTTCTCCCGGGCAGCCGGATGCCCTCGCTGCGCAAATGTGCCCAGGAGCTTAAATTAAGCCGCACCACCATTGAAAATGCCTATCTTCAGCTTGCCGCAGACGGCTACATCATCGCAAAGGCCCAGAGCGGCTACTATGTCACAGATATTGCCAAAAGGCAGCATGTGCAGACGCAGAAAAGACACGAAGAGCGCACCATTCCCTGCATTTACGATTTCGCCTCCTCCGGCGTTGACCGGGAGAGCTTCCGCTTTGACCTTTGGCAGCGATACATCAAAAGTGCCCTCCGCCAGGATGAACGGATGCTTTCCTACGGAGAACCCCAGGGGGAAAAGGATTTCCGGGAGGTTCTCTCCGACTATGTCCGGGAACGGCGAAATGTGATCTGCTCTCCGGATGATATCGTAGTCGGTGCCGGCCTGCAGAGCCTTCTGCAGATCCTCTGTCCCCTGATCCATGAGCGAAAGACCGTTTCGTTCCCTACTCCGTCCTTTATCCAGTGCAGCACGGTTTTTGAGGATTACGGCTTCGATGTCCATTACCGGGATAAGACCTGCGATGTGATCTACGTATCTCCGGCGCACATGACGAAATGGGGCGAGATCATGCCTGTAAAACGCCGTCTGGAGCTGATCCGCCACGCAGAAGCAAACGGCCATCTGATCATTGAAGATGATTTTGAAAACGAATTCGTCTATCTCCAGAAGCCCACGCCATCCCTGTTCGGGCTTGCAGGCGGGGAAAACGTCGTCTACATCGGCTCCTTTTCCAGACTGCTGCTTCCTTCTATCCGCGTGAGCTTCATGGTGCTGCCGCCCTCTCTTCGGGAGTTATACAAAAAAAAGGCTGCCTGCTATAATCAGACAGCCTCCAAGTCCGAACAGATCGCGCTCTGCCAGTTTATCCGGGACGGACACTTAAGCTCCCAGACAAGAAAGCTCCGCCGCCTTTATGCACAGAAGCTGAAGGCACTCACCTGCGCTGTGAAGAATACCTTCGGGAAAAACTGCCAGATCATAACCGGGGCTGCCGGTACCAGCCTGGCCCTTACCCTTCCCTGCACCTGCGGCGGCGAACGCTTAAAAAAGGCAGCCCGCGTAAAGGGGCTGCGCCTGGAAGTCCTGAAGGAGACAGAAAAGGATATCACCCTCGTTCTTTCCTGCTCTTCCATTCCGCTGAAGGATTTTCTGCCTGCATGCCAGCTTCTGAAAGGTGTGATCGATACTCTCGGGTGATCAGTCTCTTCTGTTATCGATCATATAAAGCAGTGCATTTACGATACAAGCCGCAATGTTGCTTCCACCCTTACGTCCCCTTGCGACAATGTAAGGCACATCTGCCTGCATGATCAGCTCCTTGGACTGTACGACATTTACGAATCCCACCGGCACGCCGATGATCAGCTCAGGGGAAAGCTTCCCTTCCCCGATCAGCTCATAAAGCCGGACCAGTGCTGTCGGTGCATTTCCTATGGCAAAGATCAGCTTCTCATTCATGGCTGCAGCCTTATCCATGCTGGCTGTAGCCCTTGTTGTTCCGTTCTTTTTCGCCATGGCTGCAACATCCTCATCAGACATAAAGCAAAATACCTCTCCGCCGTATCTTGCAAGTGCACGTTTATTAATCCCTGCCTTCGCCATCTGCGTATCCGTTACAATGCTCGCGCCACTACGGATCGCTTCCAGGGCACGCTTCGTGGCACCCTCGGAAAAGCAGAGATTTTTTGCATAGTCAAAATCCGCGCTGGTGTGGATGCAGCGTTTCACGATCAGCTCTGTCCCCGGGATCAGAGGGGTATCCAAAAGCTCCTCCGTGATGATCTCAAAGCTTCTTTTTTCGATCTCCATAGGTTTTACATTTTCAAGCTCTACTTTCATTTCTCTTCTTCCTCCGTGATCCCGTTTTCAAGGATCTCATAGATTTTTTTCATATCCATATGCTTCCGAAGCTCCGCTGCCAGGATATCGTACTGCTGCTCCTTAAATGCAGCAAAGTCAACACCTGTCATATTTTCCACATCAATGCCCTTTTTCTCACCGATCACACGGATGATGGCTTCTGCCGCTTCCTCCCTGTCAAAGACTCCGTGGATATAGGTTCCGCAGACATTTCCTGCAACGGCCCCTTCCTTTTTCTTCCCGCCGCTGACGCTGTCGGTGATCCTGGTGGCACTGCTGGCTTCCCCCTTCAGGCTGCTCTCACCCATATGGATCTCATACCCTTCCACTTCTGCGCCGGAAAGAGGGGCAAACACCCCTGAGAGCTGTCCGAAATGTCCCCGCACCCTTGTTCTTGTTTTCTTTTTTGCAAACACCGTATCCATGGGAAGAAGCCCCATGCCCTTCATGGAACCGCCATTCTCCACGCCATAAGGATCGCTTAAGGTCTCTCCCAGCATCTGGTAGCCGCCGCAGACACCGAAAATCAGCTTTCCCCTGGAGGCTTCCTTAAGAACTGCCGCTTCCATTCCGCTCTCCCGCATCCAGGTCAGATCGCCCATGGTATTCTTGGTTCCAGGCAGGATGATCATATCCGGAGAATGGAGATCGCCTGGACGCTTCACATAACGCAGGGAAACCCCCGGTATACTCTCAAACGGATTAAAATCTGTGAAATTGGAAATACGCGGAGTCCGGATCACTGCGATATCGATCACACCCGCCTCCTGCTTCCGGTCAAAACGCTCGGTCAGGCTGTCCTCATCCTCCACCTGGATGTCCAGATACGGAGCCACTGCGACTACCGGAATACCGCTTCGCTTTTCCAGCATCTCCACTCCCGGGTCCAGAATGGTCTTATCCCCGCGGAACTTGTTGATGATAAGGCCCTTGACCATCGCCTTTTCATCCTCCTCCAGAAGCTCCACAGTACCGACTAGCTGCGCAAAAACCCCGCCTCTGTCGATATCTCCCACAAGAAGCACCGGTGCCTTGGCCATTTTCGCCATTCCCATGTTTACAATATCCTCTTCCTTGAGATTGATCTCAGCCGGGCTTCCGGCACCCTCGATCACAATGATATCATTTTGGGCAGCAAGGGCATTGTAGGCCTTCATAATATCCGGGACCAGTTTCTTCTTATATTTAAAATAATCTCTGGCACTCATAGTTCCAAGGACTTCACCATTTACGATCACCTGTGAGCCTACATCATTGGTAGGCTTGAGAAGAATGGGATTCATAAGAACAGAAGGCCGGATCCCTGCTGCCTCAGCCTGCATGACCTGCGCCCTTCCCATCTCAAGGCCCTCCTCCGTGATAAAGGAATTCAGTGCCATATTCTGTGATTTAAAGGGAGCCACCCTGTAACCATCCTGCTTGAAGATCCTGCAAAGCCCTGCAGCCAGCAGACTCTTTCCGGCATTGGACATGGTTCCCTGTACCATTATTGCTTTTGCCATAATATCCCCCCCTTTAGTACGTCAATAAGCCTTACATTCTCTTCATGGTTCCTTACAGCGATCCGGTAATAGCCCTTTTTAAGCCCCGGATAATTGCTGCAATCGCGGATCACGATCCGTTTCCTCAGACAGAAATCAAAAAGCTCCTCCGGTCCTTTGAAGAAAATATAATTGGCCTCTGACGGAAATACCCGATATCCGATGCGCTCCATCTCTTCCTTCAGCCACTGTGACTCCAGAAAAACCAGCTGGCGTCCCTTTTCCACATATTCCGTCTCCTTCAGTGCCTGGATTCCTGCCGCCTGGGCCATGGTAGAAACATTCCAGGGCTGTACATTTTGTTCCATCTTATCAAGAAGCAGCCGGTTGGAGCTAAGGCCGTACCCCAGACGAACCCCTGCCATGGCATATCTTTTTGTGAATGCCTTCAGGATAAACAGATTATTGAAGCCGGAAAGTGACCGCTTCAGGGAATATTCCCCCGGCTCCCTTACAAAATCAAGGAAGCATTCATCCACCACAAGGAGGATCCCCAGCTTTCTGCACTTTTCCAGAATTCGTTTCAAAAGGCGGTGGGGGATCAGAATGCCTGTCGGATTGTTGGGATTACAGAGAAAGGCCATATCCAGCCCCCTGTGCAGGATATTAAGATATGCTTCCCCCAGCACAAAGCCCTCGTTCTCCGTAAGCATGTAATATTCAAGCTCACAGCCTGTGCTGGCCAGGGCCTGGCCATACTCCGCGAAGGTAGGCGCAGGGATCAGGGCTCTCTTCGGATTTACTGCACGGCACAGGGTAAAGATCACTTCTGCCGCACCGTTTCCGCAGATCACCTCCTCTGCCTTAACGCCTTCGTATTCTGCGATTCTTTCTCTCAGAGTCCTGCATCCCACCTGTGGATATTCGGCAATGTGCTCCAGACTGTCACGGATCGCCTGCTTCACACTCTCCGGTGTTCCCAGAGGGTTGAGATTTGCCGAAAAATCAAGGCAGTTTCTGTATTTGTAGACGTCTCCTCCATGTATGTGTTTTGTCATTGGTCACTCTCCTGTAGGTTTCACCTTGTTGATCTTTTGTCTGCCGCATCCCATTCCCGTCAGGAAAGCAGCATCCGGACTGCTCCGCTGAGCAGGAGAAATATAACTACTCCCAGTGCTGATGCCGCATACATCAGACGATTGGCCCGTCTGATATCCTCCGGCTCCACCGGACGGATGGGATCACCAATCGTTGGTTTTTCATATAATTTTCCAAAATAATATGCATTTCCCGCAAGCTGTACATCCAGGGCTCCCGCCATGGCAGCCTCGGTCTGGGCCGAGTTGGGACTTGCATGATTACGCCGGTCCCTCCGGTAAATTCTTGCGGCATTTTTTGTATCCATTCCTGTAAAAAGAGTTGCCGCCACCATCAGCCATCCGGAAATCCTGGCCGGGATATAATTGGCCACATCATCAAGCTTCGCTGCCACACGGCCAAAATACAGATATTTGTCATTCTTATATCCAAGCATGGAATCCATGGTGTTGATGCCTTTATAAAGGAACATAAACGGCACACCGCCAACAGCCATGTAAAGCATCGGCGCGATCACACCATCCGAAGCATTCTCCGCCACGGTCTCCACGGCAGCCTTTGTCACGCCGGTCTCTGTCAGCTCCTTCGTATCACGGCCTACGATCATGGATACCGCGTATCGTGCCTCATCCAGGGTTCCGTTTTTCAGCCGGTCATAGACCTTCATGCTTTCATCCTTCAGAGAACGGGCTGCCAGAAGCTGGTAACACCAGAATGCTTCCAGCACGAAGCCTGCCACAGGCAGATAATGATAAAGATAATAAAGGATAAGAAGCGGTATACCGCCGCTTAACAGGCAGATTAGCACTACCATCAAAAAGCCCCCGGCCAGCTCGCCTCTGCTGCTTTTGGGAAAGCTTTTCCGGATCGCTTTTTCCAGCACTGTGATCAGATTTCCGATCACACAGACGGGATGGTACAGCCATCTCGGATCACCGATCAGAAGATCCAGGACAAAACCGACGGCAAGTGCTAACAGACTATATTTCAGCATTTTTTCTCTGCCTCCGTTCTTTTTTATATTCCTCTGCATGATCGAGGAACCGTGCCGGAACCCTCGGATTTCCATAATAATAAAGATGCGGGAAGCCGGCCAGCAGACGGCCTTCCATGTGGATACAGTCCCAGCCTCTTGTGGAGGCCGGTTTTGCTGCGTGAAAAGCCTCTCCGCAGTTCGTGGAATCAAAATAATGGAATTCATGGGCCGGGATCTCTAAAAGCCCGGTGTCCCTTTTTTCCGAGAGGGTGATGTAACCGAAGCGGTTCAGCTTCGGTGTCCGAAATGCCTTTCCCGGAATTACTCCGCAGAGCCTGCGGAATTTTCCAGCCATATCCTCCATCTCCTCATGAAGATACATAAAGCCCCCGCATTCTGCAAGACAGGGCATCCCTTCCGCAATGGCCCTTCGGATTGCCGTGCACATGGCCTGGTTGCTCTCCAGCTCCTCTCCCTTCAGTTCCGGATAGCCCCCAAAAAGCATAAGACCGTCCAGTTCTTTGGGAAGTCCCTGGTCATGGATCGGCGAAAAATGCACAAGCTCTGCTCCCATCTGTTCCAGAAGGTCGAAATTGTCTGCATAAAAGAAGCAGAAGGCTTCATCATCGGCAACTCCGATACGGACTCTTTCTTTTGTATGGAAGCCAAATGCCGGATCCTCCTCTGCAAGATCTGCGAAAGTTTCGATCTCCGGTGCTTCCTCTGCAAGACTGATGATCCCGTCAATATCAATGGTTTTTTCCAGCACCCCGGCAAGCTTCGAAAGACGGGATTTCAGTTCCGGAATCTCTTCCGGAAGTACAAGCCCCAGATGACGGCTTTCGATCACACAGTCCTCCACCTTCGGAACATATCCCAGAACCTTTATGGATAATTCCCCTTCCAGAAGTGTCTTCATCCTCGGATACAGCATCGGGGACATCTGGTTCAGGATCACCCCTTTGATACGGCTGTCCTTCTTATATTCCAGGAAACCCTTTACGTAGGCCGCCAGGGATACACTCATCCCACGGCTGTTTACGATCAGGATCACCGGCGTATCCGTGACGGAGGCCAGATCATAGGCACTGGCCCTCGTGGTGGTTCCTGCCACGCCGTCATAGTATCCCATAACACCTTCCATCACTGCCATGTCATAGCCTGCTGCATTTTTTGCCAGAAGATAACGCGTCCTTTCTTCTCCCGTAAAAAAGGTATCCAGGTTTCGTGACTTTGTTCCAATGACACGGCTGTGGAACATGGGATCAATATAATCCGGCCCGCATTTGAAGGAGGCTGTCTTTAAGCCCCGGTCTACCAGTGCCTGAAGAAGACCGCAGGTGATCAGGGTTTTTCCGCTTCCGCTGGCCCCTGCCGCAAGAAGCACTCTTGGAATCTTCACCTAAACCTCCTCCCCTCTTCCGCAACAGGAAATAATATAGATCGGGTTCTCGCCCATCATCATATGGTACCTTCCAACAGACCTAGACCTTGAAGCGGAAAGCTGCAGGATATCCACCTCTATCAGGGCAAAATCGCGGATGGCATTCATGGCTTCGGCCACGGTTTCCAGCGTGATGCAGTTGATCACCAGCTTAACCCCGGGATTCTTTTCCAGAAGGAGCTTTATGATCTCCTTCATATTTCCCGAGGAACCGCCGATAAACGCGTGGGTGGGAACCGGCAGCTCTTCCATAGCCTCCGGTGCAGTTCCGGGTATGATCTTAAGGTTATCCGCTGCAAACTTCTGCCTGTTTTCTTCTAAAAGTTTCAGGGCATCCTCCTTCTTCTCGATGGCATAGACCTCACCGTTCCATGCGCGAAGGGCCATCTCGATGGAGACAGAGCCTGTGCCTGCCCCTACATCGTAGCATACGGAGTCCTCGGTAAGCCCAAGCTTGGAAAGAGAAACGGTACGCACCTCCTCCTTCGTCATGGGTGCCTTCCCACGCAAAAATTCCTCATCCCGGATCCCGTGGACAGCACTTAAAGCTGCTGCCTTCTCATTGTATGCAGTCACCACACTTAAGGCATCTCCACGGTACCTGGTAAGGTTCTCTGCCTTATCATGAAAAATCTTCTCATTATCATAGGAAAGATTTTCTCCGACATAAAGAATGACCTCTCCCATTCCATAATACACAAGCTTTTTTGCAAGGGATGCCACTCCGTCCTCTGTCCCGAGAATGGAAAATACCTTCGGATTATGGCGGATCAGTGATACAAGATTGCATTTCCGCCCATGGGCACTGACGATCTTCGCATCATCCCAGGAAAAACCGATCTTTGCCATAAAATATACAACGGAGGAAATTCCGCAGATCACTTCCACCTTACCGTCAAGAAGCTCCACCAGCTTCTTCGCGCCGCTGTAGAATCCCACATCCCCGGAAAGAGCTATGGCAACACTCCGGTACTGTGGATGTTCTCTGATATATTCCACGATCCTGTCACTTCGGTATTCATGGAGCACCTTCTGCCCTGGCTTCTGCACGGCTTCTGTCATGCGTTTCGCCCCGATCAGAAGCTCTGCCTCATCCAGGGCCTTCTTTCCTTCCAGGGTCAGCGTTTTCTCTGCGCCCATGCCGATCCCTACAAGGGAGATCTTTCGGGACAGCTCCAGGCCGAACAGGTCTGCCAGAAATACTCTTGCCTCAGGCAGGGAAAGTCCTTCTTCCTTTAAGGGCCGGCCAATGATCACAGGTGTGACACCACATCTCTGACAGGCCTCGATCTTTTCAGGGAAGCCGCCTGCAAGACCTGTATCCTTCGTCACCAGATAGCTGCACTGAAACTGTCTCAGCATGGCTTCGTTGATCTCTGCCGAAAAAGGTCCCTGCATACCAATGAGATGCTTTCCCTCAATACCAAGCTCCGCGCAGGAACAGATCACAGACGGGATTGAAAGCACACGTGCAAAAAGACGTTCTTTATAATCCGGGATCACGGTAAATTCCGAAAGCTCCTTGCTTCCCGTTGTGAGAAAAATATTCCCCTCTGTTCCGGACAGAAATTCCGCTGCTTTTTTTGTGCTCTCCACATAGATGGCTTCGCTGGTTTTGTCCCCCTGCGGGCGGAGGATCCTCTGATATCGCGCCCCTGTATTCTCACAGGCTTTCCGGATATTTTTTGTCACTTCAGCTGCATACGGGTGGGTGGCATCCAGAACGATCCCGGGTGTCTCTTTTTTAAAAAGCTCCTCCATATCCTCCGTTTTCAGCCTTCCGGCACTGACATGGAGAAAAGGACCCTCCGAAAGAAGGGAGCCGCCATACTCCGTAGCTGCACAGGCATAAACGGAAATCTCATTCTCCGCAAGGAAATTGCAGAGTGCGTAGCCTTCTGTCGTACCTGCAAAAACAATGGCTTTATACATTCTTATATCCCCTTGGTGTTACCATTTTCCCGCCGATATTCTTTGTCTGGGAATTCCCCACAAAAACGGTGGTAAACATATCTACTTCCGTATCACGGAGTTCTTTTAAAGTCATGACCTTTGCTTCCTCGCCCTCTCTTGCGATCTGGGCAACCGTACCGCAGACGGTATCCGGGGATTTGTATTTCATCATCAGGTCACAGGCTTTCTGAAGATAATCCTTACGCTTTCTGCTGGACGGGTTGTAAAGGCATACCACAAAATCAGCCTGTGCAGCGGCCAGAAGCCTTGCCTCGATCTTTTCCCAGGGGGTAAGGAGATCACTTAAGCTGATCAGGCAGAAATCGTGGATCAGAGGTGCACCAAGTACTGCTGCACCGCCGGTTGCAGCGGTAACGCCCGGGATGACCGTAAGCTCTACATCCGGATAGCTTTCCCCAACCTCATACATCAGGCCTGCCATACCATATACGCCTGCATCTCCGCTGCAGATCATGGAAACGGTTTTTCCTTTTTTTGCTTCCTCAAAAGCGAGTACACAGCGGTCCACCTCTTTTTTCATCGGTGTTGTCATGAATTCTTTTCCTGCAAAATACTCCTTTACAAGGTCAACATATACCGTATAACCAATGATCACATCGCTTTCATTTAATGCACGGATCGCTCTTCCTGTCATCTGGTCATATGCACCCGGGCCAATTCCCACAACATAAATTTTACTCAAAATACATCCTCCGATTTCCGGCTGCAAGAGCGGTAGTGACACCGTCCCGGCCTGTTTTTTTTCTGATCAGTGTACCCTGCCCGCTTGCCAGCACTGCGCTCCGCTCGCAGACATTATCCACACCTGTTATTTTTTTGACAAATTTTGACGGAGTAAATTCTCCTTTTACTGCTTTCAGCTCTTCCTCTGTATAGGTCCAAAATGGAAGGTTCCAGGCTTCTGCCAGAGCCAGCAGGCCGGGTTCCTCCTTCTTCAGGTCAATACTTGCAATACCACAGAGAGCTTCTTTATAGATCTTTTCCTCTCTCAGGCATTCCTCTGCAGCTTCCCGGACAGGTGCCGCTTCTTTTCCCCTGCGGCAGCCCATGCCCAGAACCACGGACGGCGGAACCACATGGACCGTATTTATAAATGGCAGGCAATTTCTGTGGATGGTTACTGCAATACCGGTTTCCGGCAATACCTTTTCCCTCTCACAGACTACCAGTCCCTCCGGCAGGGCTCCCTCCCAAGGAAACTCGCTGTAAAAGCCGATCTTCTCTCCTGCGAGAAGTGCTGCGGATGCCTCCTTCGCTGCCTTCATATGAAAGATCGCGCATCCGTTCTTTTTTGCAAAAACATCCACTGCAAAACGGCTGTGAAGATCTGTGGCCGTCGTTACAACCGGCGTTGCTCCAAGATACCGGGCACAGCGGACTGCCAGTTCATTGGCTCCTCCCAGATGACCGGACAGAAGCGAGATCACGAAATTCCCGCACTCATCGATCACCAGGACTGCCGGGTCTGTTTTTTTCCCCACAATGTATGGCGCAATGCTGCGGACTGCGATCCCGCAGGCTCCGATAAAGATCACGCCATCCTTTCCGGAGCGGAACTGTTCCCCTGCCCACCGGGAGGTGGATACAGGGATGGAATCCGGAAGATACCGGCTCTTTTTTGCCAGCGTGACCTTCCCTCCTGCCTGGGTCAGTGCCTTTTTTAATTTTT
Source organism: Prevotella sp. CAG:279 (assembly GCA_963642325.1). Lineage (GTDB taxonomy): Bacteria > Bacillota > Clostridia > Lachnospirales > Lachnospiraceae > Blautia_A. Next base: position 71,069 of record CAVIGE010000005.1, read on the forward strand.
CCCCTGTCTCAAGCCCTGTCATGCCAAAGCAGATCATCGCAATATCCATGGCTTATTTTGTGGCTTCACGGAATTCGGTTGTAAATCCCGGATCATAAAGCTTCGATCTGTCATAATGTGCCGCCTTAACTGCATCGCCAACCAGCATCAGGGCTGTTTTTGTGATATTGTTCTCTTTTGCTGTCTGCGCAAGAGTTCCTACGGTACAGATAAATTTCTTCTCATCCGGCCAGGTCGCCTTGTAAACGATAGCTGCCGGTGTATCCTCGCGGTATCCGCCTTCTATGAGTCTGCGGCTCAGCTCCTTGAGCATACCTGTGCTCAAAAAGATAACCATTGTCGCATTATGTGCCGCAAAGGACTGGATGCTCTCCTTCGCCGGAACAGGTGTTCTTCCTTCCATTCTGGTTATGATCACACTCTGGGAAATATCCGGAAGTGTATACTCAAGATTCAATGCGGATGCAGCTCCGCAGAATGCACTGACACCCGGACAGGAATCATAGGGGATCCCCTTCTCATCCAGAATATCCATCTGCTCACGGATCGCACCGTAGATACAGGGATCTCCTGTGTGAAGGCGGACGGTCATCTTGCCCTCTGCCTCCGCCCTCTCCATAACAGAGATCACTTCCTCCAGGGTCATCTTCGCGCTGTTGTGAATCGTGCAGACATCCTTGGAATACTCAAGAAGCTCGGGGTTTACCAGTGATCCTGCATAGATGATCACATCTGCTTCTTCCAGATACTGTTTTCCCCTTACTGTGATAAGATCCGGTGCTCCCGGACCTGCTCCTACGAAATGTACCATGCTCTATTCTTCCGTCCTTTCCTTATTTTCCTTAATAATGATGAGAGAATAATATCCTGCATCCTCCGGGATTTCTTCCACCTTTTTGTATATCTTCTCATCCGGCATGCCGCAGTTCTCGATCATCATAGCCTCTGCACCTTCGGCAAGAAGCCTTGCCTTGACATCCTTCATTTTCTTACCGGCTTTCATAAGAACCTTTGTCCCGGAAAGCTTCAGTGCCTCCTCGATCTGATAAGAGGCCGGGATCACATGAAGAGGCTCTGCCTTCTCCACAAGGCCTGTATTCAGACGCGCGGAAACGGCACAGAAGGATGTGATACCGCTTACGATCTCTGTTTCATATCCCTGCGATGCAAGTCTGTGATGCACGTAAAGATACGTAGAATATACCGTTGGATCGCCAAGCGTAAGAAAGGCTACGTTTTTTCCCTGGTCAAGAACTGCCTTAACCTTCTGTGCCCCTGCATCGTGATAGCTTTTCAGCACCTTTGGATCCTTTGACATTGGAAATACCACTGCAAGAAGCTCTTTTTTTCCAAGCTCCGGATATGCGCCCTCTACGATCTTAAATGCCACGGTGTCTTCCGGTACCTCTCCCGGAAGAGCCACCACATCTGCCTCCTTTACCAGACGAAGTGCTTTCAGGGTAAGAAGCTCCGGGTCTCCAGGCCCTACACCTATGCCGTATAATTTACCTGCCATTTTTTATTTCCTCCTGTTGTTTGGTTATTGCTCAGTTTTTTATCATCTGGGAGATTTTTCTCCAACAGCCTGTTTTTGGATTGCCTTTATCAGCTTCCCGGCATCCCGGGTTTCTCCCAGAAGACCGTATACATTGGAAAATACCACTGCACCCAGAAGAATCTGTTCATAAGACCGGTGATCCAGATAAAACTGGATCTTCTCCATCACGACCGCCATCGTCTCCTTCAGGATCCCGTACCGGTCAAGAACAGCCAGGGCTTCGTCTGTTGTTCCTGCATCCAGGATTTCCCTGGCACAGTCCAGTGTCCCGCCCGCCCGTATGGCACTCGCGCTAAGAACCTCCATTCTTCCATCTGCACAGTGGGAATGGGTATTCATGATCCCTGCTGCAACCTTTACGAATTTACCGATATGAGCCACAAAAAGGATTCCCTTTACTCCCATATCTATGGCCATATCTATGGTCTCTCCCACATAGTTGCTGCATTTGATATTATTTTCAAAGGGAATGGTCATATGCTCCCTAAGATAATCTGCCCCGTAATTTCCCGGTGTTACCAGGATATACTTCTCACCCTGGCAGAAATGCTGCTTCATTTCCACCTGGATGCTGGCAATCAGGGCACGTTCGCTCATTGGCTCTACAATGCCGCTGGTTCCAAGGATGGAAATTCCTCCCAGGATTCCCAGACGGGGATTGAAGGTTTTCTTCGCGATCTCTTCCCCCTCCGGTACAGAGATGGTGATCTTAAGATATCCCTCGTGATCATATTCCTGGGCTGCTTCCTCCGCCTCCCTCAGGATCATGGCCCTCGGAACCGGGTTGATGGCTGCCTCTCCCACCTTCTGTGAAAGACCAGGCTTCGTGACCCGGCCAACGCCAATGCCGCCATCCAGGATAATGTTGGAAAGAATGGTTACTTTTTTGGAAGCCGCACTTTGGTTATCCAGAATGTTCTCTGCTTCCTCAGCGGAAACTTTTTCAACTCTTGCATAAACCAGGATGCCATTGGTGGTATCCGGGTCATCCCCTGCATCTTTTTGGACTGCGCAGGATACATAATTTTTCCCTCTGGTGATGTCATAAAGCTTAAGGTTCAGGGTGATCCCCCTGGGAGTTTCAAGCTCTACTTCTGAAAGAGTCCCTCCTGAGAGAAGCATTCTGGCCGCACCCCGGGTGGCTCCTGCCGCACAGGAACCGGTGGTGTAGCCGTAGCGGAGGCGTTTGTTATTCTTTACAATATATTTATCTTCCAGACCGGTTGGCATACTAAAGCTTACCTCCTTCTTTCTCAGATCACCTTATGCTCCAGCCAGCGGCGGCTGTGGAATCTCCAGGTGAATATGATTCCGCGTACTGTCCAGTCCGCGAACATTCCGATCCATACGCCCATTGGGCCGAAGCCCAATACCCGTATCAAAAATATGCAAAGGCAGAATCTGCATGCCCACATGGTACAGCAGGATGTGATCATGGAAAATTTCACATCGCCTGCAGCCCGGAGACCGTAGCCCGGCACAAATGCCATTGTCCAGACAAGGGGCTTCACGATCGTGATCCAGGTGACCATATGGATACACATCCTGGCACTGGTTTCCTCCATGCCGCCCAGTATTGTGACCGGTCTTGCCAGGGCAAATACCATAAGACAGCTTGCCAGGATAACGAGCTCTGCGATCACACAGAGTTTTTTTATGTAATAGACCGCTTCGTCCTTCCGTCCTGCCCCAAGGCACTGGCCAACGATGGTCATAAGTCCGACTCCTACGCCGATCGCCGCAATTCCATTTAAGTTCTCCAGGATATTTGTCATAGCCTGGGCTGCGATAGCTGCCGTTCCAAGGGTGGAAACCGTTGACTGGATCGCAAGCTTTCCAAGCTGGAACATGCTGTTCTCCACTCCTGACGGGATTCCAAGTCCGAGGATCCTTTTTATCATGGACCAGTCCGGGCGGATCTTCAGATAATCCCGCACAACGATCGGCTGCCTGTCCTTCCTAAGCTGATACAGAACCACTACCGCACAGAAAATCCTTGAAACCAGTGTCGAGATCGCCGCTCCTGCAACTCCCAGATGGAATACCCAGATCAGGGCCGCATTCCCGCCAATGTTCATTATATTGGAGATCATGGAGATGAGCATCGGCCCCTTGGTATTCTCCTGCGCGCGGAAGATCGATGCCGCGGCATCATAAGCTGCTATAAAAGGAAATGACAATGCAGTATAAAAGAAATACGTCTCAGAGGCGCGCATGACATCCGCTTCCACCGCGCCAAATATCAGTCTCAGAAGAGGCTTCTGGAAAATAAGACAGACAGCAGATACCGCTACGGAGATCGCTGTAATGATAAATAATACCTGTCTTGCTGACATATTCGCCTTCTCATGGTTCTTCTGTCCGATATACTGCGCACAGACGATCGCACCTCCTGCTGCCAGCGCAGAAAAAGCCTGGATCAGAAGTATATTGATGGAATCCACAAGGGATACCGCAGAAAGAGCCGCAGATCCCACGTTGCTTACCATCATGGTATCTGCGGTTCCCATTATCGAATTCAAAATCTGTTCCAGCACTACCGGAATCAGAAGATTGCGTATCATCCGGTTCGTAAACATATGCTGCTGTTCCATGTCTTCATCTCCTGGATCATTGATAGATTTCACGCAGCTGTTCCCTGTTCTCACAGCCGCTGGTGGATCATCCGGCAGCTTCTGTTTCAAGCAGTTCCATCCGTCACACCTTCTCTGACATTATACCCTTTTCTTTGATTTTTTCCAATATATTTTATGCATTTTCCCATTTCAGTAGAAAAAACCTTTTTCAGCTGTTATACTGTAGCATACAGTAAAAAAGTTACTGTTCACTCCGCAAAAAATCTACTACGATCAGAAAAAGGAACCTTTTCATGCAGAGAATCATCAATTATACCATTCGTGCTGAAGATGCGGGACTTTCTGTTCTTGCTTTTCTTCGAAAAAACGGTTTTTCCAGACATATATTAACTACCATGAAGCGTGCAGAGAACGCCATTCTGCTTAACGGGCTTCCTGCTTTTGGAAGAACAGTCCTTCGGGAACAGGATGTTCTTCGGATTCTTGTCCCTGAAGAGATCGGATCAGAAGAATCCATTATTCCGGTAAATATCCCATTAAATATCCTCTTTGAGGATGAGGATATTCTGGTGCTTAACAAGCCTGCCGGTATGCCGGTCCATCCTTCAGCCGGAAATTATGAAAACACCCTGGCCAACGGAGCTGCCTGGTATTATAAACAGCAGGGGAAAGCCTTTGTATACCGCTGCATCAACCGTCTGGACCGTGATACCACAGGAGTTCTTGTCCTGGCAAAAAATCCCCTCAGCTCTGCCCTGCTTTCTGCCCAGATGAAGCAGCGTCAGATCCGGCGCACCTACCTCGCACTCACAGATGGGATCCCCCCGGAAAAAGGAACGGTTTCTGCGCCCATCGCAAGAATGGATGCTTCCGTGATCACCAGGGAAGTGAATTTCGAACATGGGGAGGCTGCTGTGACACACTATGAACGGCTGGCAGTCCGTAAGGGCTATTCTCTTTTGGAGCTTCATCTGGATACCGGGCGCACGCACCAGATCCGGGTGCATATGAAATACATTGGCTGTCCGCTTCCCGGAGATTTTCTTTATCACCCGGTCTATGACCGGATCGGCCGACAGGCTCTTCATTCGTTCCAGCTGGAATTTACCCATCCCATTACCGGGAAACCGCTTCGTTTTCTGGCCCCTGTACCGGAGGATTTTTTAAATGCATTTGGTTTTCATAAAAAAAAGCCGTCCTGAGACAGCTTTTTTGCTTTTATTTATTTTTCTCGTAGATCACAAGAAGCCCCTTAAGCAGAAGATCCTCATCCAGGATAACATCCTTCCTGCAATGGGAAACGATCTTCTTCGCAAGGCCGCCTGTGGCAATAACCGTTGTTTTCTCGCCAAGCTCTTCTTCCACACGGTCGATGATTCCGTCGATCGCCGCCGCGTTGCTGTACAGCACGCCACTCTTCATACATTCGATGGTATTTTTTCCAAGAACATGCTTCGGTGCATCAATGCTGATCCCGCTGAGCTGTGATGCCCTTGCGGTCAGTGCATCCAGGGAAATTCCGATCCCCGGCATGATCATGCCTCCGATGTACTGCTTCTTACTGTTGACAACAGAAACTGTGGTTGCCGTACCCATATCGATCACAATAAACGGAACCGGATATTCGTTCAGTCCTGCCACAGCATTGGCTACCAGATCCGCCCCCAGCTGTCCCGGATTATCCATCATGATATTTAACCCTGTCTTAACCCCGGGTCCCAGTACCATAACTTCCTTTTTGAGGATCTTTTCGGCTGCCAGCTTCGCAATATTGGTGATCTGCGGAACAACCGATGAAATGATACATCCCTCAATATCGGTTTTTTTGATATGATAAATATCCAATACGGTTTTCAGGTCAACGGCATATTCCAGCTCGGTCTTGGTGCGCACAGTGGAAAGCCGCTCGATAAAATAGGTCCTGCTGTTATCGATGCATCCGACAACAATGTTTGTATTTCCAATATCAATTGCTAAAATCATAATTTTCTTTTCCCGTCTTTTTTACAAAATAATCATGCCTTCTGCCGGCTCATCTGACTCGCCGGAATCAGGTGTGCTTTGGAAAGTGCCGCACCCACTGCCCCTGTGATCACTGTAGATGAGATCATCTCGCAGACGGCATTGATGCCTACCATCAGGCAGCAGCCGATGATAATATTATGACCGCCCATCAGATTTTTAACATAATCGGTATTTCCAAACAGCCCCACAAGCGCAGCCATAAAGAACAGTGTGTTCAGAAATGCCGAAAAGAAGCCTGTCACTGCACAGGCCACATATGTGTTGCTGACCTTTTTCATGCCCTTAAAGATAAATCCCAGGCAGATACCGTCCAGAAGCCGCGGTATAAAACGCTGGATAAAGGCAAATGCCGGATTAATACCGAATAGCACAACTCCCATGGCACTGGAACCACCAACGCCGATGCACTGCAAAAAGCTGGTAAGACCGAAGATCGCACCTGCCACCGCCCCGCCGGCCGGGCCAAGGACCACTGCACTGATCGCTACTGGGATCACATTAAAGGAAATGGCCAGAGGACCAATGTTCAGGTATCCAAGCGGTGTGTAGGCCATCAGAAGCAGGATGGCTGCCATCAGGCCAAGTAACGTAAGCTGTGCTGTTGTAAATCTGCTGCTTTTCATTTTTTTCTTCCTCCTTGTTACCGTTCCGTCTCGAAAAGAAGCAAAAGAAGCTTCTTGTATACAGCATACCGATGGCAGCTGTCCTGCGGATACAATACGGTGATGGAAAACGGATACATTTTTTGATTTATCCGCTTTACTTAAATGCAGACCGGATTCCTCCTTAAAAGAACCGGTCATTGTCATGCTGCGATCCCGCTTATTTCATAAGTGAGATAATTTTATCCAGGATTTTTGATGCTGCATCCTCCTTGCTCATAAGCGGGAGTGACACTTCCTCATCCTGTGTGATCAGGGTCAGGACATTGGTATCTCCCTGGAAGCCGGCCCCCGCAACCTTCAGGTTGTTGGCAGCCACCATATCCAGGTTTTTCTTCTTAAGCTTGGCCCTGGAATTCCCGATCATGTCCTTCGTCTCCATGGAAAATCCACAGAGGAACTGACCATCCTTCTTATGCCCTCCAAGATATTTGAGGATATCATCTGTCCTTTCAAGCTCAATGGAAGCATCTGCATCCTTTTTCTTGACCTTATCTGCGCTGACCTGCTTCGGACGGTAATCGGCAACTGCTGCTGCCTTGATGATGATATCCTGCCGGTCGCTTACCTCTGTCACTGCCTCAAACATATCTCTGGCCGATACCACCGGGACTACCTTCACAAAAAGTGGCGGCCTGATGGCAGTAGGTCCGCTTACCAGCGTGACCTCCGCTCCACGAAGCATCGCCATCTTTGCGATCGCATAGCCCATTTTTCCGGAGGAATGGTTTGTCAGGCACCGGACAGGGTCGATAGCCTCCTGTGTGGGGCCTGCCGTGACAAGGATTTTTTTGCCGGAAAGATCTTTCTCAAAAGCCACTTCCCTGAGAATATATTCCAGAAGTGTCTCCGGCTCCGGCATTTTGCCTGCACCCGTGTCTCCGCAGGCCAGATATCCGCTGGCCGGTGTGATCACCTCATATCCGTAATGCAACAGCTTCCTGATATTATCCTGCACGATCGGATTCTCGTACATGGCAGTGTTCATGGCCGGTGCAAAAATCTTCCGGCACCGGCAGGCCGTCACGGTTGTCGTAAGCATATCATCGGCAAGGCCATTGGCGATCTTTCCGATGATGTTTGCACTTGCAGGCGCGATCATCACAACGTCAGCCTTTTTTGCAATGGATACATGCTCCACCTGAAACTGGAAATTCCGGTCAAAGGTGTCCACCAGGCATTTATTTCCGGTGAGCGTCTCAAAGGTGATCGGATTGATAAAATTCACCGCATTCTCTGTCATCAGTACATGGACATCTGCATGAAGCTTTTTAAGTGCACTGGCAAGATATGCGATCTTATATGCAGCGATACTCCCTGTGACCCCAAGGAGTACGGTTTTTCCTTTCAGCATCCTTCCTCCCCCTGTCAGTCAACCATGCGGATACTTTCGATCACCGGCTGCTGATCCTTCGCAATACTTCCATTATCATCTGTAGGCTTGGCATCCTTACAGATCTTGTCCACGATATCCATTCCGGAGGTTACGTGTCCAAATGCCGCATAATCCCCGTCCAGATGTGTGGAATCCGACTGCACGATGAAGAACTGGGAGCTTGCGCTGTCCGGATCTGTGCTCCGTGCCATGGAAATAGTTCCACGCACGTGGGAGATATCATTCTTTACACCATTATTCGAAAACTCTCCCTTGATATTTTCATTGGAGCCCCCTGTTCCGTCACCATTGGGATCTCCTCCCTGGATCATAAATCCATCGATGATACGGTGGAAGGTCAGTCCGTCATAAAAATTATCCTGCACCAGCTTCACAAAATTCGTCACGGTGACCGGTGCCGTATCTGCATCCAGCTCCACATCGATCTCGCCATAATCCTTCACCGTGATCTCCGCATGATGAGTTCCTGTAAGCTGCTTGCTTGTATCGATCACAGTTGTTCCTGCCATGGCAGCATCCTCGGAACCGTCAGAAAAATCATCGGAAGAGGCCTGGCTGTCCTCACTGTCTGCCGTATCCTTATCTTCGGAAGCTTCACTGTCCTTATCGGATGTACTGTCCTGTGTGGAATCTGAAAATCCGGCCTCCTCTGCCTCCTTCTCAGATGCTACATCAGAACCTGCCTCTCCTTCCTGGCCCTTCTGGCCTTCGGATGTATCCTCGTCCAGTGCTTCCTCCTTCTGCTCCGATGCTTTATCGGATGAATTCCCTGTACTGCCGCATCCTGCCAGCATTCCTGCCGTCAGGACTGTGGCAAATAATACGGATAAAACCTTGCGTTTCATTATTATAGTCCTCCTTAGATGAGCTATTTAGCCCTCCCCCTGTAAGCTTTTCTCAGTTTAACATTATCCCCTTACAAAGTCAACGTGTTACTTGGGCCGGGATGAACAGTAACCGGTTTTATCTTGTATCTCCCGCGCTTCTCTGCTAAAATAGTCCGTGGAGCCGTTACCCTTGGCTCTAAAGTATCTGTTATATCAGAAACAGAAAGCGAGGAATCCAAATGGAAAAAATCACAAGTTTTACCATAGACCATATCAAGCTTCAGCCAGGTGTCTATGTTTCACGTAAAGATCCGGTTGGCGACCAGGTTATCACAACCTTCGATATCCGCATGACCTCCCCAAATGAAGAGCCTGTCATGAATACTGCAGAGCTCCACGCCATGGAGCATCTTGCCGCGACCTTCCTCCGTAACCACAGGAAATTCGGGTCAAAGATCATCTACTGGGGACCTATGGGCTGCCGTACCGGCAACTATCTTCTCCTCAATGGCGATTATGAATCCAGGGATATCGTTCCCCTTATGATCGAAGTGTTTGAATTTATCCGTGATTTTGAGGGAGAGATTCCAGGTGCTTCGGCAAAGGACTGTGGCAATTATCTTGATATGAATCCTGGCATGGCAAAATATCTTGCCGGAAAATATCTGGACGAAGTCCTTTACGATATCAAGCCAGACCGCCTTGTATATCCAAAATAAGCCAGATTTCCTTCAACGAATGTATACACAAAAGAGCCCTGTATCCGGCTGTATTTTTTCAGCTGCCGGATACAGGGTTCTTTATTCTTCTGTGAACTTTTTACTGTGCCGCTTCCTCTGTTGCTGCCGCCTCCGTTGACGTTGTATCTGTTGTCGTTGTAGTCGCGGCTGCTGCTCCCACAGGAGGTGTCGTACTTACGTAATCACCGGAAGCATAACAGGTCTGTCCATTATAATCCACACGGATCCAGCCGTTCGCACATACCCCGGTACTCTTGAGTGCTTCCCCGGAAAGCACGCCTGCAACAAAATCAGCATCTGCGCTGGCATCGGAACGTAAATTCACACCCTCCACTGCATAATAGGTTTCTTCCTTGGCTTCCACTGTAATGCCGCTCGGTGTCTGCTCTGTTGCTGCTGTTGAATCAGATGTGGCTGTCGAATCGGCAGCAGCTGATTCATCCGAAGCGGCTTCAGCCTGCGGCTCCGGTGTTGCAGTTGCTTCCGGTGCCTCTGTAGGCTCTGGTGTCGGGGTTGCATCTACAACTGTCACTACCGCATCCGTTCCTTCTGTATATCCGCAGCCCTGTGCCAGAAAGGCTGCACCCACTATCAAGGCTAACATATATTTTTTCTTCATTGTCCGTGGCTCCT
>CAVIGE010000006.1:0-70648 GCA_963642325.1 Prevotella sp. CAG:279
GAATAAAGAAGAAAAAGAAGCGGCAGTTTCCTGAAATACAAAATGTAAATCAGACGGTCGCTTTTTTATGCTCTAAATCAAATAAATTTCAAAAGCTGATGCAGAGTGTGCGTGCAATACCACTGGCTTTAAACGGTGGGTTAGGGTAGCCAAAAGCAGGTGTTTTGTGTTATATTTATGGCATGAGGACATGGAAAGCTAGAAACAGAACCTGCAATGTCAGTGAGCAAGATTGTAAACCTGATGGGTAGTTCGCCGCATTGATATATTCCCGGCAAGGCGGATGGTGGAAGGTGTCTTGGGATTTTGTGGAGGAGGCATGCATTATGGTGAAAGAAGCAAATACGATGGAGGGGAATTTTGAGGAACTCACCGGAGATATCCATGATTCTGTTCCGGATGAGGAACAGCTGCAAAATGAAGAATTACCACGGAGATTAGGGCAGCAGATCGAGGATTCACAGCATATGATCATGGCACTTGCATCCGATTATATTGTTGTATATATGATCGAACCGGAGGAGGACCGGGCAGGCATTGTGAAGATCGATGAGAGTATAGCAAGAAAGAGCGGGGATATTCCGGAGAACTTCTGTTATTCAAAAATGTTCCGTGCCTATGCGGCAAGCAGGATTTGTGAGGAGGACAGGGATAAGTTCCTGGGGATTGTACTGCCGGAGGCACTATCCGAAACATTTCGTGACGGAAGAGAAAGGCTTGAACTGAATTACCGCATTCAAAAGGACGGGGGACAGATCCATTACAGGGGACTTTTCGTGCGTATTTCAAAGCCGGGGGAATCCCTGAAGCTTATTGCCGGTTTCAGAGATACGGAGGATATTGTCAGTATCCAGAAAATGGCCCGGGAAAAAGATGAAAAGCTGGAACAAATGCAAGAGATCCTGGCAACATCCCGGATCGCCATATGGAGCATATTTCTGCCGGACGGGAAAAGTCCAAGGCTGGAAGCGGATGATCTGATGCTGGAGCTTCTTGGCATCACAGATAAAAATATGACACCGGAAGAAGTCTATGATGCATGGTTTTCAAATATCGTTCCGGCGTCGTTACAGTCTGTCCTGAGCAGTATTGAAAAAATGAAAAAAAGAGGCAGCGATGAAAATACCTATCTCTGGAGGCATCCTGTTCTGGGCGAGAGATATGTACGCTGCGGAGGCACGGCGAAACCGATGGACGGGGGCTTTGTGCTTCGGGGATATCACTATGATGTAGATGAAGCTGTCCGGGAGCAGAAGAAAAAAGATGAGGAACTGGCAGAGCAGCTTGAAATTATCAATGCCTTATCCCAGAGCTTCAGAAATGTATTTGTTGCGAATCTGGAAGATGGAACGGCAAGAGCTATAAGGCTTGCAAATGGCTACAATGTAAGAGCGATCAGAGACGTTGCTGAAATAACCTTTTCCTTTGACGACGTTGTGGACAGATGGGTGCGTGAAACGGTGCATCCGGATGATAAGGAAAGAATAAAAAATACCATCAATATGGAAAATCTTAGAAACATATTCTCGGAGAAGAAGCAGTATGTAGGTACTTATCGGAATATCGAGGACGGAGTGCAGCACTACTATCAGTATGATTTCAGAAGAATTGGAGATACGGAGAATATAGTTGCAGGCTTCCAGCTTATTGATACGATCGTAGAAGAACAGATCGCACAGGAAAAGAAGGAAAAAGAACTGATAGAGGCGCACCTCAGAGAAGAAAAAGAGCACAGCGAGGTTATTTCCTCACTGTCAACCATTTATTCCACAATATTCAGAGCAGATGTTGGTGCTCATGAGTATGAGATATTAGCAAGCGTTCCCCTTATGGGAAAGGTGGTGTCGGCTACCGGTAATTTTGATGATGTAAAGGATAAGATCATTGAATCCTTTATAGAACCGGAATTCCGGGATTCGATGTGTGGATTTTTAGATTTTAACACCCTTGCAAAACGTCTGAAAGATGTCAATTCCATAACAACGGAATATAAAGCTCCTACCGGTCAGTGGATGCAGTCGCGGTTCATTGTAAAGAGAAGAGATAAGGACGGCACAGCAAAGGAAGTTCTCTATGTTGCCAATGATATCACCAAAGAGAAGTTGCATGATCTTGAACAGCAGAAGGCACTGACATACGCCCTGGCCGCAGCACAGCAGGCAAATAAGGCGAAGACAACCTTCTTAAACAGTATGTCCCACGATATCCGCACACCGATGAATGCCATCATCGGTTTTACGGCACTGGCACAGACACACAGTGATGACCAGGCGCGGGTGAAGGATTACCTGGGCAAGATCAGTACCTCCAGCACGTATCTTCTGAGCCTGATCAACGATATCCTTGATATGAGCCGCATTGAGAGCGGCACGGTAAAGCTTCAGGAGGTGGAAGTTCATATTCCGGATCTGCTGCATGATCTGCGCACCATGCTCCAAAGCCTTATTAATTCCAGAAACCTGAATCTTTTTATTGATATACAGGATGTGATACACGAGGATGTGCTCACGGACAAGCTCCGACTTAATCAGGTGCTGCTTAATATTGTGGGAAATGCGATCAAGTTTACTCCGCCCGGAGGAGATATCATAGTCCGCCTCATCGAGAAGCCATGCAGTCTGAAGGCTTATACAACCTATGAGTTCTCAGTAAAGGATAATGGTGTCGGAATGTCAGAGGACTTCCTTGGGCATATATTTGATGTTTTTTCCAGAGAATACAGTTCAACTGTCAGCGGCATCCAGGGAACGGGGCTTGGTATGGCGATCACCAAGAATATCGTGGATATGATGGGCGGTGATATAAGAGTTGAAAGTGAAGAAGGAAAAGGCTCTTTGTTCACAGTTACGCTGAACCTGCGGCTTGGCAGCGAAGCCGTTAAGAATGAGGTGATTCCGGCAGATGTGCTGACACAGCCAGAGATCAGGGCAGACATAAAAAACCTGGAAAAGGAAAAAGAGAAGAAAGAAACTCATGATTACAGCGGCAGGAGAGTACTTCTGGCTGAAGATAATGAACTGAACCGTGAGATTGCCACCGCGATTCTGGAAGAAGCCGGCATGACTGTGGACAGCGTAAATGACGGTGATGCTGCAGTTTCCGCCATCAACAAAGCTCCATCGGACAAATATGACCTGATCTTTATGGATATTCAGATGCCGAAGATGGATGGTTATACCGCCACCAGAGAGATCAGAATGCTGCCGGATGACCGGAAGGCAGACATTCCGATCATTGCCATGACTGCGAATGCCTTTGAGGAGGATAAGAGAAAATCCTATGAGTCCGGTATGAACGGACACATCATAAAGCCGATCAGCATTGAGGAGATCGCAAAGGTGCTGGATGAAATTTTTGATGAGAGGAAATATCTGTGAAAGGAATTTATGGAAGTGGAAGCAGGAAATGTTAAAGGGGAAAAAACAAAATACCGTCTTGCACAATCGATGAAGGAATGTATGAAGACAACATCTGTAGATAACATTACAGTGAAACAGATTACGGAGAACTGTGGAGTTGCCAGGCAGACGTTTTACCGGAATTTTATGGATAAATTCGATCTGATCAACTGGTATTTTGATAAGCTTCTGGCAAAATCCTTTGAACATATGGGAATGGGAAGAACGGTTTATGAGGCACTGGTAAAGAAGTTTACCTATATTCAGGAAGAGCATATTTTTTTTGCAGCAGCATTTAAATATGACAGCCAGAACAGTTTGCGTCAGCATGATTTTGAACTGATCCTGGCATTCTATGAGAACCTGATCTATCAGAAAACCGGAAAAATTCCGGATGAAACAATACATTGTATCCTGGAGATGTACTGCCAGAGTTCGATTTACATGACTGTAAAATGGGTGTTGGGAGAAATGGAGTGTACACCGGAGGGCCTGGCCTCCGTTCTGGTAGATGGCATGCCTGGAAAACTCTCGGAATTATGTTATTACTGACGTAGAAAGAAAACGTAAATTCGTATGTGTTGACCCACATGATATGCCGATTATTGCGATCATTGATCCGGAAATGATGTCCTCTATGCCAAAAGGACTGACCGCTTCCACTGGTATGGATGCCCTGACTCATGCGATCGAAGGATACACAACAAAGGCTGCATGGGAAATGACAGATATGTTCCACTTAAAAGCGATCGAACTGGTTTCCAGATCTCTGCGCGGTGCAGTGGAAAATACGAAAGAAGGCCGTGAAGGAATGGCTCTTGGACAGTATATCGCAGGTATGGGATTTTCGAATGTAGGTCTTGGAATCGCCCATTCCATGGCTCATACACTTGGTGCTGTTTATGATACACCACATGGTGTTGCCTGTGCAATGATGCTTCCGATCGTTATGGAATACAACCAGGAATGCACAGGTGAGAAATACCGTGAGATCGCCAGAGCGATGGGCGTAAAAGGCGTAGATGAGATGTCTCAGGATGAATACAGAACAGCAGCTGTTGAAGCTGTTAAGAAGCTTTCGGTTGAGGTAGGGATCCCGACTAAACTGGAAGCGATCAGGGAAGAAGATCTCCAGTTCCTTGCAGAATCCGCATATGCAGATGCCTGTGCACCAGGAAATCCGAAGGATGCAAGCGTAGAAGATCTCAAGGATCTGTTCCGTAAGATTATGTAATTAAAGGATGTGGCGATGCTCCTTCCGGTATTCACCGGGCGTCATCCCGTAGGTTTTCTTGAATAATCGCATAAAATGCTCCGGATTCTCATATCCGGTAAGCTCACAGATGGAGCTGATGCTAAGAGAGGTTTCCCGCAGTGCGCGGCTGGCCTGGCTTAGCTTCAGCTCTTTTATAATGGTGAGAAAAGTCCTGCCTGTGCCTTCCCGGATGAGCGTGCTGAAATGTGAGGTGCTGTATCCAAAATGCGCGGCGGTATCATGGAGGGTAGCTGTCCGGTAATGCCGGCTTAAGTAGTTCAGGATTTCCGGGATACTACTGTTGCCGGAGGCTTTTGTGAGGATGGATTCAATATTATTTTCATGGTACCGGAGAAGCCTGGCCCAGAGCATCATCAGCTGGGCGTTCAAAAAGGCAGAGCGGTATCTGGCGTGAAGCATGTATTCAATGTAAAGATCTTCCAGCGTGGAACGGATCTTTTTATCATTTCCGGTATGAAAGATCAGGAAGTTACCCTCTGTTTTCTGATAGAGCACATGGGAAAAAAATTTCGCAAGCGGACTGTCAGCGGCAAGTGACTGGAAGAAGGTGCTCTGGAAGGTGGAAGAGCGTACGATGATATTAAAGGCAAGACTGTCATCAAAAACTCCGAGGCTGTGCCTGGTATTAGGCGGGATAATGCAGATATCGCCTGTGTGCAGAGTATGGTGGATTCCCTGGATCTGGTTATTCACTGTGCCATCGTAAACACAGAGGATCTCAAAGAAATCATGCTCATGTGTAAATTCCGGGGTATAGCGGTAGTGCTTGCAGAGCATGATGTTCTCCGGAATATTTGCGAACATATCGTTCTCACCAAGGTGTGGAAACCATGGTTCCTGCCGAAGTTCTGGCACGTACAGACGGCGGTTACGGATGTAGTCGGGATCCAGGCTGTGAAGATATTCCCGGAAGGTTTCCGGATGTTCCTTCTTTTGAAAATAGATATTTCGGTAAAAAATCTCATCTTCTGTATATTCAGAGAGATACTGATGAAACTCTGGCTTTGAAATCTGCATGTAGAGTCCTTTCCGTATGGATAATTGGTGAAGATCTTTTTTCAGTATATCACAGAACGCAGAAAGAACGAAAAAAATATCAGTTCTTTTCCGAAAAAAACGTACTTGTATAATATAATGGAAATGTTAAGATAGGGAACAGAATAAAAAAGCACCATAAAACTGAGAGGAGAAATAATATGGCAGAGGTAAGCATTGATTTAAATATGGTACGTGTATCCAACGAAGATTTCCTGAAAAAAGCAGCAGCTTGTGCACCACAGTTAAAGGAAACCCTGGTACGCCCGGTTGAGATTGTGGATATCCGTGAGACTGACGGTGTATATCCGGAGGTTCTTCACAGAGACTCTGTGGATAACATGAAGAATTATCACATGAAAAAAGGTGACAGGCTTTGCCTGGATTTCGGCGATCATCAGGTTGGATATGTGACACTGAAGCTTGCTTCTGTTGGAAGCCCACAGGATGCACCGGCATTTTTTAAACTGAAATTCGGTGAGATCGCAAAGGAAATGACGGAGAAATCCGAGGAATATGATGGCTGGATCAGCCGTGGCTGGATCCAGGAGGAATGGTTCCACATCGACGTGCTTCCTGCAACACTGGTATTGCCGAGAAGATATGCCTTCCGTTATCTCGAGATCGAGACGATCGACACATCCATGAAATGGCAGCTGGTAGTTGAGGATGTTGTATGCCGCAGTGTTTCCAGTGTCAGTCTGGAGGATGTCAAACCGATCGAAACGGAGGATGAGATGGTGAAGAAGCTTGACCGTGTCAGCCTTCGCACACTGCAGAACTGCATGCAGGATGTTTTTGAGGACGGCCCTAAGAGAGACCGCCGTCTGTGGCTTGGGGATCTGAGACTGCAGGCACTGGCAAACTACGAGACATTTCGAAATTTTGACCTTGTAAAACGCTGCCTGTATCTTTTTGCAGGACAGACCAAGGATAATGGACAGGTAAGTGCATGTTTGTTTACCGAGCCGGAGGTAATTGCAGATGATACCTTCCTTCTGGATTACTCGATGTTCTTTGGCGCAGCACTTTATGATTATTATCAGGCATCCGGGGACATGGAAGCTCTGAAGGATCTGAGTAAATGCGCATACCGTCAGATGGAAATCGCAGCAGAGCAGTTTGATGAGAAGCACATCCTGAAGGAACAGGAGGGATTCTGGGGATTTATCGACTGGACAGAGGGACTGGACAAGCAGTGTGGTGTCCAGGGCGTTTATATCTACTGTGCAAAACGTGTGCAGAAAATCGCAGAGATCCTTGGAGATAGAGAAGAAGCAGAGAAAATGGCAGAGGAGATCCGTCTGAAAACAGAAGCGTCCTGGAAATATCTCTATGATGAGAAGGCCGGACTTTTTGTAAGCGGAAAAGAGCGTCAGATCAACTATGCAAACCAGGTCTGGATGATCCTTGCAGAGGCAGCTGATGTGAAAACCTGCGGAGAGATCCTTGACAGAGTGATTGCCATGAAGCCGGAGAAGGGAATGGTTTCCCCATACATGAACCATCATTTCGTAGAGGCTCTTCTCCTTACCGGGAAAAAAGAGCAGGCTATGGATTACATGAAATATTACTGGGGTGGAATGATCGGCCACGGTGCAGATACCTTCTGGGAGCTTTATAATCCGGAAAATCCCGCAGAGTCACCGTACGGCTCCAGCATTGTAAACAGCTACTGCCATGCATGGAGCTGCACGCCGACATATCTTCTGAGAAAGTATTTCTAACCGGTCAGCGTATAGGGTCAAGGTCCTTTTTATTGGACTCGGCTATGATATAATGGGGACGGTGCTTAACCTCCATATAGGTTTTGGCTATGTACTGTCCCATGATTCCAAGGCAGAATAGCTGCAGGCCGCCGATAAAAATGATCACACAGATAATGGAGGCCCAGCCCTGGACCGGATCATCGAAGATCAGTTTTCTTATTATGATGACAAGAAGTGCCAGGAAAGAAAACCCGGTCATGGTGAAGCCGAACCATGAGGCGATGCTTAAGGGAACCTGGGAGAAATTGATAATACCGCTGACGGCATATTTAAACAGCTTCCAGAAGTTCCATTTCGTTTCGCCTGCCACACGTTCAACATTCTTATAGGGGAGCCAGAGCGTGCGGAAACCGATCCAGCCGAAGATCCCCTTGGAGAAACGGTTGTATTCGCTCATGGAGACGATAGCATCTACCATGCTGCGCTTCATAAGGCGGAAATCCCTGGCACCATCTACAATATCAGCATCGGAGATCTTATTAATGATCTGATAGAATTTCCGGGCAAAAAAACTTCGGATCGGCGGTTCGCCGTCACGGCTGACACGCCTTGTTGCAACGCTGTCATATTCTCCGGAGGCAAGCTTTTCCATCATCTCCGGGAGAAGAGACGGCGGATCCTGAAGATCAGCATCCATAACAGCAACATAATCACCTCTGGCATTACAGAAGCCTGCGTACATGGCAGCTTCCTTTCCAAAATTTCTGGAAAAAGAAAGATAGATCACATGAGGATCTTTTCCGGAAAGCTCTTTTAAAATCTCAAGGGTCCGGTCTCTGGAACCATCATTCACAAAAATAAATTCATAATCACAGTCCATTTTTGAAAGGACAGAAGAAGCCTCCGGATAAAAAAGTGGGAGAGACTCTTCTTCATTAAAGCATGGTATAATCAAAGAAATCATTTTTTAAACCTCGCTTTCTTTTGACGGGTATTATCATACCATATCTGACAGAAATCGGCTATAAAACAGATCACATTTTTCTTGCGCAGGTCTTTTTTTGTGTTAAACTGTAAAAAAGACAATAAATAAGACAATAAACAAGAGGTGAATTATGCTTGCTAAATTTAACAGCTTTATAGAAAAATGGATGGCTTTGGTGACACCTGCGTGTCTTCTGATGGGAGTTCTTTTTCCGGATATTGCAAAGCATGGCGTGCCTTATGTCACCTATGCGTTTGCATTTATGACCTTTACAGGTGCCCTGAAGTCCAGGTTCCATGATGTGGCCGATGTGTTTAAGCGGCCGCTTCCGCTGATCCTGATGCTGCTTGTGCTTCATGTACTTGTGCCTGTGATCGTCTGCGGTGTGGGACATCTTCTGTTTTCGGGAAATGTGAACTATATCACTGGAATGGTCCTGGAGTTTTCGGTCCCTACGGCTGTAGTCAGCCTGATGTGGGTGTCGATCTATAATGGAAACAGTCCACTCTCCCTTTCGCTGGTCGTGATCGATACGATTCTTGCACCCTTTCTGATCCCGACAGCCCTGAAACTTCTGGTGGGATCGAGCGTGCAGATGGATACCGCAGGAATGATGAAGGAGCTGGTATTTATGATCGCTCTTCCGGCAGTTCTGGCCATGTGCCTTAATGAATTCAGCCGCGGAAGGGTTATGAAAACGTGGCCGGCGAAGCTGGCACCCTTTTCAAAAATGTGCCTGATCTTTGTGGTGACATCGAATTCCTCGAAGGTTTCTCCATATATGAGGCATCTCAATGGAGAGAAGCTTATGGTGGCTGTCACGATCCTTATACTGGCTGCCGGAGGATATGCCATCGGATGGCTGATCGCAATCCTGACAGGGCAGAATGAGAAGTCTACCGTGTCCATGATCTATGGCTCCGGGATGAGGAACATCAGTGCGGGCGCAGTGATCGCAGGATCCTATTTTCCGGCTGAAACCCTGTTTCCGGTTATGATCGGTACTCTGTTCCAGCAGATACTGGCTGCGTTCTACGGAAGTCTCGTACAACTTGTACAGACTGCCCGGGCGAAAAAAGAGAAGGGAGAGGAGCATGGAGTTTCAGCATGAACTGATCATCCCTGATGAGGGACTTCCTTTCAAGCTTTTTCTTTTTGAGGGAAGAAACGGGAATTATGTCAGGGAAAAACACTGGCACACATCAATAGAGATTTTTACGGTGATGGAAGGAAGCCTTTCCTTCTATATAGATGAGGTGGAATATCCCCTGAAGGCAGGAGAATTTCTGATCATCAATTCCAATGAGGTACATTCGATAAAGGCTCCCCTGCGAAATGAGACCATTGTGCTGCAGATTCCGCTGAAGCAGTTCAGTGATTATTTTACAGCCCAGAGATTTATCCGTTTCCACAGTGGAAACACCTTGCAAAGAGAAGCAGCTCCCTGGAAGGCCATAAAGCAGGAAAATGAAGGAACAACAGGGACGGACAGAAGGATGGTTTCCCTGATCCAGGAGCTGTACCGTGTATATATGTCCAGGGAGGCAGGCTATGAGTTCAGGGTGCGGGCAGTTTTCTACGAGATTCTGTATCTCATGGTTTCTACCTACAGGGTGACAGAGGTGGAAGAGAGCGAGCTGAAAAACAGCCGGAGGCTGGATGCCCTGTCAAAAATTACCACCTATATGAGGGAGCATTATAAAGAAGATCTCAGGCTTTCCGGCCTCGCAGCCATGTTCGGATATTCCGATGCATATCTGTCAAGAATGTTCCGCAGGTATGCGAAGGTCAATTTTAAGACGTATTTACAGGACATCCGCATGGCATACGCCTACAAGGAGCTTTTGAATACGGACCATACCATCAGCTCTATCGCACTTGACAATGGATTTGCAAGCAGCAGGGCTTTTTCCAAGGAATTCGTGAAACGGTACGGTATCCTGCCGGGCAGAGTGGAACGTCAGAATAAACAAAATGTCAAAAAAGTGCTATGAATGAGACAAGAAAAACGGCGAAAAGCATACCATGATGTGGTATGCTTTTTCCAGTTGAAAACAAAACTGTGAAACAGTAGCCCTATAAGGAGGTTAAAACTGTGAAAATTCAGAAAGTAACAGATCCGGC
Source organism: Prevotella sp. CAG:279 (assembly GCA_963642325.1). GTDB lineage: Bacteria > Bacillota > Clostridia > Lachnospirales > Lachnospiraceae > Blautia_A. Next base: position 10,528 of record CAVIGE010000006.1, read on the forward strand.
TTTCCGCAAATATGGAAAGGTTCTGGAGGGATACAATTTCAGTGCACTTCTGAAAGAAATGAAGCATACACCGGTTCCGGAGGATGTTGTATATGTTCCGTCTGTAGAGGAGCTTGAGACACTTGAGGTGGAGAAAGACCTGAGAAACAGAGCTTTCGGCGGCCTGCCCATTGAGATCGGATACTGCAACGGCCACAACAAGAAGCTGAATGCTGTGGAATATCATCGGAATTCCGAGATCAACGTGGCAGTAACAGACCTGGTTCTGCTGATCGGACACCAGCAGGATATCGAACCGGATTTTACATATGACACATCCAGGATCGAGGCATTTCTTGTACCGGCAGGAACGGGAATCGAGGTTTATGCAACGACTCTCCATTATGCACCCTGCCATGTGAACGAAAGCGGATTTCAGTGCGTAGTTGTCCTTCCGGCCGGGACCAATACAGATATTGATTTTCCAATGCCGAAGGATGGAGAGGACGGACTTATGACCGCCAAGAATAAGTGGCTTATCGCGCATGAGGATGCGAAGATCGAAGGTGCGTTCGACGGCCTGAAGGGTGAGAACATCACGATCGACTGAAGAAGATTGCGATTTAGATCAGATAAAAGCGAAAAATTTTTAAAGGAGAATGAATTATGAACAACATGCCAGAAGTTAAGATCGGAATTGTTGCAGTCAGCAGAGACTGCTTTCCGGAAAGTCTTTCCGTAAACAGAAGAAAAGCTCTTGTAGAAGCTTACTCAAAGAAATATGATGCAAAGGATATCTATGAGTGTCCGGTCTGTATCGTAGAGAGCGAGATCCATATGGTACAGGCTCTTGAGGATATCAAAAAAGCAGGATGTAACGCACTTTGCGTATACCTTGGAAACTTCGGACCGGAGATTTCCGAGACACTTCTTGCAAAGCATTTTGAAGGACCGAAGATGTTCATTGCAGCAGCAGAGGAGACACAGGACAATCTCTGCCAGGGACGTGGAGATGCTTACTGCGGTATGCTCAACGCAAGCTACAACCTGCAGCTGCGCAATGTAAAGGCTTATATTCCGGAGTATCCGGTAGGTGACGCAGAGGACTGCGCTGATATGATCCATGATTTCCTTCCGATCGCAAAAGCCATCGAGGGCTTAAGCAACCTGAAGATCATCAGCTTTGGACCGCGTCCTACAAACTTCCTTGCATGTAACGCACCGATCAAACAGCTTTACAACCTTGGTGTAGAAATCGAGGAGAACTCCGAGCTGGATCTTTTTGAGGCATTTAACAACCATGCGGGTGACGAGAGAATCCCGGCGATCGTAAAAGAGATGGAGGAAGAGCTTGGCGCAGGAAACAAGAAGCCGGAGATCCTTCCGAAACTTGCACAGTATGAGCTGACCCTGAAGGACTGGGTAAGAGATCATAAGGGATACCGCAAATATGTGACACTGACTGGTAAATGCTGGCCTGCATTCCAGACACAGTTCGGATTTGTTCCATGTTATGTAAACAGCCGTCTGACAGCACAGGGCATCCCGGTATCCTGCGAGGTTGATATCTACGGAACCTTAAGTGAGTTCATCGGCCAGGTTGTAAGTGATGATATCGTTACACTGCTTGACATCAACAACTCCGTACCGAAGGATATGTACAAGGAGTCTATCGAGGGTAAATTCAACTATACACTGCAGGATACCTTCATGGGCTTCCACTGTGGAAATACAGCATCCAGCAAGCTTTCCTTCTGTGAGATGAAATATCAGATGATCATGGCAAGATCCCTTCCGATCGAGGTTACAAACGGAACTCTTGAGGGAGATATCAAGCCTGGAGATATTACATTCTACCGTCTGCAGAGCACAGCTGACAACAAGCTTCGTGCATATATCGCACAGGGCGAGGTTCTTCCTGTTGCAAGCCGTTCCTTTGGAGCGATCGGTGTATTCGCAATCCCGGAGATGGGACGCTTCTACCGCCACGTACTGATCGAGGGAGGCTTCCCGCATCACGGAGCTGTAGCATTCGGACATCACGGAAAAGCTCTCTATGAGGTATTTAAATATATCGGTGTACCGGTTGATGAGATTGGCTACAACCAGCCGGCAGGAGTAAGATATCCGACAGAGAATCCATGGAAATAAGCAGGGGAATTACCTGATTCGTTTAAAGCAAATATAAGCTGGAAACCGCGAGCTCTCAGGCGTGCAGACGCTGCGAACTGAGAGCCGCGGTTTCTGTATTTACAGGAGGAAAAATCATTATGTATTATATTGGCGTTGATCTTGGAACTTCAGCTGTAAAGCTCCTTCTCATGGAAGAGTCCGGAAAGATCTGCAACATCGTATCAAAGGAATATCCGCTCTTCTTTCCACATCCGGGCTGGTCTGAGCAGAATCCGGAGGACTGGTTTATCCAGAGTATGGAAGGGATCAAAGAGCTTACAGAGGGGATCGACCGCAGTGAGGTAGCCGGAATTGGCTTCGGCGGCCAGATGCATGGCCTTGTAACCCTGGATAAGGATGACAGGGTGATCCGCCCTGCGATCCTCTGGAATGACGGACGTACCGGTGAGGAGACTGAATATCTGAACACGGTCATCGGAAAGGATAAGCTTTCCCAGTACACAGCGAACATCGCATTTGCTGGATTTACCGCACCGAAGATTCTCTGGATGCAGAAAAATGAGCCTGAGAATTTCAAAAAAGTAGTGAAGATCATGCTTCCGAAGGATTATCTTGCATACCGTTTAAGCGGATCCTTCTGTACAGATGTTTCCGATGCATCCGGAATGCTTCTTCTCGACGTGAAGAACCGCTGCTGGTCAAAGGAGATGCTTGAAATCTGTCATATCACAGAGGAGCAGCTTCCGAAGCTTTATGAGAGCTGGCAGGTAGTGGGAAGCCTGAAGCCGGAGGTGGCGAAGGAGCTTGGCTTCTCCGAAGGTGTAAAGGTTGTGGCAGGAGCTGGCGATAATGCTGCAGCAGCCGTTGGAACCGGAACGGTTGGTGACGGCCAGTGCAACATTTCTCTTGGAACATCCGGCACGATCTTTATTTCCAGCAGGGATTTCGGAGTTGATGAGAATAATGCCCTGCATTCCTTTGACCATGCAGATGGAAGCTATCATCTCATGGGCTGTATGCTGAGTGCCGCATCCTGCAACAAATGGTGGTCTGAGGAGATTTTAAAGACAAAGGATTTCGTGGCAGAACAGGCTCCGATCCAGAAGCTTGGCGAGAACCAGGTATTCTTCCTTCCATATCTGATGGGAGAAAGATCTCCACACAACAACCCGGATGCAAGAGGTGTATTCTTCGGAATGTCCATGGATACGACAAGGGCAGATATGACACAGGCTGTTCTGGAAGGTGTTGCCTTCGGACTCCGCGATTCCCTTGAGGTTGCCAGAAGCCTTGGTATCCATATCGAGCGCACCAAGATCTGCGGCGGCGGAGCCAAGAGCCCTCTCTGGAAAAGGATCATCGCAAATGTGATGAATCTGAAGGTTGATGTGCCGGAGAATGAGGAAGGCCCGTCCATGGGTGGTGCAATGCTGGCAGCAGTGGGCTGTGGTGCATATCCGGATGTGGAAACCATCTGCAAAAAAATGGTTAAGGTTGTAGATACCGTAGAACCGGATCCTGAGCTGGTTGCCAGATATGAGGAGAAATATCAGAAATTCCGCAGGCTGTATCCGGCTATGAAGGAACTGTTCTGACGATATTTTTGCGATATTGTCTGGGCGTGCAGCCTTTGATTTTGGCAAAAACCTTCGTGTAATAGTTGGAGTCCGAAAAACCGGACAGCAATCCGGCTTCTGTGATGGAACAGGAAGAATCCTCCAGATATTCCAGGCTGCGTTCGATTCGGTATTCCTGGATATAGCCGAACAGAGTAATGTTCATGCATTTTTTGAAAAGACGGCTGCATTCGCTGGGGCTTAAATGGATCAGCCCTGCGATGTCATCAAGGAGGATCTTTTCGGAGTAATGCTCTGCGATATGGGACATGATCCGCCGGATGCGGCGGTAATTCTCCTCATCCTGGCTGGAAGGGACGGCTGCCCTGTCAAGCGTGTTGGCGCATAAAATTTTCCAGAAATGCTGCAGCCGGGCGATGATGTCGAATTCGTACATGGGACCGCGCAGACGGTCGAGGGCAATGATATCGAGAATATCTTTTATTGCAGCCTCATGCCATTCGCCGGAAAAATCCAGAGGGATCGCAGACAGGGAAAAGCTTCGGAGTATGGGCTCCGTATATTTTCGGAATAAAGCACTTTCCGGGAAACCGTAGACCAGCTTCGGGTCAAAGGTAATGGGAATGTAGTGGCAGTCCTGATCCTGGTACATATATCCTGCATGGAGGGCATTGGCATTTCCAAAAAGTGCCTGCCCTTCTTTAAGATGAAAGGTATTCTGGTTGACCTTATAGAGCATCTCGCCCTTTTCTATATAGGTAAGCTCGATCTCAGGATGCCAGTGCCACAAAAAGGAACCGGTCTCATACCCGGAAAGACATTCATAGCTTACCAGACAGGGGAATGCGCTGTCCCCGTGCTTTTTGAGTTCTTTTCCTGCGTTGTTGGTGATGATCTGCATGAAGCACTGTCCCTCCCTTAAAATGTGATGTTAAAAAAGCTGTATGAGATTTATTTTAACAGAAAGGGTATCATAATTCCAGACCACAAAATATTACTGTTTTTACACAAAATCTTTATGGACAGGAAACATAAGGCTGTTATAATGAAGATACACAGATGTGACAGGAGGAAATTAAAATGGGAGCAATCAGAATTCCATCAGCAGATCTGCTGAAAAAAATCTATGGAGAGACCGAGGAGAGCAGTGCACGTTTTACAAGCCTTGCAGAGAATTTCGAGAAGAGATATCATCATGAAGGTGCAGAGTTTTTTACAGCACCAGGACGTACGGAGATCATCGGAAACCATGTTGACCACAACGGCGGACAGATCATTGCGGCAAGTATCGACCTTGATACGATCGGAGCTGCATATCCGAACGGAACGAATGTGATCCATATGGTGAGCGAGGGCTACAGACAGGAGGTTGTTGTGGACCTTGACGCTCTCAGCACAGAGAAATATACAAAAGGTACCGATGCACTTGTGGCAGGCATCATGGAATATATGAAGAAAAAAGGCTATGCTACAGGCGGCTTTGATGCTTATGTTTCCACCAAGGTTATTGCGGCAGCCGGTGTCAGCTCCTCCGCTTCTTTTGAGATGCTCGTGTGTGCGATCACCAATTACTTTTTTAATGAGGGAAAGCTGGAGTACGGCGAGTATGCAAGGGCAGGACAGTATGCGGAGAATGTATACTGGAAGAAGGCTTCCGGCCTGATGGATCAGATGGCATGCGCTGCAGGCGGCCCGATCCTTCTCGACTTCTCTGATAAAGAGAATATCAGCTGCGAAAAGATCGATTTTTCCTTTGAGGAGATGGGATGCAGGCTTGTGATCGTAAACACAGGCAAAGGCCATGCAGACCTCAGTGAGGAGTATTCTTCTATTCCGATGGAAATGAAAGAAGCTGCAAAAGCAATGGGTGTAGAGCTTCTCTGCGAGTCCAGTATGGAGAACCTTCTTGCCCATGTCAAGGATATCCCGAATGACCGTGCTGTTCTTCGTGCCATGCACTTCTATGAAGAAAACAGACGCGTTGCAGATGCGGTGAAGGCAGTTGAAAATAAGGATGGAGAGGGATTTTTGCGCCTCCTGGAAGAGTCCGGCAATTCTTCCTGGGAGTGGCTGCAGAACTGTTATTCCCTTCAGAACTGCAAGGAGCAGAAGATCACATTGAGCCTTGCGCTTACCAAACTGTTCCTGAATAAGATCGGAGCAGGTATCTGCAGAGTTCATGGCGGCGGTTTTGCGGGCGTTATCATGTGCGTGCTGCCCATCAAGGATGCAGACGCTTATGTGGATTATATGGCAGAGTATGTCGGACGCGAGAATGTTTATCCAATGAACATCCGCAGCACAGGAGCCGTACATATCGGATAATGCAGGGCAGATCATAAAGAGAAAGACAGAGAAACAGGTACGGCAGAGCAGAAGTTTGCTTGCCGCCCCTGTTTTTTTTCTTAATTAAAATTTTATGGTTTGTTTCTGATTGGATCTGGAAGGATATGTTATAATGAAAAAAATTTGAGTATCTGACATTGCGCTTTATAAAGAGAGGTTAAATTGACAATATGAGCAGAAGAGAATTTCTGGAGATTTTGAGAGAGCAGCTGTCCGGGCAGATGGCACAGGGGAAGGCAGCGGCACATGTACGGTATTATGAAGATTATATACAGTCCCAGGTCCGTAGCGGACGAAGTGAGGAGGATGTACTTGCAGAGCTGGGGGATCCGAGACTGATCGCGAGAACTCTTATTGATACAGACGATGGAACGGAAATTTATGACGAATCCGGGTATGCAGAGGAGAGCTACGGATCTGATGACTATGCAGGGAACAGCACCGGAAATACATCGGGTAAGACCAAAAGCTTCCACCTGGACCTTGGCACATGGTACGGAAAAGCCATCGTGATCGCCATTGCCGTGATGATTGTGATACTTTTGGCAACAGTTTTGGTAGCAGTTGCTCCTTTTGTGATAACTTTTGGTATAATTTTGTACCTGATATCATGGTTTAACAAGAGAAGAGGATAAATATTCCATGATATAACAGAATTAATTGAAAAAATGTAACTACGGTTACGAAAAAAATAATAACGGCACTGTGAGTTTGTGAAAAAAATATTTATTGAAAATGCAATAAAAAATATCAAATTGCACTTGAAATATAGTAAAAATTACTGTATAATTCACAACAACAAGTGAAAAGTGTGTCTGAAATACATAAAACAGACAGTGCCATTGAGAAGAGAGAACGGCAGAAGGAATACATCGGAAGATGTGTTATTTCTGTCGCTTTTTTTTCAGTGTGCGGGAAATTGCTCCTGCATGTACACAGGATGACAGAAACAAGGTAATCTTGGCGGATTACCTTGCTTGAGCGTGGAAAAAATGTATGAAATACACAAAAATATACGCAATTACAATGGATAAATTATTTAAAATGATGAAAAAAATAAACAAAACACAAAAATAACTGTTGATTATAATGATAAAATATGTTATCATTTGGTCAAAAGTTGGTAAAGATAACAAAAGGTGTAAATGAAAGAGGAGGGTAGCAGGAGAGTGTTTTGACATCATGTATTGGGGGAAAGTCTGGAGAATATAAGGGAAATATTTTCCGGCAGAATGTGTAAATGACAACATGATCAGAAGTTATCACAAAAGTAATCAATGAGCGGGTGATACCATTGATCGGAAGTACACAAATTTATGAAAAGCAGGTGATATAAGATGAAAACGAAAAAATCTTTTTTTAGGATCGTGGAGCCTTATCTCTATCTCATTCCTGTAATGGTTCTTTTTATACTGTTTGTATTCTGGCCATTTATTAAAACGATCCAGTTAAGCTTTGCCAGGACGACACCTCTTGGACAGGTGGCACAGTATATTGGCCTGGATAATTATAAGAATATTTTTACGGACGGAACATTCCTGAACAGTTTGGTGATAACACTGAAGTTTTCGGTAATGCGAGTGATCCTTTCTATTGCGATCGGCTTTGTGCTGGCGATCATCAGTACAGAGAAGATCAAGGCAAAGGGATTTTTCCGCACGGTATATGCGCTGCCGATGGCGATTTCCGCAGCTGCGGCATCCGTAGTATTCATGTTTATTTTTCACAGTTCTCTTGGTATTCTGAACAAGGCACTTGGAACTCATATCGGATGGCTGACAGATAAGAAATACGCGCTGATCGCAGTTACCATCGTAAGCGTATGGATGGCGATCGGTATGAACTTTATTTATCTTACGGCTGCGATCCAGAGCGTGCCGGCAGAGCTTTATGAGAGCGTTGCCCTGGATGGGGCAAACTTTTTCCAGAAGCACCGCCACGTAACGATTCCGTCAATCTCACCAACTTTGTTCTTCCTTCTTATCATCAATGTTATCAACTCCGTACAGGCGTATGCAGAGTTTAAGATGATGACCCAGGGCGGACCGGCTGAGAGCACCAACGTTATCGTGTATGAGATTTACCAGGAAGCATTTATCAACAGCCGCTTCGGTGTAGCCTGTGCAGAATCTGTAATTCTGTTCATTATTTTGATCATACTGACTGCGCTGCAGTTTAGACTGGAAAAGAAGGTGACTTACTGATGAAAGAAAAACCATATGTAAAAGTGGCGATGTATGCGCTGAACATTATTTTTGCGATTATTATCATTGTTCCTGTTATTTACTGCTTCAATGTTAGTATGATGGATCTCAAAGAGATCTATGGCGGTAATTTCTGGCCATCCCATCTGACTATTGAGAACTATACAAGGGCATTTCAGCTGGCACCGTTCTTTACTTTCATTAAGAACTCGCTGATCGTATCCGGTGTTATCACTGCGGCTCAGGTTATCACAGGTGCTCTTGCAGCCTATGCTTTTGCCATGATGGAATTCAAGGGTAAAAAAGTCCTGTTCTATATCATGCTGGCAACCATGATGATCCCGAGCCAGGCGATCATCATCGCAAACTACCTGACCATCGCGGACTGGGGTATCCGTAATACATATGCGGCTCTGATCCTTCCGAACGCTGCTGCGGCTTTTGCAGTATTTAATATGCGTCAGGCATTTCTGACACTGCCGAAGGAAATCCATGAGGCGGCAGAGATCGATGGATGTACAAATTTTAAATTTTTATATACGATCGGTGTTCCGCTGATCAAACCATCACTTGGTGCCCTGATCATCTATGTATTCCTTCAGAGCTGGAACTATTATCTTTGGCCACTTCTGGTAACGGACAGTGTGAATATGAGAACAGTCCAGATCGGTCTTGGTATGCTCCAGGGTGCTGAGGCAACGGACTTCCGACCGGTTATGGCCGGTGCGATGGTTATTCTGGTTCCGTCGATCCTTGTCTTTATCATCGGCCAGAAGCAGATGATCAGTGGACTGACAGCGGGTGCTGTTAAAGGCTGATCCGGGATATCTGGAAATGTAGTAAGAACGTTAATTATCCGGCCTGTATTTGGGGCAGGCCGGAACAATATAAAAGGAGGGTTTCTATATGAAGAACAAAAAATGGATGGCAATTCTTTTGGGAGGAATCATGGCAGCATCTCTCGCAGCTCCGTGCTCAGTAAGTGCGGCTGACAAGACCACGATCACCTTCTGGCATGCAATGGGCGGCACGAACGGAGAAGTGCTTCAGGAGATCGTAGATGACTTCAACGCATCCCAGGATGAGATCGAAGTGAAAGCGGAATATCAGGGAACCTATGATGACACCATCACAAAGCTGAAAGCCGCTATGCAGAGCGATTCCGGACTTCCGGATGTCTGCCAGATGTACGATGTTGGAACAAAATTCATGTATGACAGTGGTTCTGTTATCCCTGTAGAGGATAAATTCGAATCCACAGGCTATGACAAGAGTTCTGTTATGGATGTTATCAGCAGCTACTATACAGTAGAGGGCAAGCAGTATGCAATGCCATTTAACGTATCCACACCTATGCTGTATTATAATAAGGATGTATTTGAGGCAGCCGGCCTTGATCCTGAGACACCACCTACTACATATGAGGAGGTTCTTGAGGATGCCAAGAAGATCGTAGAGAGCGGCGCAGCTCCGGTTGGATATTCACAGGCTATTTATGGATGGTTCTTTGAGCAGCAGCTTGCAGGACTTGGATTAACCTACGGTAATAACGATAACGGACGTACTGAGGCAGTTACTGCTGTTGATTTCGATTCCAACGGCGGCGGCCTGAAGGTATTTGATATGTGGAAACAGCTGTATGATTCCGGATATTTTGAAGACTACGGAACAACAACAGCAGATACCCAGACAGCATTCTTCTCCGGACAGGTTGGTATGATCATTGAGTCTACAGCTATCCTGAAAAATGCAGTTGATTCTTCTCCGTTTGAGGTTGGTACAGGATATCTCCCGAGAATCGAGCAGAATGATGAAGGCGGCGTTATCATCGGAGGTGGTTCCCTGTGGCTCACAGATACAGGAAACGAGACAAACGAGGATGCTGCATGGAAGTTCATCGAGTACATCACAACTCCGGATGTACAGGCTAAATGGTCCATGGGTACAGGCTACTTTGCAATCAATGAGAAGGCTTATGAGACAGATGATATGAAGTCTTATCTTGCTGAAAACCCGAATTTCGAGACAGCTATCAACCAGCTGAAGGATTCTCCTGTAAATGCAAACACAGCAGGTGTTCTTTCCGGCGTACAGACAGAGGCACGTCTTACATTCAACGAGCTTGTGCCGCAGGTATATGATGGCAAGATCACAACCCAGGAAGCAGTTGACCAGCTTGCTGAGTCTGTAAACAAAGCGATCGAGAACTACAACGAGTCTATTAAGTGATCAGAATGCCCTCTGATTAAATAAATAGTATAACAGACAGGGATACCGGTGCCTGGCAGTGGTATCCCTGCCGCTTTATCTGACAGGAAGAAAAGAGGCTGGCTATGGGAGGACTTTTGGGAGCGTATAATGCAGTATATTCATATCTGCATACTTTGAATATGGGATCGACACTGTTTCGGCTGATCCTGGCAATGTTTCTCGGATGCCTGATCGGTATTGACCGTGGGATGAAGAAACGTGTAGCAGGTGTAAAGACGCATATGATCGTCTGCATGGGTGCGACGCTTGTGATGATGACGGGGGATTATATCCATGTATATTCCAATGGGGCAGGGATCGGAGATACTGCGAGGCTTGGCGCGCAGGTTGTCAGCGGGATCGGTTTCCTTGGAGTTGGGACCATCATCGTAACAGGTCAGAGACATGTTTCCGGCCTTACCACCGCAGCCAGCCTGTGGACCTCTGCATGTATCGGACTGGCCGTAGGGATCGGCTATTACAGCGGGGCATGCTTTGCCACACTGGGACTTATGGTGGTATTTAAATATTCCAAGTATATTGAGGCCTATGTGGAGGAGCATTCCAATACCTACGACGTGTACATGGAATTTGAGAATGAGGATAAGATGAGTATGGCCATAAAGAAGCTGCGGGAGGAAGATATCCTGATTTCCAATGTGGTTGTTATCAAAAAGAAATCCAAGACACAGAGCATTGTGATCCAGGCAACGATGGAAGCGGCCAAATGGAAGGCCCGCCATACCGTTTTCCGTGAGGCAAGACAGCAGGATGGCGTGATCTCTGTGGAGGAGATCTGATGAAGGCAGACTGCGAATATATATTTGACTGGTAATTTGGTAAAATAAAGAGTATGTTAAAGAAAAAACGATGTATTTAACGAAAATTATACTTGCAATTTCGGGAATAGTCTGATACACTATCTACAAAGTGAAGAAGAAATCTGATTCGGTTATCCGGATTCAGAGAATGCCATTGAGAAGAGAGACCGGCATGGGAGCACATGGTTATATGTGTTTTTGTGCCGGTTATTTTTATGCGCAAATATTAATTTTTGTGGCGGCTCCGTACCCTCGCGGCGGACGGCTGAGACGTTACAGCATTTCAAAAGGATTACAAAGGGTTACAGCATAAAAATAACAAAAAACAGTGGCTGTCACTTGCAGGATGGCTGTTCGCAGACAGCGATCCTCACAGATATGACCGGCAGACAGGGCGGCATATAAAAGAACTGAATAGTGGTTCAGCCAACGCTGCTGTCTGCTCCGTTCGAAATGACGATGCAAACCGCTCTGTTTGTCATGGGTAAAAATATGCAAAATATACAAAATGTAAAATGAAATACAACAATATTTAATCAAAAAATAACAAAAAAATAAGCAAAAAACAGATAAAAATGTTGAATATCGATAAAATGTGTGATATACTCTAATTATGAATTGGTAAATATGCTTGAAACAAGTTTATTGCACCGAATGGAGGATGAGTAAAATGAAAGTATTTGGACATCGTGGTTTCAGCGGAGAATATCCGGAGAATACGATGCTGGCATTTCAGAAGGCAGCAGAAGCCGGCTGTGACGGAATTGAGCTGGATGTACAGCTGACTAAGGATCTTGTTCCTGTGATCATGCATGATGAGAAGGTTGACCGTACTACAGATGGAACCGGATATATCTATGATATGACATATGATGAGCTCTGCCATCTGGACTGCAGCTATCCGGATAAATATAACGGAAAGTTCGGCAAGCTTCAGATACCGACACTGAGAGAATATCTTGAGTGGATGTCTGAAGAAGATGGACTGATCACCAATATCGAGCTGAAGAACAGCGTTTACTACTACGGCGGTATGGAGAAGAAAGTGATCGACATGATCTGTGAATACGGACTGGAGGACCGGATCATCCTTTCCTCTTTTAATAATGCGTCTGTTGTACTGTGCAGGCAGAACGATGAGATGATCGCCGGTGGTTTTCTGGTAGAGAAATTTGTGGACAATGCGGGTGTTTATGCAAGAACCTGCGATGTCCAGTATTACCATCCGAATCTGGAATATCTGAAGGAAGAGCATGTACGCAGCTGTTCGCAGAATGGTGTAGGAGTAAATGTCTGGACGGTAAATGAAGCAGAGGATATGAGAAGAATGAAGAAATGGGGCGTAAATTCTATCATTACCAATTATCCAGACAAAGGAAGAAAAGTTGCAGACGAAGATTAACAGAGTTAATACTTAAAACTATAATATAAATGTATACGGAGGATTTTACAATGGAGAAAGAAACAAGACCTTTTATTCCCTGGCAGCTCGCTGATGATTTTATGACTGCTGTATTTGAGAAAATGGGAGTTCCGGAGGCAGACGCAAGACTTTGCTCGGATGTACTTCTTGAGAGTGACAGACGCGGAATTGAGAGCCATGGCTGCAACCGCTTTAAACCGATCTATATTGACCGTATTAAAGCGGGAATTCTGAATCCGGTGACGAAGATCGATATCGTCAAGGAGACACCTACAACTGCAGTTCTCGATGCCAACGATGGTATGGGAATGGTTGCCAGCAAGAAGGCAATGGACATGTGTATCGAGAAGGCCCATAAATATGGCATGGGTATGGTTGCAGTCCGCAATTCTTCCCATTATGGAATCGCAGGATACTGGACAGGCCTCGCAGTTAAGGAGAACATGATCGGTATCAGTGGTACCAATGCAAGACCGTCTGTTGCACCGACCTTTGGCGTTGAGAATATGCTCGGAACAAACCCGCTGACCTTCAGTATGCCTACAGATGAACCGTTCCCGTTCGTGCTGGACTGCGCAACATCCGTTATCCAGAACGGCAAGATCGAATACTATGCACGTATCGGACACGATACTCCTAAGGGTCTTGTTATTTCCAGAGAAGGTGAGGAGCTTACAGACAGTGTTGAGATCCTGAAGAAAATCCGCAGCAAACAGGCTGCACTTGCTCCTCTTGGCGGATTTGGCGAGACAACAGGAGGATATAAAGGATATGGATATTCCACAGTTGTTGAGATTCTTTCAGCGGCACTTCAGTCCGGTATTTTCCTGAGGGCACTGGAAGGAAAGAATGATGACGGAAGTATCCGTCCGTATCATCTGGGACATTTCTTCATCGCGATCGATACGGAGGCGTTCATGGGTGCTGACGCATTCAAGAAAACCTGCGGAGATATCCTGAGAGATCTTAGAGGTTCTGAGAAGGCTCCGGGAGAAGAGCGTATCTACACCGCAGGCGAGAAAGAGTACGATGTATGGATGTATCGTAAGGACAAGGGAGTTCCGGTGACAGAGGCAGTTCAGAAGGAGTTTATCGGACTTCGTGATGAATTCGGACTTACACAGTTCAAATTCCCGTTTGAGAAATAAGGAAGCTGAGAGCTGCCGGCCGCAAAATGGCCGGCAGCAAATTATCTTATTTGTTGAATCTGTCTGGCCTTTGCGCTGAGAAACTGATACAATAGAAGAAGCATCCCCGGAAGAGGTACGGGGGCTTTGATATATTGTACGAAAACTGCGGAGGTAAACAGATGAACAGGGAATTTTTGGATGCCGTTGAGGCGAATCCTATCATAGCGGCAGTGAAGGACGAACAGGGCCTTGCAAACTGCCTGCGAAGAGAAGAGCTTACGGTGATTTTTATCCTGTATGGTGACATCCGTTCGATCGGGGGGATCGTGGAACGGATCCATCAGGCAGGCAAGATCGCGATGGTACATATTGATCTGATAACAGGATTAAGCTCGAAAGAAGTTTCAGTAGATTATATTTGTGAGGATGTTCATGCAGATGGAATTATTTCCACAAAAGCAGCAATGATAAGCAGGGCGAGAAAGCTCGGGATGTATACCGTCCTGCGCTTTTTTCTCATTGATTCAATGGCGATCAAGAACATTGAAAGCATGGGAAATCAGCATGAACAGCTGCCGGATGTGGTGGAGGTACTGCCGGGCCTGATGCCGAAGATCCTCAAAAAAATATGCAAAACAAGCAGAGTGCCTGTGATTGCAGGCGGTCTGATCTCCGACAAGGAGGATGTAATGGGAGCACTGGGTGCGGGGGCGGCCGCTGTTTCCACTACAAATCAGAAGGTATGGGAGCTTTAGGCTGCATAAGCGTTGATGATGTGGCCAAGAAATGTATTGGAGGAAGTTTATGGCAAAGTATGTTATGGCACTGGATTCTGGAACCACCAGCAACCGCTGCATTCTTTTTGATGAGAGCGGAAGGATCCGCAGCGTTGCACAGAAGGAGTTTATCCAGCATTTTCCGAAACCGGGCTGGGTGGAGCATGATGCAAGTGAGATCTGGTCTACACAGCTTTCGGTTGCGAGGGAGGCGATGAACCAGATTGAGGCGACGGCAGAGGATATCGCGGCGATCGGTATTACGAACCAGAGAGAAACTACCATTGTGTGGGATAAAACTACAGGACAGCCTGTTTACCATGCGATCGTATGGCAGTGCAGAAGGACTGCCGAGTACTGTGACAGCCTGAAGGCAAAAGGACTGGAGGAGAAGTTCCGCCAGAAAACGGGCCTTGTTATTGATGCTTATTTTTCTGCGACAAAGGTGAAATGGATCCTGGATAATGTGGAGGGCGCAAGGGAACGGGCCGAGAAAGGCGAGCTGCTTTTTGGAACGGTGGAGACATGGCTGATCTGGAAGCTGACCAAGGGGGCTGTCCATGTGACGGATTATTCCAATGCTTCCAGAACTATGATGTTTAATATCAACACTCTGGAATGGGATGATGAGATCCTTGAAGAGCTTGATATCCCGAAATGTATGCTTCCGCAGGTAAGGGAATCCAGCGGGATCTATGGGGAAACAGATCCGTCGTTTCTGGGCGGAGGGATTCCGGTAGCCGGTGCTGCCGGAGATCAGCAGGCGGCATTGTTCGGACAGGCCTGTTTTGAGAAGGGAGAGACTAAGAATACATATGGAACCGGCGGATTCCTTTTGATGAACGCGGGTGACAAGCCGGTATTTTCCAGAAACGGCCTTGTTACTACCATCGGATGGGGACTCGATGGAAAGGTTACCTATGTTCTGGAAGGTTCTGTATTTGTGGCGGGGGCTGCGATCCAGTGGCTTCGCGATGAGCTTCATCTTGTGGATTCTGCCTCTGATACCGAGTATTTTGCGGGAAAGGTGCCGGATGCCAACGGCTGTTATGTGGTGCCTGCGTTTACAGGGCTTGGAGCTCCCTACTGGGATCAGTATGCCCGCGGGACCATCGTAGGCCTGACGCGTGGTGTAAATAAATATCATATTGTGCGTGCAACGCTGGAATCTCTGGCATACCAGGTGAATGATGTCCTGGAAGTCATGAAGGAAGATGCGGGAAGTGAGCTGGCGGTTCTCCGTGCAGATGGTGGTGCGAGTGCCAATAATCTTCTTCTTCAGATCCAGTCAGACATCAGCAATGTAGCTGTGGAGCGTCCGGAATGCATTGAGACAACGGCTCTTGGAGCTGCATATCTGGCGGGACTTGCAGTTGGATTCTGGGAGAGTAAGGAGGCAGTTCTGGAGAGCCGGAATGTGGAGCGTATTTTCCGCACGCAGATCGATCCTGAGAAACGTGAAAAGATGGTAAAGGGATGGAAGGCAGCGGTAGGCTGTTCCAGAGCCTGGATAAAGAAAATTCAGTAAGAAGATAAAAAATAAAGTCATGCAGTGGGACAGTGGTAAGTGAATGTCCTGTGCATGGCTTTTTTGTACGCCTTTGGGACTGTCAGTGACATTCCCATAAGGTGTAGTTGTGGTTACTGGCCGATTTTTGGCTTACAGGGATGCCAGATCGATCCTGTAATCGTCGGAGCCTTCTCCGTCAGCAGTGTAGTAAGCTGCTCTTTCTTCTGCATTTACATAGATGTGGAGCTCTTTGCCCTTAAGGCCCTTAGCCTCTGCATCTTTCTTAACAGCTGCTTCAAGGTCTGCAACTGTGATTGCTGTCTCAAAAATTTCAAGTGTGATGCCGCTGATCTTATGGTTTTTTACAGTGTTCTTAACTTCTTCTACTACTTCTGGTGCCTTGGCTGCTACAGTCTCTGTTGCTTTTTTGACTGCTTTTACAGTTTTTTCAGCTGCAGGTGTCTTCTCGATCTTCTCTACAGTTGATTTAACGGTAGCCTTGGCTTTTGTGGTTGCGCTCTTCAGGTTGCCTGTTCTGTTGTTTCTTTTTTTCTCCATAATGGAACACTCCCTTCCACATATTTCACTGGCAGAACGGCTCTGCCGGAATATGTACCTGTCTACAGTACCATGAATTTGCGGGAAAGTCAAATTTATGCAGCTGTGCATCACGAAGCGTGTTGCTGTGAACGGAGTGAACCGTAACAATATTCCGGGGCGGTGTTGCATTTTTTTCAGGGGTCGTTTAAACTGGAGGCAGGATTAAGTGGAAGGCAGCCGGGAGTGCATATGGCAGCTTCTGGATGCCTGGACGGGAGAAATAAAGATTGAAAAATATTCAGGAAGATATTAAAACAGGAAAATTTAAACAGGTATATCTCCTCTACGGGGAGGAAGCCTATCTGAAGCAGCAGTATAAGAGAAATCTGGTAAAAGCCCTCAACCCGGATGATGATACCATGAATTTTGCAAGGTATGAGGGGAAAGGGATCGATGTCAGGGAGCTGCTTGGGCTTTGCGATACCATGCCTTTTTTTGCGGAGCGGAGAGTCGTGCTGCTGGAGGATACGGGATTTTTTAAGAATAAGTGTGAAGAGCTGGCAGATTATATGAAGGAGCTGCCGGATTATCTGTATCTGGTATTCTGCGAATCTGAGGTGGATAAGCGGAGCCGGATGTACAAGGCTGTGAAGGCCTGCGGGGGCATCGGAGAGTTTAAGCAGCAGGATGAGAAGACTCTGATGCGCTGGGCTGCCGGGATCCTGGGAAAAAATGGCCGGAGGATCACCCAGAGGGATGTGGAACTGCTTTTGTCCATGTCTGGTACAGATATGGGAAACTTAAGGATGGAGCTGGAAAAGCTGATCTCCTACACAGAGGGCAGGGATGTTGTGACGGGAGAAGATATCCGGGCTGTCTGTACCACACAGACAACCAACAAGATCTTTGATATGGTGAGGGCGGTGACGGAAAAGAACCAGAAGCGTGCGCTGGAGCTGTATTATGATCTTCTGACGCTTCGCGAGCCACCGATGAGGATTTTGTTTCTTCTGGCAAAGCAGTTCCGCCAGATATGCCTGACGAAAAAGCTTTCCGGTGAGGGGCTTTCCCAGACGGAGATCGCTTCCAGGCTGGGGGTGCCGTCTTTTGCTGTGAGAAATCTGGCATCCTGCGCAAGGGCTTATACGGTGGAAGAGCTTGAAGATGCGGTCGGGGATTTTGTGGATGCGGAAGAAGCTGTGAAAACCGGTGCGCTGGGAGATGTGCTCAGTGTGGAGCTTTTGATCGTGAAGTACAGTTCGGCGAGGAAGCCTGCCTGAGCTGTACAGGTTCTGCCGCACGGAAAAAGACATATTTATGTATGAAAAAAGACAGCCGCTGACGGTTCGGCTGTCTTTCCTTTTACTTATAAGCTTATAACTAAAATATTCCGTTGTCTATTACGCAATGCTGTTGACAGCTTTGGAAAGACGGGAAATTTTTCTGGCGCAGTTATTTTTGTGATAAACGCCCTTGGATGTAGCCTTGCTGATTGTGGAGATTGCGTCCTTAAGAGCAACCTCTGCAGCTGCCTTATCCCTATTCTCAACTGCTGCTTCAACCTTCTTGATGGAAGTCTTAACTGCAGAACGGATTGCCTTGTTTCTTGCTGCCTTAGTTCTGTTAACTAAGATTCTCTTCTTTGCGGATTTAATGTTAGCCAATTTGTACACCTCCGATTCCTAAAAATATAATAAAAATTACATTCACAGGAACAGACACGGGCGCTCCTATGAAACATGCTTATATATACTATTATATCCGGGTCGGAATGTCAAGATATTTTTTGGATAAATTTTTAAAATGTAATAAAAAAACACCAGATAATGTAGAGGAAGAAGGAATGGATACATATTTACGGGAAAAACGGGGAAAATAAGATGGAAATCACACGGTTGGATTTTTTCAGGAAAAGAGGAGGGCCTATGGCAGGAAGGAACAGGATCCGGACGGATCTGGCACTTGAGGAAACGGAGCGGTTCAGGGCGGATCATGTGGAAGTGCATGGTGTGGAGATCCGGGAAAGATATGACAAAGAGAAGGATGTAAGGACTACGGTTGTGCGGATCACCACGGAAAACGGTGCGAAGACAATGGGAAAGCCTCAGGGAACCTATATTACGATTGAAGCACCGGATCTTTCCGTGCCGGATGAGGATTATCACAGGGAAATCTCGGAGGAGCTGGCCCATCATGTAAGAGAGCTGATCGATTTTGGCCGGCAGCAGTCCGTGCTTGTGGTAGGGCTTGGAAATCAGGATATCACAGCAGATTCCCTTGGGCCACGGGCAGTGGGAAAGCTTCATATGACGAGACATGTGATCCGGGAGTACGGGCTGAAATCCGATCCGCATATGAAAATGCATCAGATCAGTGGGATCGCGCCTGGAGTGATGGCGCAGACGGGAATGGAGACACTGGAGATCGTTCAGGGGATCGTTTCCGAGACAAAACCGGATGTGGTGATCGCTATTGATGCCCTGGCAGCCAGAAGTACGGCGAGACTGAACCGGACCATCCAGATCACAGACACGGGGATCAGTCCGGGCTCCGGCGTGGGAAACCACAGAGAAGGCTTAAATGAAGAGAATCTTTCGGTGCGGGTCATCGGGATCGGGGTGCCCACTGTGGTAGATGCTGCTACCATCGTCCACGACTCCATGGCCAGTCTTTTGGAAGCACTGGAGGAGGAAGAACAGAAGGAATTTCTGGAGGAGATGATCTCGCCGAAGCTTTATGCCATGTTTGTGACACCGAAGGATGTGGATGAGACGGTGGGATATTTGAGCTTTACGATCTCGGAGGGGCTGAACCTGGCATTTTCCGATAGTCTAATCGAAGAGGACATGTCATAAAATATCGTAAGAGGTGATCGCAGGTGACGAATATCCAGAGGGCATTCTGTGTGGTTTTGAGTCTGGTCTTTCTTTGTGTGGTGGCCGCACTTCCGGGAGATTTTTTCAGGCATGGGGAGATTTACAGGGCTCTTCCGCTGTATTGCTTTCTGGAAAAGAAGGCTTTGCAGGAGGAAAAAGGCAGGGATCTGGAAACGGAGCTGCTTTTGCAGGAAAAAAACGCAAAGCATCTCGGGGAAGAGGTAGCAGCAGAGAATCAGAGAGAGCAGGAGGAGCTTCTGATGGCTGAGGCAGGGAAAGAGGCTGCTGAGAGTCAGGATAAGCTGGATGGAGGGGAAGATGAGGAAGATAAAACGGCAGATGTGAATGAGGATAAAACACAGGCGGAGCATGAAAAGGAAGAGGAGGAGCAGGCGCAGGAGGAGAAAGCTGCGGCCGGTGAAAGCAAAGAAGTATCGCAGTCTCCAAAGGAGCAGGAAGCTGTGGCACTGCCCAGGCCACAGATTGATTTATCCAGGGAAAAGCTGGCAGATTTTGATTATGTGATGAATCAGTTTTTTATCTTGGATTCCAATACAGAAACCAATGCAGAGCAGATCAGCGGGACAGGCTTTTTGGACAAGGACCTGTCCATTAAACAGGACTCATCGGTATCCCAGATCTTGATCTATCACACGCACTCCCAGGAGACTTTTGCGGATTCCGGGGAGGGCGAAGCGGAGGATACCGTAGTGGGGGTTGGGAATTATCTCACAGAGCTTCTGGAAAAAAAATACGGCTACAAGGTGATCCATGTGACAGATGCTTTTGATATTATGGGAGGAGAACTGGACCGGAGCAAGGCCTACGATTATGCCAGAGCTTCCATAGAAAAGGTCCTGGAGGAAAATCCGACAGTGGAGGTCGTTATTGACCTTCACAGGGATGGGGTGCCGGATGACCGGCATCTGGTAACGGAGATCAATGGGAAGCAGACGGCGCAGATCCTTTTTTATAACGGACTGAGCTACACAGTCAGCCAGGGGGCAGTGAGCTACCTGCCCAATCCTTACATAGAAGATAATCTGGCCTTTTCTTTTCAGCTGGAATACCAGGCTGCGCAGTATTATCCGGGGCTTTACCGGGGGATTTATCTGGCAGGCCTGCGCTACAATCTCCATTTAAGGCCGCGGGCCCTGCTTCTGGAGGCCGGTGCACAGACAAATACGCTGGAGGAGGTCAAAAATGCAATGGAACCTTTTGCAGATATCTTAAACAGAGTGCTGAAAGGCAGTGACAAAGAAGGATGAAATGTGCTATGATAGGGGACAGTATGGAGAAATATGCTTTTGCATGAGGAATGCAGGAGCTTTGCATGAAAGAAACATAAAGGAGGATTTCCTGAATGATAGACCAGAGTAAAATTCGGAATTTTTGTATCATTGCACATATTGACCATGGAAAATCAACCCTTGCAGACCGTATCATCGAGATGACGGGACTTCTCACGGAGCGGGAAATGCAGGCGCAGGTCCTGGATAATATGGAGCTTGAAAGAGAACGTGGAATTACCATTAAGTCCCAGGCTGTCCGTATTGTATACAAGGCAGAGGATGGAAACGAGTACATTTTTAACCTGATCGATACCCCGGGGCATGTAGATTTTAACTATGAGGTTTCCCGAAGCCTTGCTGCCTGTGACGGTGCGATCCTTGTTGTTGATGCCGCACAGGGAATCGAGGCCCAGACACTTGCCAATGTGTATATGGCACTGGATCACGATCTGGATGTGGTACCGGTTATCAATAAGATCGACCTTCCAAGCGCAGATCCTGAGCGTGTGATCAATGAGATCGAGGATGTGATCGGAATTGAGGCACAGGACGCACCGCAGATTTCTGCAAAAACAGGTCTGAATGTAGAACAGGTCCTGGAGCAGATCGTAAACAAAATTCCTGCACCCCAGGGAGAGGTGGACGCTCCTTTGAAGGCACTGATCTTTGACTCAGTTTATGATCCGTACAAGGGTGTTATCGTATTCAGCCGGATCAAGGACGGCCGTGTGAAGAAGGGAAGCAGGATACATATGATGGCTACCGGATTTACCACGGAGGTTGTTGAGGTGGGATATTTTGGCGCGGGCCAGTTTATTCCATGCGATGAGCTGACAGCAGGCATGGTTGGATACATCACAGCCAGCATCAAGAATGTCCGCGATACCCGTGTCGGTGATACTGTAACCGATGCAGATCATCCCTGTACAGAGGCACTTCCTGGTTATAAGAAGGTAAATCCGATGGTTTACTGTGGACTTTACCCGGCGGATGGTGCCAAGTATGGCGATCTCCGTGACGCACTGGAGAAGCTGCAGCTTAACGATGCTTCTCTTTATTATGAACCGGAGACATCGGTTGCCCTGGGCTTTGGTTTCCGGTGCGGTTTCCTTGGACTTCTCCATCTGGAGATCATCCAGGAACGTCTGGAGAGAGAGTACAATCTGGATCTTGTAACTACCGCGCCGAGTGTTATCTATAAGGTTTACAAGACAAACGGCGAGGTGATCGAGCTGACCAACCCGACCAACCTTCCGGATCCTTCCGAGATCGAATATATGGAAGAGCCTATGGTCCGGGCTGAGATCATGGTGACAACCGAATTTATCGGTGCGATCATGGATCTCTGCCAGGAGAGGCGTGGCCAGTACGAGGGCATGGAATATATGGAAGAAACCCGTGCGCTCCTGAAATACAGACTGCCGCTTAATGAGATTATTTACGACTTCTTTGATGCCCTGAAATCCCGTTCCAGAGGATACGCATCCCTGGATTATGAGCTGGACGGATATGAGAGAAGTGAGCTTGTGAAGCTGGATATCCTTGTTAATAAGGAAGAGGTGGATGCACTTTCCTTTATTGTACATGCGGACACTGCCTATGAGCGTGGCAGAAAGATGTGCGAGAAGCTGAAGGATGAGATCCCGAGACAGCTTTTTGAGATCCCGATCCAGGCAGCCATCGGAAGCAAGGTTATTGCCAGGGAGACGGTACGTGCTATGCGTAAGGACGTTCTTGCCAAGTGCTATGGCGGTGATATTTCCCGTAAAAAGAAGCTTCTGGAGAAACAGAAGGAAGGTAAGAAGCGTATGCGCCAGGTTGGTAATGTGGAGATCCCACAGAAGGCCTTTATGAGCGTATTGAAGCTGGATGATAAATAGGAGATGACTTTTTGAAAAAGAATGTAAATAAACTGTTTCTGGCAGCAGGATTTCTGGCTATGTCTGCCGCCCTGCTGACCGGATGCGGTTCCAGGAAAAAAAACGATGAGGCTGACAGTGTGATAAAGATCAGCACAGCTCCGGAACCAACGGCGACACCGGAACCGAAAACGGTAAATTCAGACGCAGTGACAACCAATGGTAATTTAACTATGGTAAATGAATATCTGGCAGAAAATGCTGACTCTGCATCGTATTCAACTGCCGTGACTCCGACACCGACTCCGGAAGAAACCGCTTCTGATGGGGAATAAGGCCAAAAAACCGCTGGAGCTCTACATCCATGTTCCGTTTTGTGTGAAAAAATGTGATTATTGCGATTTTCTTTCCGGCCCGGCGGGAAAAGAATGCCAGATAGAATATTTTAAGGCTCTTGAAAGCGAAATAGCAGGCTTACCGGCTCTTTCGGACAGAGAAATCTGTACGGTTTTTATTGGTGGAGGAACGCCTTCTGTGCCGGAACCAGACCTGATCGGAGCTGTTCTGGATCAGATTAGGAATAAGTTTTTTGTGGCCCCGGATGCTGAGATCACCATCGAAGCGAATCCGGGGACTTTGTCTGAAAGGAAGCTTGAGACATATCTGACACATGGAGTGAACAGGCTGAGCCTGGGGCTGCAGTCGCCGCAGAACCGGGAGCTTGGGATTTTGGGACGGATCCATACCTGGGAGGAATTTCTGGAGAGCTTTTTCCTGGCAAGGGAGGCTGGCTTTTCCAATATCAATATCGACCTGATGAGTGCGATCCCGGATCAGACCTATGAAGACTGGGAAAAAAATCTCCGCACAGTTGCAGCCCTTGATCCGGAACACATTTCTGCCTACAGTCTGATCGTGGAGGAGGGAACCCCCTTTTGGGAACGCGATCTGAAGCTTCCGGATGAGGATACAGAGTACCGGATGTATGAGGACACGGCGGTAATTCTCGGGGAGTACGGATTTCATCAGTATGAGATTTCCAACTATGCAAAGGATGGTCTGGAATGCCGGCACAATAAGGGCTACTGGCAGAGAACGGATTATCTGGGGCTTGGGCTTGGGGCAGCCTCTCTTTTGGAGCATGTGCGCTTTTCCAACACGAGTGATATGGAAGAATATCTTAAAAACAGCGGGCAGCCGGAGAAGCTTTGCCGTGATGTGGAGCGGCTTACTGAGGCAGATGAGATGGCTGAGTTCATGTTTTTGGGACTGCGCATGACAGAAGGCGTGTCTATGGGGGCATTTGAAGAATATTTTGGCAGAAAAATGGAAAGTATTTACGGGGATGTGCTGAAGAAGTATTTGTCTGTTGGAATGCTGGAGAAAAAAGAAGACAGGATATTTCTTACAAGAAAAGGAATTCATGTGAGTAACAGCGTGATGGCTGATTTTCTGCTGTGAGAATGAGATTTGTCGAAAGTTTTAACTTGACGAACGAATGTTCTGGTTATATACTGTAAAAAAGCTTCAAACGGATTTCAGACCGGTTGTGAGCAGGCTGCGGATGATTTTATCCGCTTGATCATAGAGTTACGCAGAGGAGCAGCTTGTGGAGATACAGATCAGGAGGCACGAATGTCAGAAGAGATGAAAGATAAGAAGCACTTTATCAGAATAAGGGGAGCCAATGAGAATAATCTGAAGAACTTAAGTGTAGATATTCCCAGAGATCAGTTTGTAGTGCTTACCGGACTCAGCGGGTCTGGTAAGTCGTCCCTGGCTTTTGATACCATTTATGCAGAGGGACAGAGGCGGTATATGGAATCTCTTTCTTCCTATGCCAGACAGTTTCTCGGGCAGATGGAGAAACCGGATGTGGAGAGCATTGAGGGCCTTCCGCCTGCGATTTCCATCGACCAGAAGTCAACCAACCGGAATCCGCGTTCTACTGTGGGAACCGTGACGGAGATCTATGATTATTTCCGGCTTTTGTATGCCCGTGTGGGAATTCCGCATTGTCCGAAGTGCGGGCGGGAGATATGCAGGCAGACGGTAGACCAGATGGTGGATCAGATCATGATGCTTCCACAACGTCAGAAGCTCCAGCTGCTTGCACCTGTAGTGCGCGGCCGTAAGGGAACCCATGCCAGGCTTCTGGAACAGGCCCGAAGGAGCGGTTACGTGCGTGTGCAGATCGATGGGAATCTCTATGAGCTCTCTGAGGAGATCAGCCTGGATAAAAATATCAAGCATAATATCGAGATCGTTGTGGATCGTCTGATGGTGAAGCCGGGGATCGAGAAACGTCTTTCGGATTCTATTGAGACAGTGCTGGAGCTGGCTGACGGACTGCTTGTTGTGGATACCATGGACGGGAAGCTTCTGAACTTCAGCCAGAGCTTTTCCTGTCCGGACTGTGGGATCAGCATTGATGAGATCGAGCCTCGCAGCTTTTCCTTTAATAATCCATTCGGAGCCTGCCCACAGTGCCTGGGATTAGGCTATAAAATGGAGTTTGATATCGATCTGATGATCCCGGATAAGAAGCTGAGTATTAATGAGGGGGCTATCGCCGTTCTGGGATGGCAGTCCTGTACTACCAGGGGAAGCTTTTCCAGGGCAATCCTGGATGCGCTGGCGCGGGAATATGATTTTTCACTGGATACGCCATTTGGCGAATATCCTGCGAAGATACAGGATATCCTGATCCATGGTACAGGGGGACATTCTGTGAAGGTCTATTATAAGGGACAGCGGGGAGAGGGTGTTTATGATGTAGCCTTTCCCGGCCTGATCCGCAATGTAGAGCAGAGATACCGTGAGACCGGTTCAGAATCTATGAAGCAGGAATATGAGAGCTTCATGCGGATCACGCCATGTAATACCTGTAAAGGCCAGAGACTTAAGAAGGAGTCCCTGGCTGTTACTGTGGCAGATAAGAATATCTATGAAGTAACCAACATGCCGGTGGAGAAGCTGGTGGGATTTTTAAGGGATATGAAGCTTACAGAGCATCAGGAGCTGATCGGCAGGCAGATCCTCAAGGAGATCCGTGCCAGAGTGGGATTTCTCTCAGAGGTGGGACTGGAGTACCTTTCCCTTGGGAGAGCTACAGGAACGCTTTCCGGCGGAGAAGCCCAGCGGATCCGTCTTGCCACACAGATCGGATCCGGTCTTGTCGGTGTTGCCTATATCCTGGATGAGCCGAGTATTGGCCTTCACCAGAGAGATAATGACAAGCTGCTTGGTGCACTGATGCGCCTTCGTGATCTTGGCAACAGTCTGATCGTAGTGGAACATGATGAGGATACCATGTGGGCGGCAGATTGCGTGATCGATATCGGCCCGGGAGCCGGGGAGCATGGCGGACAGCTGGTTGCCATGGGTACGGCGGAGGATCTGATGAAGAATGAGGATTCGGTGACCGGTGCGTATCTGAGCGGGCGTGTTAAGATCCCGGTGCCTGAGGTGCGTAAGGAGCCGGAGGGATTTCTGAATATCAAAGGGGCTGCTGAGAACAATCTGAAGCACATTGATGTGGACATCCCGCTGGGAGTCATGACCTGCATCACAGGTGTTTCCGGCTCCGGCAAGAGTTCCCTGATCAATGAGATCCTGTATAAAAGACTTGCAAGAGACCTGAACAGGGCAAGAGTGATCCCCGGTAAGCATACGGATATTCTGGGGATCGATCAGCTGGATAAGGTGATCAATATCGACCAGTCTCCCATAGGAAGAACTCCCCGTTCCAACCCGGCTACTTATACAGGGGTATTTGACCAGATCAGAGATCTGTTTGCGGCTACAGCAGACGCCAAGGCCAGGGGATATAAGAAAGGACGTTTCAGCTTTAATGTGAAGGGCGGAAGATGTGAGGCCTGCAGTGGAGATGGAATCCTCAAGATCGAGATGCATTTCCTTCCGGATGTCTATGTGCCATGTGAGGTCTGCAAGGGAAAGCGTTATAACAGAGAGACTCTTGAGGTGAAATATAAGGATAAGAGTATTTATGATGTGCTGGATATGACGGTGGAGGAGGCTCTGACATTTTTTGAGAATGTTCCGTCTGTGAGGAGAAAGATCCAGACCTTGTATGATGTAGGCCTGTCCTATATCCGTCTGGGACAGCCATCCACCACGCTTTCCGGCGGAGAGACCCAGCGTATCAAGCTTGCCGCAGAACTTTCCAGGCGCAGCACGGGAAAGACGATCTACATTCTGGATGAGCCTACCACAGGGCTTCATTTTGCAGATGTGCATAAGCTGATCGAGATTCTGAAACGTTTGTCGGAGGGTGGTAATACGGTTGTGGTGATCGAGCATAATCTTGATGTGATCAAGACTGCTGATTATATTATTGATATCGGGCCGGAGGGCGGCGAAAAGGGTGGAACCGTGATCGCGAAAGGCACACCGGAGGAGGTTGCTGCCATAGAGGTTTCCTATACCGGCAGATATATTAAGAAATATCTGGAGCACAAATAACCGGGAAAAGTCCTTTTCAATTTGTGCTGTATTGTATATAATGAGGTGCGAGGCAGCTATTCGTTATTATGGAGTGCGAGGACAGCTATAATGCGGGAGCTTCAGGATACAGATAAGCATATGGCAAAACGGCAGCTGGATGTCTGTTTTGCAGCAGAACAGAATGAGTCAGAAAGTGAGTACTGCAGATGAAAGCTGCAGGTACAGGCGGGAGGATTTATGCCGGCAAAGGATATTGGAATCGATCTGGGAACCAGAAACAGTCTGGTATTTTCCACAGGCAGGGGAATCGTTTTGAGGGAGCCTTCTGTGGTTGTTTATGATAAAGATACGGAGAAGATCCGGGCGATCGGTGAGGAGGCCAGACAGATGTCAGGCCATCTTACTTCCAGCATGGAAGTGATCTGGCCGATCCGAAGAGGTGTGATCGTAGATTATAATGTTATGGAGAAGATGCTGAAGCATTTTATTTCCCGGGCTATGGGACGGAGGGCCTTCCGTAAGCCGCGGGTCAGCATCAGCGTTCCAAGTGGAATCACAGAGATAGAACGCAAGGCAATGGAGGAGGCGGCTTACCAGTCAGGTGCCAAAGAGGTCTTTCTCGTGGAAGAGCCTATTGCGGCAGCCATTGGTTCAGGGGTGGATATCACCAAGCCGTTTGGTAACCTGATCGTGGATATCGGAGCCGGTACGACAGATATAGCGGTGATATCTGTCGGGGGTGTGGTAGTTTCCTCATCCATCAAGGTTGCGGGAGATAATTTCAATCATGCGATCATGAATTATGTGAGGGAGAAGCACAGTCTGTTTATCGGAGAGGATGCTGCGGAGAAGATCAAGATCGAGATCGGAACAGCAAGTGAGGAAGCGGATCTTCGGACTATGGAGGTGAAAGGAAGGAATATCATTACAGGACTTCCCAAGGTTGCAACACTGACTTCCGAGGAAATCCGGACTGCACTCCGTGAGTGTACCGGACAGATTGTAGAGGCGGTCCACAGTGTCCTTGAGAAGACACCGCCGGAACTGGCGGCAGACATTATGGACAGAGGGATTGTGCTCACCGGCGGTGGAGCCATGCTCCATGGAATGGATGCACTGATCGAGCAGAAGACAGGTGTAAGTACGCTGACTGTCCAGGATGCCATGCTGGTAGTAGCAGCCGGGACAGGTAAATATGCGGAGATCATGTCAAGAATATAAGATAAGGGTATCCGGATTACTACAGATAAGAGAAGTGATTGCATTTATGGACGTATGGCAGAGCGGAATGTTCACGGAAAGAGCTTATATAAGATAAGGCGCTGCAGATGCAGTGCCTTTTGCATTACTGATCTGTACTGTCATCAGATGCTATATATGGAGAATAAGATGAGTGAAACAGTTACAGGATATATAGATCATGTGATCTTTCGAAATGAAGAGAATGGATATACCGTCATGGTACTGAAGGGAACGGCGGATGACTCGGAGCTGACCTGCGTGGGAAGCTTTCCGGCACTTAGCGAGGGCGCATCCATAGAAGCGGTGGGGAATTATACAACACATCCGGTCTATGGAAGACAGTTCCAGATTTCTTCCTATACCGAGAAAATGCCTGAGGATGCCCTGGCGATGGAACGTTATCTGGGCTCTGGTGCCATTAAGGGAATCGGTGCGGCACTTGCTTCAAGGATCGTAAGACGTTTCGGAGATGATACCATAAGGATCGTGGAAGAAGAACCGGAACGCCTGGCGGAGATCAAGGGGATCAGCGAGAAGAAGGCCAGGGAGATCGCAGAGCAGATGACGGAGAAGGCGGATATGCGCCGTGCCATGATCTTTCTGCAGAAATATGGGATTTCCCTGAATCTGGGAGCCAGGATCTACCAGAAGTACGGACAGACGGTATATGGTGTCCTTCAGGAGAATCCATACCGTCTGGCTGAGGACATCAGCGGAGTAGGCTTTAAGATCGCTGATGAGATCGCCTCCAGGATCGGGATCCATACAGATTCAGATTACAGGATCCGAAGCGGCATGTTGTATACTCTCTTACAGGCTTCGGGGGAAGGTCATATCTACCTTCCGAAAGAGGAACTTTTTTCCAGGGCATCACAGCTTCTGGGAGTGGATCCTTCTTATATGGAGAAGCATCTCATGGATATGGTGGTAGACCGGAAGGTGATACTGAAGGAAACAGAAGAAGGCATGGTGGTTTATCCTGCACGCTATTATTATCTGGAACTTAATACGGCAAGAATGCTGAGTGAACTGAATATTCTCTGCCCTGAGGATGAACAGCTGATGGTGAAACGGATCGCAAGGATCGAGAAGGAAACAGGCACAGAGCTGGATGAAATGCAGAAACAGGCGGTCATGGCAGCTGCCCGGCATGGATTGTTTATTCTTACAGGAGGGCCGGGAACAGGTAAGACGACAACGATCAATGCTATTATCCGTTATTTTGAGGAGGAAGGGGCAGAGCTTCGCCTGGCAGCCCCTACCGGCCGTGCTGCCAAGAGAATGACAGAAGCCACAGGCTATGAAGCACAGACGATCCATCGGCTTCTGGAGCTGAATGGAATGCCGGAGGGAGAACAGGAAGGCCGGGCTGTCCATTTTGACAGAAATTCAGAGAATCCGCTGGAGGCGGACGTGATCATCATCGATGAGATGTCCATGGTGGATATTGCGCTGATGCATTCGCTGCTCCTGGCTGTGACAGCGGGAACCAGGCTGATCCTGGTAGGCGATGAGAACCAGCTGCCAAGTGTAGGACCGGGAAATGTACTCCGTGATATTATCCGAAGCGGATGCTTTTCGGTAGTGGAGCTGAAGAAGATCTTCCGGCAGGCTTCTGAGAGCGATATTGTTGTGAATGCACATAAGATCAACCATGGTGAGCCGGTGACGATCAACAACAAAAGCCGTGATTTTTTCTTCCTGAAAAGATACGATGCGGATATCATTATCCGTGTGGTGATCGCCCTGATCCAGGAGAAGCTGCCGCGTTATGTGGATGCGAAGCCATATGAGATACAGGTTCTGACCCCTATGCGCAAGGGGCTTCTGGGAGTGGAACGTCTAAACCAGATCCTGCAGAGATATCTCAACCCGCCGGATGACAGAAAAAAAGAAAAGGAGATCGGCCAGAGGCTTTTCCGCGAGGGTGACAAGGTCATGCAGGTCAGGAATAATTACCAGCTTGAGTGGGAGATCCTTGGCAGATATAAGATACCAGTCGAAAAGGGCGTAGGTGTGTTTAACGGAGATACCGGCATTATGGAAGAAATCAATGAATTTGCGGAAACGGCTGCGGTGCAGTTTGAGGATGGCCGCCGTGCGGAATATTCTTTCAAACAGCTGGAGGAGCTGGAGCTTGCCTATGCTGTTACCATACATAAGTCTCAGGGGTCTGAATATCCGGCGGTGATCCTGCCGCTGCTTTCCGGCCCGCGGATGCTGATGAACCGGAATCTTCTTTATACAGCTGTTACCAGGGCACGGAAATGCGTTACTGTGGTAGGAAGTGACAGCACCTTTGCAGAGATGATCCGCAATGAGAAACAGCAGCAGAGATACAGCTCCCTGGATCGGAGGATCAGGGAGATGGATGAAAACGGGAGTCAGGAGGGTGCCATCGGGGAGAAAGGACTTTCTTGAAAAAAACTGCTGAATTTTTACTGGATATGCTTTATCCGAAAAAATGTCCCTTATGTCATGAGGTACTGAAAGACAGGAATCAGCTTCTGTGCAGAGGATGCGCAGAGAAGCTCCGGCCGTTTTCCGGCGCGCTCTGCATGAAATGCGGGAAACCGGTGAAGCAGGAGGAAGAATACTGCCCGGTCTGCAGGAAGGGCGGTCATTATTTCAAAGAGGGAAGAAGTATTTTTCCTTATGGAGAGATCTGGAGACAGTCGCTGGTAAGGTTCAAGTATTATGGATGCCGGGAATACGGAGATTTCTATGCAAAAGCCATGAGTGTGTACGGCAGAAGGTACCTGGAGAGGTGGAAGCCAGAGCTGATCGTGCCGGTTCCTCTGTATTTGGCAAAAAAACGTATGCGGGGCTTTAACCAGGCGGCATACCTGGCAGAGAGACTGAGCTGCCATACAGGAATTCCCTGGACAGACAGTCTGGTACGCAAGACCAAAAATACCAGATCCCAGAAGAAACTGGATGCTTCCCAGAGAAGGAAAAATCTGCGAAACGCCTATGAAGTCACGCAGAAGCTTGGCGGTATTTCCATATTGGTGGTGGATGATGTATATACAACAGGAAGCACCATGGATGCCATGGCCATGTGTCTTACAGAGGCCGGTGCACAGGCTGTTTATTTCCTCACAGTGTGTGCGGGAAGGCTGTAAAAGAGCCAAAAAATACTTTTCATAGGTAGTGATATATGCTACAATAAACTCGATTGCAGTTACATAAAAAAGTAAAAAAGGCGTAGCTGTGAAGGAACAGAGCAGCTATGAAAGCGCATTATAAGAAAGCTTATGAGGAGTAATTTATGGTAAATGAAGAAAAGGTGAAGGTCATGAAC
Source organism: Prevotella sp. CAG:279 (assembly GCA_963642325.1). GTDB lineage: Bacteria > Bacillota > Clostridia > Lachnospirales > Lachnospiraceae > Blautia_A. Next base: position 42,257 of record CAVIGE010000006.1, read on the forward strand.
CGTCTGGCCATGTACGAACATGGTGAAGGTAGGAAATATCTTCCGGTGAGCAGATTTTACCGGAGTGATTATATCGGACTTGCACTGATCAAAAATTTCTTTCTGGTGACTATCGGTTATGTGCTGGGTCTGGCCGGTCTGGCAGCATATTTCAGTGAATATCTTATGGATAATGTGAATAAGATCGATCTGGTCACTGTGGGGCTTTGCATCATAGTCGGGTATCTGATCGTGCTCGTTATATATTCAGTGCTGACTTATATCCAGTATTCGGTGAAATATATGAGGGCGAAGAAGAGTGTCCAGGAATATTACCAGGCTCTTACCAGACTGGAAAAAATCTACGGACGGGAAGAGATGAGAACATCTGTCCGGAGACGTGCAGGAGGAAATAAAAAATGACAGCTTTACTTGAGATCAAACAGAATATAAAAAAGTTTTACGGACAATATGAAGTATATATCCTGCCGGCTCTGAAATTTCTTCTGGCATTTGTCTATTTCCTCTGGATTAACAGCAATATGGGATATATGAAGCCGTTGGATAATATTTTTGTGATCCTGATCCTGGCACTGGTGTGCTCCATTCTGCCGGTGTCTGTGATAATGTTTGCCGGATTTGCGCTGATGATCGGCCACTGTTATGCACTAAGCCTTGAAGTAGCCGGATTTATGCTGGTTCTGATTCTGTTTATGCTGATCCTGTTCCTGAGATTCAGCAGTTCACAGAATCTGGCACTGATCCTTACACCACTTTCTTTTGGCTTCAGTATGCCGGCACTTCTTCCTGTCGGGGCAGGACTTCTGGGAAGCTCCTTATCTTCCCTGCCGGCAGGATGCGGTGTTGTGATCTATTATTTTATCCGTTTTGTCCATGCACAGTCAGCAGCACTGAGTGATCCGGATACGGAACTCGCAGCGAAGATCAAGCTTCTCTCTGACGGGCTGATACAGAACTGGGCTATGTGGATCACTGTGGTCGCATTTGTGGTAGTGGTCCTTCTTGTAAATCTTCTGAGGACACGTTCCTTTGACCATGCGTGGAGAATTGCTATTATTGCTGGTGGTGTCAGCTATATTCTTGTTATTCTGGCCGGAGACTTCTGTTTTGAGGTGACAGTATCTGTAATACCGATGATCATTTCTACAGTGATCTCCGTATTGGTCGGCTTTGGGCTGGAGTTCTTTGTATTTGGAGGGGACTACAGCAGAACGGAGCGTCTGGAATATGAAGATGATGAATATTATTATTATGTGAAGGCTGTGCCGAAGTCGGTGGTTGCAACTTCTGAGAGAAGTATCAAGAAGATCAATGCAGAGCCTGTACGTGAAGAGAAAAAGAAAGATACCAAAGCTGTTTCCTATAAAAACAAAACAGCTTCAAACAAAAAAGAAACATTTTCTGAAAAAAGATCAGGACTGTCAGTGCAGACACCGGAGAAAATTCCTGAAGATACGGTGAATGAGGTTCCGAAGGCGGTTGATAAGATCGACTTCAAAAAACAGCTGGAGGAGTCACTGAAGGATCTTTAAACGATCAGGCTGGCAGTTAAAGCACTGCCGGGAATGGGGCGGAGTAACATGAAATCGGGATCAGGATGAAAGGAGGAGAACATGCAGAATATTCTGGGAATTCTGGGTGGATACATCGGAAAGATTACCTTGCCTGGAATTGGCGTGATAGATGTTATCGAAATCGGGCTGATTTCTTTTTTCGTATATCAGTTTATGGCCTGGATCAAATTTACACGGGCTTATACGCTTTTGAAAGGTATTCTGGTAGTTCTCGCATTTATCCTGATCGCCTATATATTTAAGATGAATACGATCCTGTGGATATTTCGGAATCTGGCCAATGTCCTTGTGATCGGTGTGATCGTAATTTTCCAGCCTGAGCTGCGACGTGCCCTGGAACAGCTTGGACAGAAAAAGATCGTTTCCACGATCATTCCATTTGATACCGGAAAGGAAGTACAGGAGCGTTTTAATGACAAGACTGTCAATGAACTGGTCAAGGCATGCTTTGATATGGGAGAAGTGAAGACAGGAGCACTGATCGTTATTGAGAAGGAGATCCGTCTGGATGAATATGTGCGTACAGGCATCAATATTGATGGTATTCTTACCAGTCAGCTTCTGATCAATATTTTTGAACATAATACCCCTCTTCATGATGGTGCAGTGATCGTCCGGGGAAACCGGGTTGTTGCTGCGACCTGTTACCTTCCGCTTTCTGATAATATGGAACTGAGCAAGCAGCTGGGAACCAGGCACAGAGCGGGAGTTGGTATCAGCGAGGCAACAGATTCCCTTACGATTATTGTTTCAGAGGAGACCGGTCAGGTTTCGGTTGCTCAGGGAGGGGAGCTTTCCAGAGGACTGGGCAGCAAGCAGCTTCGGGAAATCCTTATTTCCGCCCAGAATAAGAAAGTAGTTGAGAATGGAAAACTGAGGAATCTGCTGAAAGGGAGAGTGAAGCATGAAGAAAAATCTGACTAAGAATATCCCTTTGAAGATCATGTCCGTTGTCGTGGGAATCCTGGTCTGGCTGATCGTGGTAAATGTGGATGATCCAATCATTACAAAGGGCTTCGTGATCTCTGATGTACAGATTATCAATGAAGCATATGTGGATCAGCTTGGCGAGATGGTCATGCAGGATGACAGTGAGAATTCAGTGAGGGTTTATATCACAGGTGAGCGTAAGACAGTGAACCGCCTCACTGCAAGTGATATCAAGGCAGTTGCGGATCTTCAGCAGGCAGAGTCCACGGATACAGATCCGGTAATGATCCCGATCACAGTAACCTGTTCCGGGATACTTCCGGAGAATATCAGGGTATCTCCGCAGAATCTGAGTGTTCATCTGGAGAAGAAGGTTACCAAGGAGTTTGCCATCAATGTAAGCAGCGGTGACAGCAAGGCGGCGCAGGGAATGGAGATTGCTTCCCTCACTGCGAGTCCGGAAAAAGTCAGGGTTACAGGACCGGAATCCCTGGTTGCTAAGATAGACAGTGTGAGCGTAGATGTAAGCTCCAAAGTTGACGGAATCGCCCAGGATACGACGATCTCCGATGCAGAGCTGACGATCACGGATAAGAATCAGGATACACTGTCTTCTAATTCCATGAGTTATCTGAAATTTGATAACAATGGGAAGGTTAATGTTACAGCGAAGCTCTGGAAGGTACGTTCTGATATAAAGATCAGTGCCGGATATACAGGAGAACCAGCCGAGGGATATGTTGTGGACAGTATCACAACGGTTCCTGAAACTTTTAGTGTGGCGGGCAGTGATGAGGCACTGAATAATCTGAAGCTTCAGGGAAATACCATTTATCTGGATGACGAGAATGTGGATATTTCCGGGAAGAGCAATAATGTAGAAAAGAAGGTGAATCTGGCAGACCTTCTGCCGGATGGCCTGAAGCTGACATCGGGTTCCAGCTCAGATCTGTGGATTACCGTGAATATCCTGCCGGAAGGCAGCAAGATATATAGCTTTCCGACAGAGGATATCAAGGTTAAGGGGCTGCCGGATAACCTGCAGATGGCTTTTGAGGTGGCAGATATAGAACTGAAGGTGCAGGCAGAGGATGGTGATCTGTCAGACTTTAACCTGAGATCGGTAAGTGCTTCCCTTTCCATGGATGAGTGGAAGGAAGGAAGCTATGAAGTACCGATCAAGATCAGTCTGCCGAGCGGATATACGCTTCTGGAAGATGTAACGGCAGAGATCAAGGTTTCGAAGGTTTCCAATGTGGATGCAGAGAGTAATGAGTAAATCAATGGATGAGGAACAGCATAGGAGAAATCGGTAATGTTAAGTTATAAGGTGACGGTCAGAAACCCATCAGGGCTTCATCTTCGCCCCGCAGGCCTTTTGTGCGGCGAGGCAATAAAATATAAATCTTCCGTGACATTTCAGTATAATGGAGGAACGGCGAATGCCAAGAGTGTGCTGAGTGTCCTGGGGGCCTGTGTAAAAAGTGGAGATGAGATCACGCTGATCTGTAAGGGCGAAGATGAGCAGGAGGCAATGGATTCTCTTGCAGCTCTTATTAACAGTGGACTGGGCGAATGAAACCGTAACAAATATATCAACCATTTATGGCGGCATAAGCAGGAGGAATTATTGTGAAGAGAAGAATTGTGGCAGTAGTGCTCAGCCTTACCTTATGTATGGGCGGAACACTGGAAGCCGGGGCAGCGGCATTAAGCTCTCCGGAAACGGAGACTGTGGCTGAGTCAGGATCGGCAGGCGACAGCTTCAGTGACGAGGCAGAACAGCAGCCTCAGAAAGATGAAGGTACAGAAACAGAGGTGACCCCGGAAGTTACGGAAACACCGGATATTAGCGAGACACCGGATAGCACTGTGACCCCGGAAGTCACTGAGACACCAGAGATTACCGGAACACCGGACGCTGACCAGACAGATGATTTCAGTGCAGGTGATGCAGAGGAATTAGAGATCACATCAGCAGATGGTGAGACACAGAAAACAGTAGACAACGGAAATACAGACGCTGCTTCCAGTACAGGAGCGGAGCTTGTAAATGGAATTGTGGATGCAAAAGTCAGTGACTGGACATCTGATAATCTAGGTTACAGACTTCGTAAGAAGAAGGTATCGAATGGTACAGCACCTGAAGGAAAAGCTTCAGCAGACAGTACAGATGGCACACAGCAGACGGATGGAACGGAGAGTCAGGAAGTGGCAGAGGATTGCCCGGAAGGAACCGAAGTTCCGGCAGGCAATGTCGCACAGTCAGATGTACAGGACAATGATGCCAGTCAGGCAGAAGACGGTTCCGTTGAGGATGATTATTTTACAGCACAGGATGGTCTGCTTCAGATCAGGACAAATGGACATACAGGATATTATCTTTTTAATGAAGATGGATATCTGGTAACAGGGCGTATGACACGCAAACCGGGAACCGCCGGATATACAGGTACTGAGACGGTAGAGTGGTATTTCATGGAGAGCAGTAAGGCAACCCTGTATTCTGACAGTCAGAATAAGGCTATCACACCGTGGACTTCCGATATGGGACAGCAGCAGAAGGACTACTGGCTGTGGACAGGAAGTGCATTCCGCTATTACGGGGATAAAACAGGAAACTTTGCATCTGTAACAGACCTGAAGCTGGAAGGAAAGCTTCAGAAGATTGGCAGCGATTACTATACATTGTCTGCAAGCGGTAAGCCATATACAGGAATTAAGAAGCTGCTGGCAGGCTCAGAGACCTTTGAATATTACTTTCAGCCGACCAAGGGAACAGATGGTATCCCCGGAAAGCTTTTTCATAATGGATGGATGTATTATAAGAACAGCAAGGGTGTGAAGCGTTTCATTTACTGCAGCCCGAAGGAAGCTACGATCGGACAGGTTATGAAGCATGGAACCTATGTATCCAAGGTATTGTCCAAAAAAAATATGTTCCTTCTGAACTCTGGCGGATATATCATGAAGGGTACTATGGCGAAAGCACAGAATAATGCTTATTATATTACAGACTCCAAGAATGGTTATGTGATCAAGGGTAAGCTTGTTAAATACAAAGGCTACAGGTACTATTTCTGCAGCAATGGAAAGAGATCTACCTGTAAGAACGGCTGGTATAAATGTCCGGGAGCTTCCAACAGATATTATTATTTTGGCAGTACACCAGGAAGAATTGTTGAGAAAACCGGCTGGCAGAAACTCACCAATTCCGCAGGAAAATACTATGGATGGTTCTATTTTGACAAGAACGGAAATCATTATCAGAACAAGATGCTCACTGTAAAATCTTCCAAGAAGAGCTACTACTTTACAGCTACAGGAAAAGTGGCCAGCGGTATCACAAAGATCAATAACAAGTATTATTTCTTTGCAACTTCTAATTCAACAACACACAGGGGATGGATGTACAAGAGTACATTGATCCGCTACAAGAATAACTGGTATTATGCAAACAGCAATGGCGTTCTGAAGAAGAGCGGCTGGCAGAAAGTCGGTAAATACTGGTATTATCTCAAGAATTATAAGGTAGTCACAAATCAGTCGATAAAGCGTGGCAGTGTCAGCGGAAAGCTTGACAGCCAGGGCCGCTTCTCCACAGGCTGGGTAATCGTCAGCGATTATAACAACAAGGTGAAGTATATTGATCCAAGTACGGGAAGCAAGTACCTGAAAAATACAAGCTGTTGGATTGATGGAAAGCTCTATTATTTTGATAAGAATGGATATCGCCGTAATGATGTGTCTTCCATTTACAAGGGACCATATTATGTAGAGGTTGACAGGATCAATGGTGTTATGACTGTATATACAGATTCCAGCAAGAAGATCCCGGTTAAGACGATCCGTGTTTCTGTAGGACTTTCCGGAACACCTACATGGACCGGCACTTATACATTGAGGAGCAGCCTGAGATGGCAGCCGTTGATGGGACCGTCCTGGGGACAGTATGGAACTCACGTTGAAGGCTGCGGACAGGGAGGAATCTTTGTTCATTCTGTAGCCGGTTCAACAAAAAGTGTATATAACCTTTCAGCTGGAGAGTATATGAAACTTGGCAGCCCGGCATCCCATGGATGTATCCGTACCTGTGTTGCGGATGCGAAGTGGGTATATTACAACTGCAATGGATCTACGATCCGTATCTTTGATGGTACATACAACAGTAATGAAACCTTCAAAGGTCCGTTAGGACGTAAGCCGATCACGCCATTACGTGGTTCCGGAACCTTTGACCCGACGGATCCGGCAGTTTCGTGATCCTGATATCATAATATAAAGCTTTGAAAGACCGGTGTTCAGCCTGGATGGCTGGCATCGGTCTTTTTACATATATGGCTTTACTTTCTATTTTTGTCTCTGTATAATGAAAAATATGCAGAAATAAGAAATTTCAAGGAAGGAACAGAAAGAAAATGTATAATTGGAAGAAGTGGCTGGCAGCAGGCTGTATGGCGGCGGTACTGACTATCGGAACGTTTGGGACTACCGCAATGGCAATGGGAGGTGGCGGAGTTGATCGAAGCGAAGCCGTTGCCCAGGAAGAAAAAGTACCAAGTGGAAAGGCGACACAGAATTCCACTACCAGCTCCAAAGCATGGAAGAAGATCAACGGTGTGTGCTATAACGGAAGCGGAAAGAAGCTGGAGGGTGCGATCACACGTGGAATTGATGTTTCTGAATGGCAGGACACGATCAACTGGTCCAAGGTAAAGAAATCAAATGTTGATTTTGCCTTTGTGAGGATATCCTATGGCCTGAATTATATGGATAAGAAATACACATATAATATGAAGCAGGCAGAAAAAGTGGGAATTCCGGCCGGAACATATGTGTACAGTCTTGCGACAACTACACAGCAGGCTTTGAAGGAAGCACAGCTTGCAATCAAAAAGATGGACGGATACAAGGTTTCCTATCCGGTCGTATATGATATCGAATATGATAAAATGCGTAAATTATCCTCAACCCAGGTAGCCAATCTTGCGAAGGCCTTTTGTAATGAGATCAGAAAAGCCGGCTATTATCCGATGATCTACTGCAATGTGGACTGGTACGATAATGAGATCGACTGGAGTAAGCTTACGGGCTATGATGTGTGGCTTGCACGTTATGGTGATAATATCCTGGCACCATCCAAAAGCAGCTACAAATACACAATATGGCAGGCAACAGATGGAGATGGCGGCGGATATCTGAAATCTACCAAGGGACTGATTTCCGGAATTCCATCCTGGTCCACAGCAGATATTGATTTTGGTTATGTGGACTATACAAAGACGATCACACCAAGGTGGCATGCGCTCGCCAGCTATAAAGCATCCTCGAAGCCGGATACCTCCAATGGAAAAACAGGCTGGGCAACAGAAAACGGGAAGAAATTTTATTATCTTAACGGAGTCAAAAAGACAGGCTGGGTAACAGTAGGCAGCAAGACCTATTACATCCACAAAACAAAGGGAATCTGCAAGAGCCAGCTGATCACAGATTCCAAAAATGTAGTACGTTATGTGGACAAAAACGGAGTTCTTGTAAAAAGCAGGTGGATTACTGTGAGTGGCAGGAAATATTATGTGGATAAAAATGGAAAAGCTCTCAAAGGAATGAAAAAGGTCGGCAGTAATTATTACTATTTCCAGGCAAAAAAAGGCTACATGATGAAAAATGTGAGATACATGAACAGCAACGATGATGTATATTATTTCGGAAACAATGGAATCATGGTTAAGAATGTATTCTATACATGGAGCGGAAATGGTGAAAAGCATACCTACTACTTTACCTCCAGCGGAAAGATGTGCAGAACCTGGCTTACATTAAATGGTAAGAAATACTGCTTTAATGAAGAAACAGGAATCATGTACAGAGACTGTACGGTAAAGCTCAAAGGAAAAACATACACATTTGACAAAAACGGAGTTTACATAACGCCAGCACAGGCTGCTGCGAAGAAAAAAGGAAAAAAATGAAAAAAATCGTAATCATCGGTGCCAATGATTTTCAGAGACCGCTGATCTGCAAAGCAAAAGACATGGGTTATGAGACCCATGTTTTTGCCTGGCGGGAAGGCGCAACCGGAGCGGCAGACGCAGACCGGTTTTATGAGATCAGCATCACAGAAAAAGAAGAAATTTTGAAAATCTGTCAGGAAATCCATCCGGATGCAGTTGCAACCATAGGATCTGACCTTGCCAACATTACAGCACAGTATCTGGCAGAACGCCTGGGGCTTCCGGGAAACAGCCACGAATGCATCATCAGTTCTACCAATAAATTCGCAATGCGAAAAGCCTTCAAAGAAGCGGGACTTCCAGTTCCGTTTTTTGTGGCTGTGGGGAAGGATGAGAAGGTGGTGCCGCCGTCATATCCTGTGATCGTGAAGCCGACAGACCGTTCGGGAAGCCGCGCGATCACAAAAGTAGAATCGCCGGAAGAGCTGCAGGAGGCCATCCGTCAGGCGGTTGAACAGTCCTTTGAGAAGAAGGCCATTGTGGAAGAATATATCCCTGGAGCAGAGTACAGTGTGGAAACGATCAGCTATCAGGGAAGGCATACACTGCTTTCTGTCACAAAAAAATATACCACAGGGGAACCCCATTATATAGAAGTGGGACACCTGGAACCGGCACCGCTCTTTGGTGAACTTCAGGAGCGGGTAAAAGAAGCCGTATTTAAGGCACTGACCGCCCTGAAGGTTGAAAACGGAGCCGGACACAGCGAGCTTCGCATTGACGAAGAGGGCAGCGTGCGGATCATCGAGATCGGTTCCCGCATGGGAGGCGACTGCATAGGCTCTGATCTGGTACCGCTTTCCACAGAACAGGATTTTGTCGGGATGGTGGTGGATGTGGCAGCAGGAAATCCACCGAAGATAAGGGAGAATGCGAAGCATCATATTTCGGCAGTACGTTTTATTATGAACCGGAAGGATCTTGAGAAGCTTAACTGGATCAGGAAGAATCATCCGGAAGCTATCCGGAAGATTGTACTGGAAGGGGATGTAGAACATTGTCAGATCACGGACAGCGGCAGCAGGCCGGGATTTTATATCCTGCAGACGGAAACCATGGAGGAGATGAACCATATTCTGCACAGGGGACCGCTGGAGAATCCCATCCAGATTTTTGAGACACCCATCCAGAAGCTTCGAACCAGTGACGGGCAGAACTGCTTTTATATGAAGAGAGACGATCTTCTGCCATTTTCCTTTGGGGGAAACAAGGTGCGTTTTGCCGGAAAATATGTGGAAAACATGCAGGCAGAGGGCTACGACAGCATGGTGATCTATGGCAATTATCATTCCAATCTCTGCCGTATCCTGGCAAGCCTGTGCAATGAGCTTTCCATGCCATGTTATATGATCCATAACACGGAAGACATCAGGGAATGGAAGGAAACCGGAAACAGCAGGATCATCCGCAGGATGAATGTCCACGAGATCCCCTGCGGGAAAAAATCTATTGCGAAGGCTGTGCGCCAGGCCATGGCAGAGCTTACGGAGAAGGGCTTCCGTCCGTATTACATTTACGGAAACGAATTCGGCCAGGGGAATGAATGGCCACCGATGAAGGCATACGGGGAAGCATACGAAGAGATCCTTTCCTGGGAAAAAGCTTCCGGCATAAAGCTGGATTATATTTTTCTGGCATCCAGCACCAACGCAACACAGTCGGGTCTGCTGACGGGAAAATACAGGAACCGTTCGGACTGCAAAATCGTAGGCATTTCCGTTTCACGAAATGAGAAGCGCGGGAAAGAAGTGATCCGGAACAATATTCTCGGATATGCAGAGAAATTTTCCATGGAGCTTCCAGAGGACTGGGAAGAGGAGATCTTTTTTACAGATGGATATATGGAGGGCGGATATGGAGTCTGGTCAGAGCCGGTGGCAGAAACCATACGACGGGTATACGGGACAGATGGCATCTATCTGGATATGACCTACACAGGAAAGGCATTCCATGGAATGCTGGAGTATATCCGTGAGAATAATATACGGGGAAAGAATATCCTTTTTCTGCACACAGGCGGACTGCCGCTGTTTTTTGATTTTCTGGAGGATGAACGGGCATGAAAAAATTGATGATACTGGGGGCAAGCTATTCACAGCTTCCCCTTTATAAAATGGCAAAGAAGCTTGGGATTGCCACAGTAGCCGTGAGTACCCCCGGAGACTGGCCCTGCTTTGCGATCGCGGATGAATGCTCTTATACAGATATTTCTGATCCGGAGGCAGTTCTTGATGCTGCCCGGAAACATAAGATTGACGGAATCACAACCTGCTGTCTGGATGCAGGGATCCGCTCGATCGGATATGTATGTGAAGAGATGGGGCTTAAGGGTTTGTCAGCCCGGGCCGGATTTCTTTGCAGTGACAAATATTATATGAAGGAAGCCTTTGTAAAAGGCGGAGTGAGCTGTGCAAAGCATGTCTGCATCCACAGCCGGGAGGAGCTGGAGGCAGCTCTTGATGAGCTGGAATTTCCGGTGATCCTCAAAGCCGTGGACCTTATGGGGAGCAGGGGACTTTTCCGCTGTGAGAGCCGGGAGGAGGCTTTTGCCCATTATCCGGATACGATGGCGGCGACCGGCAGGGACTACTGTCTGGTGGAGGAGTTTATAAAGGGACAGATGCTTGGCTGCGAGGCTATGCTCTCCAACGGGAAATTTCTTTTCTGCCTGCCGAATAATATTGAGAATTATCAGAGCCACGTCCCGACACCCATAGGCCATTCTGTTCCATATGAAAAACAGGATCTGCTTGGAAAAGAGGTGGAGCATCAGCTGAAGCTTGCCATCCAGGCCCTTGGCATGGACAACTGTCCGGTAAACTGTGATATGATGGAAAAGGATGGAAGGATTTATGTGATCGAGATCACAGGCCGTGCCGGAGGAACCTGCCTGCCGGAGACGGTGAGCCTGTATTACGGCATGGATTATTATGAAGCCATGGTGAGACTTGCCCTGGATATGGATGCAGAGAGCCTTTTTGAAAAAAAATCTCCGTGCACGGCCAATCTGTCCCACATCCTGACCTCAGACCGGTCCGGCATCCTGAAACAGCTCCATAATGATAATACCATGACAGAGGATATTGTGGATCTTTCCTTTAATGTAGAGCCGGGCGAGGAGATCCGCCGATACGAAAACGGACGCGACAGGATTGGCCAGGTGATCCTTAAGGGCAAAAATCTGGACGAATGCCGGAGGAAGCTGGCAGATGTTTTGGCGAAAATAAACATTGAATTTGTATCATGATTGTGAGAAAATAGCATGAGTAACTATGGAAATGTAAAAAAAGGTCTTTTTCTGCTGCTGCATGTAAGTCTTTTGTGCAGTTCGCTGAGCGGTGTCTGTTCCAAAATGGCATCCGGATACACAGATGATATTTTTTCCCCGCAGTTTATATTCTGGTTCGGGCTGGTGTTCGTGATCATGTTCGGATATGCGGTTATCTGGCAGCAGATCCTGAAGAGAATGCCTCTTACTGTGGCTTATGCCAATAAGCCGGTAACACTGATCTGGGGAATTATCTGGGGAAAGCTTATTTTCGGTGAGCGGATCACCTTAAATATGATTCTTGGAGCCTGCATTATTTTTGCGGGGATTTATCTTGTAACAAGTGGGGATAAGGAAGAAAACGGAGGGGAGCGCGTATGAGTACACTGACTGGAGCCATATGTCTGCTTCTTGTTTCTGTATTTATTTCCTCGGTATCCCAGATACTTTTGAAGAAGGCAGCAGACAGAACATATGAGAATCATCTCAGGGAGTATTTAAACCCGCTGGTCATTTTTTCCTATGGAATGTTTTTCTGTTCCGTGATCCTGACCATGCTGGCACTTAAGAAGGTTCCGCTTTCCATGCAGCCGATCCTGGAATCTACAGGTTACATTTTTGTGGCTGTGATGGGGTATATTTTTCTGAGGGAAAGACTGAACAGAAGAAAACTGGCAGGAATCGCGCTGATCCTTGTTGGGATCATCGTATTTTCCCTGTAAAAAAGAACGAAACAGGCTGTCCGAAGAGAAGGATGATAATCTGTTGTGAGGAGAAGAAGAATGTTGGTGTCAATTGTTATACCATGTTACAATTCTGAACATACCATTGGTGAGGTTGTAGAACTCGCCACAGAGGAATTTAAGAAGCTTGATAAATACGAATGTGAGTTTGTGCTTGTAAATGATTATTCCAGGGACGGAACCTGGAGGGCTATTGAGGCACTTTCTGATAAATATCCAAACGTAAAGGGCATCAACCTTGCCAGGAATTTTGGACAGCACAATGCGATCATGGCAGCACTGTCCCAGGCAGAGGGTGAGCTGATCGTGGGGATGGATGACGATATGCAGAACCATCCATCGCAGATCCCGCAGTTTCTGGCTAAGATCGAAGAGGGCTACGATATTGTATTCGGTGTATTTAAGCAGCGGAAATTTTCAATGCTGAAGAATATCACCGGGGCGATCAGCAGGTATCTTCTGTGGCATCTTCTGGACCGCCCGAAGGATATCCAGATGAGCAGCTTCTGGTGCTGCAGAAAATATGTGCGCGATGAGGTTGTGAAATATGATGGCTATAATATTTTTCTGCAGGTGCTGTTTTTCCGTACCACACATAATATTGCCAATATTGAGGTAGAGCATTTTGCCAGGGAGGTCGGAACCTCCAATTATAATTTTCGGAGAGGGCTGAAGCTTTTTATGTCCTGTCTGAATTTTACAGTGATACCGCTTCGGGCAGCCACCTTTTTCGGAACGATATTTTCGGCAACCGGGTTTACAGGGGCGATCGTTGTCCTGATCCGTAAGCTTCTGGATCCGGCAGTTACTATCGGATGGTCTTCTCTGATGTGCGCCATGCTGGTGCTTTTTGGCATCTGTTTTCTGATGCTGGGAATTATCGGGGAATATATCGGAAAGCTGATCCTGAATATCAGCAGGACACCGCAGTATGTTGTGCGGGAAACGAGGAACATAAAAGCAAAGGATGATGAGGTAAGGCATGATTGATTTTAACAGACCTGCATTTGTTGGAAAAGAACTTTCGTATATTGAGGATGCCGTACACAGAGGAATGCTCTGCGGAGATGGTGAATACACCAAAAAGTGTTCACGCTGGATGGAAGAACGTTTCCGGATTGGGCATGTGATGCTGACGACCTCATGTACCCATGCACTGGAGATGGCAGCGTACCTCACAGACATAAAGCCTGGTGAAGAGGTGATCATGCCATCCTACACCTTCGTATCTACGGCAGATGCCTTTGTTCTCAGGGGCGCGAAGATCGTATTCGTGGATATCCGTCCGGATACCATGAATATTGATGAGAAGCTGATCGAGCAGGCCATCACAGAGAAAACCAGGGTGATCGTACCGGTTCATTATGCAGGTGTTGCCTGTGAGATGGATACCATTATGGATATAGCGAAACGTCATAATCTGAAGGTTGTGGAGGATGCAGCCCAGGGCGTGGATGCTTATTATAAAGGTAAGGCACTGGGAACCATTGGGGATTTCGGCTGCTACAGCTTCCATGAGACCAAGAATTATACAATGGGAGAAGGCGGGGCAGTTCTTTTTAATGAGGATATCTACCAGGAGAAGGCGGAGATCCTCAGGGAAAAAGGCACAGACCGCAGTAAATTCTTCCGTGGCCAGGTGGATAAATACCGCTGGATGGATTACGGTTCTTCTTATCTTCCCAGTGAGCTGAATGCAGCATATCTCTATGCACAGCTTGAGGAGCATCAGAGGATCAGCAATAAGAGAATGGAAATTTACGATTTTTATGACCGGAACTTAAAGTTCCTCGCTGATGAGGGCAAGATCTGCCAGCCCTATGTTCCGGAGGAATGCACCCATAATGCACATATGTACTATATAAAGGTGCATGATATGGATGTAAGGACAAGGCTTATCCGATATCTGCGCCAGAAGGATATCAGCTGTGTATTTCATTATGTACCGCTTCATTCCGCACCTGCGGGGAAAAAATTCGGAAGATTTTCCGGTGAGGATGTTTATACGACAAGAGAAAGCGAACGGCTGATGCGCCTTCCCATGTTCTACAATCTGGATATGGAGGATGTGAAGAAAGTTGTGGATGCGATCGCTTCCTTTGACGGTTTTTGACGCATGGAAGAGAAGGGGAAGAGATGATGAAAAAAGTTAAAAGACTTGCTGCGGCTCTGGCTGCCTTTGGAATGGCATTGCTGCTGCCTGTTCAGGTGATGGCGGCAGTTGATCTCAATGCGAAGTATGAGGTCAGCACCAATAAGATCCAGGGATGGCCACAGGCAGCGGATATTGCCAGCGATACAGGTATTTTGATGGATGCTGATACAGGAACCGTGCTTTTTGACAAGGGCGGGGACCAGCAGCGTTATCCTGCAAGTATCACCAAGATCATGACACTTCTTGTGGCAGTGGAGAATTCGTCCATGGATGATCAGGTGACTTTTACAGAAACCGGTGTAAAAAATGTGACTGCAGATTCCAGCAACATTAATTCCAAGGTAGGAGAGGTCATGACCATGGAGGCTTGCCTGCATGCCCTGATCATCAAATCGGCCAATGATGTAGCGGCCCAGATCGCGGAACATGTGGGCGGAACCGAGCAGAATTTTATTGATATGATGAACCAGCGTGCGGCGGAGATCGGATGTACGAATACACATTTTGTCAATTCAAGCGGACTTCCGGATGATAATCACTATTCCTCTGCGAAGGATATGGCTCTCATCTTTCGGGAAGGACTTGCCAATGAAACCTTCCGCAGCATAATCGGGGAGACGGATTATACGATCCAGCCCACCAATATGACGGCAGAAACACGTGTTATGCACACACATCATCCGATGCTTGCACCGGAGAGCGATATTTATTATCAGGGTTGTATCGGGGGAAAAACGGGCTTTACCAACCTTGCGGCCCATACGCTGGTAACAGCTGTGGAGCAGAATGGTACAACCTATATAGCCGTTGTCATGCATGGAACAGAGCTTTCCACCTGCTGTCTGGACTCCAAGGCATTATTTGATTACGGATTCCAGAATTTCACGAAAACTGCGGTAAATGGCGGAAGTGTGATCCTTCCAAACGGAACCGATGTGAATACACTGACAACGAAATCCGAAAATAATAATGGCGAAACAGAAACCACATATTATATGGGAGATCATCAGGTAGGAAGTGCCAAAACAGCTCAGGCGACTGCCACGCCAACGCCGGAGCCGACGGCGGCTGCCGTGAATACAGAAGAAAATACAGAAACAGCTCAGCAGGCGGAGGAGAAAAGTATTTCGGATAATACGGAAGCCACAGACAAGAGTGAAGAAGGGATTCCGGCTCTCCGAAAGCTTCTTCTTATGATCATGTCTGTGATGCTCCTTGTGCTGGCCGCACTTCTGGTGGCACTTGGAAGAAAAGAAAGAAAACAAAGAAAACAAAGAAAACATAAAAAATACAGAAGATAACTGTGTGTATGAAACAGATAAATGTAAAAAAAGAAAAGGAGAATGAAAATGGGAAAAATAAAGGTTACACAATGCGGAGGTATTGAAGGACTTAAGGTTGTAGAGCCGACTGTATTCGGTGATGCAAGGGGATACTTTATGGAGACATACAACTATAATGATTTCAAAGAGGCAGGAATCGATGTGGAGTTTGTTCAGGATAACCAGTCCAGTTCCCATAAGGGAGTTCTAAGGGGACTTCATTTCCAGATCAACTTCCCGCAGGACAAGCTGGTACGTGTTGTAAACGGTGAGGTATTCGATGTTGCGGTTGACCTCCGTGAAGGCTCCCGGACCTATGGAAAATGGTTCGGTGTCGTACTTTCAGCCGAGAACAAGAAGCAGTTCTTTATCCCGAAGGGATTTGCACATGGCTTCCTGGTGCTTTCCGAGCAGGCTGAGTTTGTTTATAAATGCTCGGATTTTTATCATCCGAACGATGAGGGCGGACTGATCTGGAATGATCCGGACATCGGAGTTGAGTGGCCGATCCCGGACGGAATGGAATTAAGCCTCTCTGACAAGGATACAAAATGGGGAAGCTTTAAAGAGTACCGTAAATAGGCAGGAGAATAAGAGATTTGAAAACGATTTTTTCTTTACCAACAGACATTTATAAAAACAGAAGACTGATCCTCAAGCTGGCAAAAAATGATTTCAAGACAAGATATGCAGGTTCCTATCTGGGAATCGTGTGGGCATTTATCCAGCCGGTGATCACCATCCTTGTATACTGGTTTGTATTCTCTGTAGGCTTTCGTTCCGGTACAGGAGATCTGGGTGTACCATTTGTCCTGTATCTGGTAGCAGGCATCGTTCCCTGGTTCTTTTTTCAGGATGCGCTGATCGGGGGAACCAACTCCATGCTGGAATATAATTATCTGGTTAAAAAGGTGGTATTTAACATTGGTGTGCTGCCTGTTGTCAAGATCATTTCCGCATTGTTCGTACATTGCTTTTTTGTAGTATTTACGGTTATTTTGTACGCAGCATATGGAAAATTTCCGGATGTATATTATTTTCAGCTGATCTATTACAGCTTCTGCGTGTTTGTCCTTGTTCTGGGATTGAGCTATGCAACCAGTGCCATTGTGATCTTTTTCCGTGATCTGACCCAGATCATCAACATTGCACTGCAGGTTGGGATCTGGCTTACCCCGATCATGTGGATTGCTGAGACTTCTCTTAATGGTCATGAGACACTTCAGAAGCTTTTGAAGCTGAATCCTTTATATTATGTGGTTTCCGGATACAGGGATACCTTCCTTATGAAGGAGTGGTTCTTTGAACATGCAGGATGGACGGTATATTTCTGGGTGTTTACGATCCTGTGTTTCCTATTTGGCAGCTGGGTATTTAGGCGTCTGCGCATTCACTTTGCAGATGTACTGTAGAATGTAAAGGAAAGGAAAGAACGTGGATAATAAAAATGTAATACAGGTGAGTCATCTCACCAAGATGTATAAGCTTTATGACAGGCCCTCAGATCGACTGAAGGAGGCACTTGGGCTTACCAGGAAGAAGCTCTACCGTGAGCATTATGCACTTCATGATGTGAATTTTGATATCCGGGAGGGCGAGTGCGTGGGAATTATCGGAACGAACGGTTCCGGTAAATCCACTATTTTGAAGATCATTACCGGCGTGCTGACTCCAACGGAAGGCGAGGTGAAGGTGAATGGCCGTATTTCCGCGCTTCTGGAGCTGGGGGCAGGCTTTAATATGGAATATTCCGGCCTTGAGAATGTATATCTTAATGGAACCATGATCGGATTTTCCAAGGAAGAGATTGATGCCAGACTCGACGATATCCTGGACTTTGCAGACATTGGAGATTTTATCCATCAGCCTGTAAAGACTTATTCCAGTGGTATGTTCGTGCGTCTGGCTTTTGCTGTTGCCATCAACATTGACCCGGAGATCCTTGTCGTTGACGAGGCATTGTCAGTGGGAGATGTTTTTTTTCAGGCAAAATGTTATCACAAATTCGAAGAATTCAAGAAGCAGGGTAAGACCATTTTATTTGTAAGCCATGACCTGAGCAGCGTGTCTAAATACTGTGACCGCGTGATCCTTCTGAATAAAGGTGTAAAGCTGGACGAAGGCTCTCCCAAGCAGATGGTAGACATTTACAAGCAGCTTCTGGTAGGTCAGGATCCTGTGAAGCAGCAGGAAGAATCCAAAGCTTCCTCAAAGGAGGAAAAGAAGGACGAAGGGAATTTCCAGGCAAACCCGAATATGCTGGAGTATGGAAACCGCATGGCTGAGATCATTGATTTTGAGGTGGTTGATGACAGGGGAATCCGTTCCAATACGATCGAGAAGGGCAGCAGCTTCCAGATCCGTATGAGAGTCCGTTTTAACGAGGATATCCAGGAGCCGATCATGGCCTATACCTTTAAAAATATCAGGGGAACAGAGATCACAGGAACCAATACGATGTTTGAAAAGGCCCAGGTGGAGAAATCAGGCAGGGGAAATGTCTGCACAGTTACCTTTACTCAGGAGATGAACCTCCAGGGAGGGGAATATCTTCTTTCTTTTGGCTGTACCGGCTATAAAGATGGGGATTTCACAGTGTTCCACAGACTGTATGATGCCTGCAACATCACCGTAGTTTCAGCAAAGAACACAGTGGGCTTTTATGATATGAATTCCAGAGTGGAAATACAATGTGAGGATTAAGTATGGGAGAGAGAATTGGAAAGGTATTCCTGGATACTACGTATTATCCGGGAGAGGATCTGTATAGTGACGGTGTGATTGAGGATGAGATGCTGTCTATTGCCAGGGATCATACACCGGAAGAATTTAATCAGGTGATCGCCAGAAGAAAGAGCTGGCCGATCCTGTATCATTTTTCGCATATCAGGGAGAATATTTTAAGCTGGATTCCTTTTAAGGGGGATGAGAAGGTGCTGGAGGTTGGCGCAGGCTGCGGAGCCGTTACGGGTGCACTTTGCCGAAATGCCGGAGAGGTGACAAGTATCGACCTTTCCATGAAGAGAAGCCGGATCAACGCCTACCGTCACAGAGACCAGGAAAATCTTAAGATCTTGGTAGGAAATTTCCAGGAGATCGAAAAGAACCTTACAGAGAAATATGATTATATTACACTGATCGGTGTGTTTGAGTATGGCGAAGCTTATATCCAGAGTGAAAATCCTTATGTGGATTTTCTGAAGACGATTGCCCGGCATCTGAAGCCGGACGGAAAGATCATTCTTGCTATTGAGAACCGTCTGGGCCTGAAGTACTGGGCCGGATGTACGGAGGATCATTTCGGAATTCTCTTTGAGGGGCTGGAGGGCTATCCAAGGACCAGGGGTGTTAAGACATTTACCAGAAAAGAATTCCGCCAGATCCTGAAGCAGGCCGGGGAGCTTAAGGCCTCCTGGTATTATCCGTTCCCGGATTACAAATTCCCGATGGCTGTATATTCTGAGAAATATCTTCCGGCGAAGGGGGAGCTGAACCGGACAGAGTATAATTTTGACCGCTTCCGCCTGCAGCTTTTTCAGGAATCACCGGTGTATGATACGCTTCTTGACAATGACCTGTATCAGGAATTTGCCAATTCTTTCCTGCTTATGATCGGCAGGGAACAGCCGGAAGTGGAAACGGTCTATACCAAGTTTTCCAACGAGAGGGACAGGAAATTTGCTATCCGTACAGAAATCGGTCTGACAGAAAATGGCAGCCGTACAGTGAGAAAGCTTCCGGAAGCAAAGGAAGCAGAAGTCCATGTGAACAATCTGGAGAAGGTCTGTACAGAGCTTGGAAAGCTTTACGGGCCGGCAGGGATCAGGGTAAGTTCCTGCAAGGCACAGCCAAAAGCAGCAGAATTTGAATATCTCACAGGTATTACGCTGGAGGAGAAGCTGGATACTCTTCTGGAGAATGGGGAAGAAGACCAGGCAGAGGCACTGCTTTTTTCCTATGTAAATAAGGTGAAACAGATCCATGAGAAGGAAAGGTTCCATAGGACAGCTGGATTTACGAAGGTATTCGGAGAGGTGACTCTTTCGGAGGAGCTGAAATCAGCACCGGTTTCCAATATTGATCTTGTTCCTGCGAATGTGATCCTGAATGGGGAAGCTGCCACGGTTATTGATTATGAGTGGACCTTCTTTTTTCCTGTGCCATCGAATTTTCTGGTATACCGCATGATCCACTATTATCTGGAAAGTGACGGGAAACGTGAAAGCCTGAAGAAACGGGGATTCTATGAGAAAGCGGGGCTTACACAAGAAGAGTGCCGGACTTATAGAATGATGGAGAAGAATTTCCAGAAATATATGCTCGGCAGCCACCATGCAATGCAAAATCTTTATGGAAGTATTTCCCCGGGCAAGGCAGACGCTGTACAGCTTTATGAGGAAAGGAAAAGGGAGGCATCCCAGACCCTGCAGGTATTCTGGGATGCAGGCCGAGACTTCAATGAAGAGGATTCCAGGCGGTATCCGATAAAGAACAGGGAAATCCGTGTACGATTTACACTTCCGGATCACACAGAGAAACTGAGGCTTGATCCGGGAGAACTGCAGTGCGGACTGTACATCCGGAAGCTGTGCTGGGAGAACGGGGCACCTGTAAAATTTGTTACAGAGGGATGTTATCTTGGCGGCGGTGTTTACTATTTCGGCGTTGAGGATCCGCAGATCATTATTAATGAAATCCCGGAGAAGGCAGGAGTTATGGAAATTCATCTGGAGTTTACAGATGAAAAAGAAGCGAGACAGAAATTCTGGCAGAAATATAAAGATAAGGAGCAGGATCTTTATCAGATCCGCCGGGATTTCAAAAAAAAGGAATCCATGCGTAAGGTTATGGAAGACAGCCATTTATGGCAGATATACTGTAAACTGAAAAAAATGTAACAGACAGCTGAGGTTTCGCAAGAGGGATATATTTATGAAAAGAATATTCAGAAATTTTGAAGAACAAAAATATGATAGTGTGGATGCCCATACTCTGATCCTGAGTGGATGGGCAGTCTCACAGGAAAAAAAGGAAGGTATTTTTGTTCTGTGGGGAGATGAAAAAGAACTTTTCAGGCTGAAACCAGAATATGTTGACAGGCCGGATGTATCCAAAAATCTCGGGAGACTTGGTGAGGTAAAGGATGCAGGATTTGTCATCCGGATACCTGAGATCCTGAAACTGGCAGATAAGTACAGCAGGCTGGAGCTGCGTCTTACAATGGATGGCGAGACCGTAGTGCTCTGGAAGACAGATACCGGTAAGCTTAAGCTTTTCTGCGAGGACAGTCTTCTGGAATACTGTATCGACAGAGAACAGATCATGAGTAATCATACACTGATGATCGACGGCTGGGTTCTGGATGAAAAAGAATCTGCGGAGGTTCTGGTGGAAGACCAGGCAGGCAGACCGCTCAAATGCAGCATCACCAGAAGCAGAAGGCCGGATGTGGAAGAGGCCAGAGGGCTGCAGCCGGAGAAAGAACGGGAGCTTGGTTTTTCCGTGAAGATCGACCTGAATAAGATATCTGAACGGAATATATGCCTCCGTTTCAATGGACGCGTAGTATCTAAGGTTTATAAGATCAGTATCTCGAAGCTTCGAAAGAAGGATTCCGTTTTGTATCAGCGGATGAAGCTTCTTGGACCGGGAAACGGAAGAAAAAATTTATCATATATCCGGGAAAATGGCTTAAGGGAATTTATCCGCTATGTTGAAACCTACCAGCCAGATGGGCGTTCCCAGGATTATGAGATATGGCTCCTGTCCCATGCTGCCGGAAGGAAAGAACTGAAAAAACAGAGGGAGACGGTATTTTCACGGAGTCCGCTGATCAGTATCGTGATCCCTGTGTATAATACGCCGAAGGAATACCTGAAAGAGCTTCTGGATTCTGTGATCAGCCAGACTTACGGAAACTGGCAGCTCTGCCTTGCTGACGGCAGCGAAGGCAATGAGATCAGGAATTTTTTGCAGAAGAAATACGGCAGAGAGAAACGGATCTTTTACAGGAAGCTTGCAGAAAACAGGGGAATTTCCGAAAATACCAATGCTGCGGTCAGGATGGCAGTGGGGGAATATATTCTGCTCTGCGATCATGATGATGTGCTGGAACCGGATGCACTTTTTCATATTGCGAAAGCCATTACAGAGGAGAATGCAGATATTATCTATACAGATGAAGATAAGGTCAGCATGGACGGAAAGCATTATTTTGAACCGAATTTCAAGCCGGATTTCAACCTGTTCCGTCTTCGTGAGAATAATTATATCTGTCATATTTTTGCCTTCAGAAAGAGTCTTCTGGATCAGGTGGGAGCCTTCCGCAGTGAATATGACGGAGCACAGGATTTTGATCTGATCTTACGGTGCTGCGAACAGGCAGAAAATATCGTTCATATACCGAGAGTCCTGTATCACTGGAGAAGCCATATGAATTCCACAGCTGCGAACCCGCAGAGCAAGAAATATGCTTTTGAAGCGGGAAAAAGAGCGGTTGCGGATCATTACCGGAGACTGGGAATTCAGGCAGAGGTAGAGATGGCGAAGCATCCGGGCTGGTACAGAAGCCATGTGGCTATTACCGGTGAACCGCTGATCTCTATTATCATTCCAAATAAAGACCATATTGATGATCTGGAGCTGTGCATCACATCCATAGAGGAGAAGTCCACATGGAAAAATTATGAGATCCTTATAGTGGAGAACAACAGCGAAAAGAAAGAGACTTTTGTATACTATGAGGAGCTTCAGCACAGATATGATAATGTAAGGGTTCTTACCTGGAAAAAAGAATTCAACTATTCCGCGATTAATAATTTTGCTGTACGGGAATCAAGGGGCGGATACCTTCTGTTCCTGAACAATGATGTGGAGGTCATCACTCCCTCCTGGATGGAGGAGATGCTTCAGATCTGTCAGCAGAAGGGGGTTGGAATGGTCGGTGCAAAGCTGTATTATCCGGATGATACGATCCAGCATGCAGGCGTTGTGCTGGGACTTGGAGGAATTGCAGGCCACGTTATGTGCAAGGCACCTGGAAATGAGATCGGTTATATGGGGCGTTTGATCAGCGTCCAGGAGATCGGTGCTGTCACAGCTGCGTGCATGCTGGTAAAGGCTTCCGTATTTCGGGCAGCAGGAGGCTTTGATGAGAATCTGAAGGTGGCATTTAATGATATCGACCTGTGTATGAAGGTACGCAGTATGGATGAAAAAATTGTCTTTACCCCATATGCAAAGCTTTATCACTACGAGTCAAAGTCCAGAGGTATGGAGGATACCCCGGAAAAGATAGCACGCTTTGGCAGGGAAGTGAAATGCTTCCGTGACAAATGGAAAAAAGAGCTTCAGGCAGGGGATCCTTATTACAGTCCCAATCTGACCCTGAAGGCAGGAGACTGCTCGCTGCAGAAAATGGAAGAAAGAAATGAGGCGTATAATGGCTGAAAAAATATTTGGAGTTCAGAATGAGAGATTTCATCTTCTGGACAGAAATCAGTATATTGTACAGGGAGTCCGTCCGGAAGGGGCCAAAATGCAGGCCTGCCTGGATGGAAGAAAACTGAAAACAACTGTAAAAGCTCCAAAATCCGAACCGCAGAAGCCAGGGCAGGGCGAAAGGGTCACAGTTAATATCGGACTTCCGGATGATATTTCCGGATTCCGTAAACTGACGGTGTATACAGAGATAAACGGCAGAAGAACGCAGTGGTTCTCTGTTTCGGTGAAAGCTCTTGAGAAAAAAAGAGACAAGCCCCAGATATATTTTGAGGAAGAAAAGATCCGGCAGGGCAATGTCCGCGTGAAAGGCTGGGCTATTGCTGACCGCCCGGTAGTGATACGGGTTTACGATGAAAATAAAAAACCGGTAAAAGCTGAAATAAAAAGAACAGACAGGATCGATGTGACGCAGCTTTACCAGGAAGCCGAGGATCCGGGAGATACAGGTTTTTATATGGAACTGACCGGGCTTACCGGCCGTTATCTTTATCTGGTATTCCAGGCAGGTACAAAGAAAGCAGTAAAAAAAATTTCCATGCAGAAATCCCGGATCATGGCTGCCAAAATAGAAAAATATGCGGAAAAAGGCTATTATTACTGGAAAAATCAGGGGAACAGGGCACTCTTGAGAAAAATTGCGGCAAAAATAAAACATACGTCAGGAGAAGAGATCTCCTACCAGAAATGGCTCAGATATCATATGCCGGACAAGGCAGAGCTGGCACAGCAGAGAAAGACCAGATTTGAGTACAGCCCCAGGATATCCATTGTTGTGCCGCTGTACAGGACGCCTGAGAAATATTTAAGAAGTCTGGTGGCTTCTGTGCAGGCGCAGACATATGGAAACTGGGAATTATGTCTGTCCGACGGAAGTGGTGCAGATTCTCCCCTGAAAGGACTTCTGAAGGAGCTGGCAGCAGGGGAAAAAAGGATCCGTGTGGTTTCTCATGACTGCGCGCTGCAGATTTCCGAGAATACAAACCGTGCCATTGAGACAGCAACGGGAGAATTTATCGCATTTGCAGATCACGATGATGAACTGGCACCGAATGCATTGTTTGAATGTGTGAAGGCACTGAATGAAAAACCGGCAACAAAAATCCTCTATTCGGATGAAGATAAGATGTCCATGGATGGACGGAAATTTTTTGAACCGAACCTGAAATCCGATTTTAACCCGCAGCTGTTGTGTACTGTGAATTATATCTGCCATCTGTTTGTCGTTTCCCGTGAGGTAGTTAAAAAAGCAGGAATGCTCCGCAGCGAGTATGACGGAGCACAGGATTATGATTTTGTTTTCCGCAGCACAGAGGCTGTGAGTGAAAAAGAGATTGTCCATATTCCGAAGATCCTGTATCACTGGAGATGCCATACGGATTCCACAGCTGAAAACCCGGAGAGCAAGAGATATGCTTTTGAGGCGGGAAAAAGGGCGATAGAGGCCCATTACCAGAGGCTTGGAATCCAGGCAGAAGTAGAAATGACGGAACATCCGGGCTGGTACCGGAGCCATGTGGCTATTGTCGGAGAGCCGATGGTTTCCATTATCATTCCGAATAAAGATCATATCCAGGATCTTGAATTATGTATTTCGTCCATAGAGAAGAAATCAACCTGGAAGAATTATGAGATCATAGTTGTGGAGAACAACAGTGAAAAAGAAGAAACCTTTGCATATTATAAGGAGCTTTCGGCGGGATTCGGAAATGTCCGTGTCCTCACCTGGGAAAAGGGTTTCAACTATGCTGCAATCAATAATTTTGCGGTGGAACAGGCGAAGGGTGAGTATATCCTGTTTCTGAATAATGATGTGGAGATCATCACAGATTCCTGGCTGGAGGAAATGCTTCAGCTCTGCCAGCAGGATGGAATCGGCATGGCAGGTGCGAAGCTGTATTATCCGGACGATACGATCCAGCATGCAGGGGTTGTTATCGGCCTTGGAGGAATCGCAGGCCATGTTATGTGCCACGCTCCGAGATATGATATTGGATATATGGGGCGTATGATCAGTGTGCAGGACATCAGTGCAGTAACAGGAGCCTGCATGATGGTAAAGGCATCATCTTTTAGGAAGGCCGGTGGATTTGACGAGGCTTTCAGCGTTGCGTTCAATGATGTGGATCTCTGCATGAAGATCAGGAAAAACGGTGATAAGGTGGTTTTTACCCCTTATGCAGAGCTGTATCATTATGAGTCGAAATCCAGAGGTATGGAGGACACTCCCGAAAAAATAGCGCGGTTTAATAAAGAGATCGCCCTGTTCGAAAAGAAATGGCCGGATATCCTGAAAAAGGGAGATCCTTACTATAATCCCAATCTTACATTGAAGAGCCAGTTCTGTTATCTGAAACAGATACAGGAGGACAGATAAGATGAAATGGATAACAAAAGATTCAAAAACAAGGCTGCTGCTTCTGGCAGTTTTGTTTTTTAGCAGCATGTTTATTTTCCGGAAGTATCTGTTCGGAGATTCAGTACTGGTTTTTGATGATGTGGGAGGGGATACCTGGCAGCAGTACACCATGTACTATGCAGATATTGTGAACCATCTTCGTGCCGGAACCTTTTCGTTCTGGGATTTTACAAATGGGATCGGGAGCAGCTTATTTACGATGCTGCAGGCAGATCCATCCCTGTTTTTGATCTGTCTTATCGGTGTGATCCTGGGACCGGCGCATATGCTGTATTACCTGGTGGTCATTCAGATCCTGAAGATCCTGGCAGCAGGCTGGCTCTTTTACTGGTTCTTGTCCGAGTTTGAGTATACCAGACAGGCCAGGTTCCTGGCATCTTTTGCCTACGGACTGAACGGGTATCTCCTTGTATGGGGACAGCATTACCAGTTTGGTATGGTGGTGGTCTATCTGCCGCTGATCCTTCTTTTTGAGGAGAAATTTATCCAGGGAAAAAAAGGCCGCGCGCTTTTTCCGGTGAGTATATTCCTGAGTGGGATCTATAGTGTTTATTTTTCTTATATGACACTGATCTTTGCCGGTTTTTACCTGATCTTCCGTATTCTGATGAACGCGGCTGGTTTTAAGAGCGGAATCCGGAAATTTTTCCTGGGATGCGGACAGATGATCCTGGGAATCGGTATGAGTATGGGCTTTTTTCTTCCGATGGCAGAGAATATTATGAATTCGTCAAGAGTTTCCAGCGGAAGCACAGGAATTTTAAGTCTTCTTAAAATATGCATCAAACCCTATGGTTCCGATTATTATAATGAACTGCTGACCAGGATATTTTCCACGAATCTCCAGAATCTTCAGACTCTGGGGGATTCGAAATACGAAGGATACCTGAATTATTATGAGGATCCGATATTGTTCTGTTCAGTTCTGTCCGTGATCTTTTTGGTACAGTTTGTTCTTACCTTCTGGAGAAGCAATGAGAAAAAACGTGTGAAACGAGCGGTTTACGGAGCCTGTACACTGCTCCTTGTGATCATGCTGCTTCATCTTGGCGGGATTATGTTTAACGCATTTACAGTCCAGCCTACCTATCGCTTTACTTATATCCTGATGGCTGTATTTCTCTTGGTTTTTGCATGGATGTGGGATTATCTCCAGGCCGGTGGCAGGATCAGTATTATTGGCCTGGCTGTTGTGGAGTTTCTGATGATCCGGGCATACAGAACGGGATATGAGGTAAGCATTTTTGCGGAATACAGGAAAAATGCAGTGATTCTTGGAGTAACAGGAACCGTTATGGTACTCTGCGTCCTGTTTTTGGGCTTTGGCCGGAAAAAAAAGCTTCGTAAAGCCGTGACGGGATGTCTGATGGTGATGCTGGCTGTGAATGTGATATCAGAAGGCGGAATTACCTATACAGACAGAATCTGTCTGAAAAAAACGGACACATCGGCAGAGCAGATAGAAGCGCAGACTGCGGCATTTTCGGAAAAGCTTCAGTCTGAGGATTCGGAGACAGAGGCAAGGGCTGTTTTTTACAGGCCGCAGAGCTATTACGGGGAGCTTTACAGACAGGATGTGCAGGATGCGCTGGCATATCTTCGTAAGACAGATCCGGAATTTTACAGAGTTGAGAAGGATTATTCATCAGGTACGGTTTCCATGGATTCTCTTGCGCAGAATTACCGTGGGATCAGCACCTACAATTCGGTTATGAATGGAAAGGTAAAGGAATTCGTAAATATCTGTTATCCGGAATTCTGTTATCTGGACAAAAACCGTTATACCTTCTGGCAGATGGCAGATAATAATGTGTTCGGGGCTTTTATGGGAGTCCGTTACCTTCTTTCGAAAAGCGGAGAACAGGACAGCAGTAAGTATGAGCGGATCGGCCGGTTTGGTGAGATTTATCTTTACCGGAACAGGGAAGAAGGCAATGTGGCCAGATTCTATGAGAATACGATCTCAGAGAAAAGCCTGAAGGAGCTTTGCAAGGGGAAAAAACAAAAGAAAAACAGAGAGATACTGCTTTCCAATGCAATAGCCGTGGAAGGCGGAGAGGATATTTCGGATATCAGCCAGCTTGCCCCGGTATCAGAGGAGCAGGAGCATTCCAGTGTGATACTGAATGCACCGGAAAAGGATTCCCATGTGACCGGAAGTGTGGACGCAGAGACAGATGGATATGTGATGTGCATGATCCCATATGAAAATGGCTGGACGGTTACTGTTGATGGCGAGAAGACGGAAGTCCTGCAGGGAGATATTGGTTTCCTGGCATTTAAGGTTTCAAAAGGCGAGCATCAGATTGAACTCGATTATCAGGTTCCTGGTATGAAATATGGAATGATCTCGGGCGGTGTGTGCTGGATTTTGTATGCCGGGGCTTTGCTCCTGGCAGGTAAAAGAAAAAAGGGGCTGTCGCACTAAGTAATTAGTGTGCAGCCTCTTTTCTATGCAAAAAAATTA
>CAVIGE010000007.1:0-63789 GCA_963642325.1 Prevotella sp. CAG:279
GCCACTTCCGTGTAAGTGGCGGTAATGCTAAATATAAATATGTCAGTACACTAGCCGTCGCGCTAGCGACTTGGTATAATGAGCGCAAGTGAGCCAACATGCTTGCATGATTGGCGAACGGCGAATTGGATCATGTGCCGAATTTGCACATGATATCAGACGAACTTTTCTGATATAAAAACCAGGAGGTGCTTTTGTGCAAAATTCACAACAAATCTTCAAACTACACTCCGAATATCAACCCACCGGCGACCAGCCTCAGGCGATTGAAAAACTGGTCAGGGGCTTTAAGGAAGGCAACCAGTTCGAGACTTTGCTGGGTGTCACAGGCTCCGGTAAGACGTTCACCATGGCGAATGTCATCGCCCAGTTAAATAAACCAACTTTGGTACTTGCGCACAATAAAACACTGGCGGCGCAGCTTTACGGGGAGATGAAGGAATTCTTTCCGGAGAACGCAGTAGAATACTTTGTCTCCTACTACGACTATTACCAGCCGGAGGCCTACGTACCGTCCACAGACACCTATATTGCCAAAGATGCATCCACCAATGATGAGATCGACAAGCTCCGCCTTTCTGCCACGGCAGCCTTATGTGAGCGGAAAGATGTGATCGTTGTTTCTTCTGTGTCCTGTATTTACGGCCTGGGTGCACCTCAGGAATTTTTTGATATGATGATCTCGCTCAGGCCTGGTATGGAGAAGGACCGGGACGAGGTTATCAAACAGCTGATCGATATCCAGTATACAAGGAATGAGATTGATTTTCACCGAGGAACATTCCGTGTCCGGGGAGATGTGCTGGAGATTTTTCCGGCGAACTCTACGGACCGGGCTGTGCGCGTGGAATTTTTTGGAGATGAGATCGAGAGGATCACAGATATTGATGTACTGACAGGAGAGATCAAAAGCGTGGAAAGCCATGCGGCGATTTTTCCGGCATCTCATTACGTGGTTCCTCAGGAACAGATCCGCCGTGCGGCAGATGCCATCCTGGAAGAAATGAAGGAGCAGGTGGAATATTTCAAAAGTGAGGATAAGCTGATCGAAGCCCAGCGGATTGCGGAACGCACCAACTTTGATGTGGAGATGATGAAGGAAACGGGCTTCTGTTCCGGAATTGAGAACTATTCCAGACATCTGACCGGGCTTGCACCTGGACAACCACCGTATACATTGATGGATTACTTTGGAGATGATTTTTTACTTATTATAGATGAGTCTCATAAAACAGTTCCACAGGTGGGCGGCATGTACGCAGGGGACCAGAGCCGCAAGCAGACACTGGTGGATTATGGATTCCGTCTCCCGTCCGCCAAGGACAACCGTCCCTTAAGCTTTGATGAATTCGAGACGAAACTTGACCAGGTGATGTTCGTGTCTGCCACACCGGGAGAATATGAATTTAACCATGAGCTTCTCCGGGCAGAGCAGATCATCCGTCCGACAGGACTTCTTGATCCGAAGGTGGAGGTGCGCCCGATCGAAGGGCAGATCGATGACCTGGTAGCGGAGGTAAATAAAGAAACAGAGAAGAAAAACAAGGTGCTGATCACCACCCTGACCAAGCGTATGGCAGAAGATCTCACCGGTTATATGAAGGATCTGGGAATCCGGGTCCGGTATCTGCATTCGGATATTGATACGCTGGAGAGGGCGGAGATCATCCGTGATATGCGTCTGGATGTATTTGATGTGCTGGTTGGAATCAATCTTTTGCGGGAAGGCCTGGATATCCCGGAGATCACCCTGGTAGCTATCCTGGATGCGGATAAAGAGGGCTTTCTCCGTTCCGAAACTTCGCTTGTACAGACCATCGGACGTGCGGCGCGAAACAGCGAAGGCCATGTTATCATGTATGCGGACAACATGACAGAATCCATGGAAAAAGCGATCTCCGAGACCGAGAGAAGACGTGCAATCCAGGAAGCCTATAATAAGGAACATGGAATTACCCCGACTACGATCAGGAAGGCAGTCCGTGATCTGATCGCAGTATCAAAGAAAGTTGCGGAAACGGAAGTGAAGCTTAAGAAGGATCCGGAATCCATGAACCGTAAAGAACTCACCAAGGTCATCGCCCAGGTGGAGAAGCAGATGCGTGCTGCAGCGGCAGATTTGAATTTCGAGCTGGCAGCAGAGCTTCGTGATAAGATGATCGAGCTTCGGAAGAACCTGGAAGAATTGGAAGAAGTTCAAAAAGAATAAAAAACATAAAAAAAACACAAACTTTTTCCCGAAATATATTGACAAATAATTTTCGCGGTGCTATCTTATGACTATAGATGTTAGCACTCCACTAAAATGAGTGCTAACAGATATGAAAAATAAGATTTATTATCCGTCAGGAATAACAAATGGAAGGGAGCTGGTTTCATGGAAGAGGTGTTGAATGAGCGCAAGAGAAAAATTTTGAAAGCAATCATCAAGACCTATATGGAGACCGGTGAACCGGTTGGTTCCAGAACCATTTCCAAGTATGCGGATCTCAATGTAAGCTCCGCAACGATCCGAAATGAAATGTCAGATCTGACGGATATGGGCTATATCGTCCAGCCTCATACCTCCGCAGGAAGAATTCCCTCTGATAAAGGATACCGGCTTTATGTAGATGAGCTGATGAAGGAGAAGGAAGAAGAGGTTGCAGAACTGAGAGATCTGATCATTGAGAAGACAGATAAGATGGATAAGGTGCTGAAGAAGGTGGCGAAGGTTCTTGCCTCCAACACGAACTATGCGACCATGGTTTCTGTTCCGCAGTACAGCGGGAACAAGATCAAATTTATCCAGCTGTCAAGAATGAGTGAACTTCAGCTTGTGGCGGTGGTTGTCAGTGACAACAACACTGTGCGCAATCAGATCATCAGCCTGGATGAGGAGATGGATGACCAGACGATCCTGAAGCTGAATCTTCTTCTGAATACCAATCTGAATGGAATACCGATCCAGGATATCAATCTTGGAATGATAGCCAGACTGAAGGAACAGGCAGGCAGCCACAGTGGGGTGATAGCAACTGTTCTGGATGCGGTGGCGGATACCATTCATGTAGATGAGGAAGACATGGAAATCTATACTTCAGGCGCGACCAATATTTTTAAATATCCTGAGCTTGCTGACAAGGATAAGGCAACTGAACTGATCTCTGCATTTGAGGAGAAGCATGAGCTTGCAGACCTTGTTAAAGGCCAGATGTCCGATGGGGAGAATACAGGAATCCAGGTTTATATTGGTGATGAGATGCCGATACAGACCATGAAGGACTGCAGTATTGTGACAGCCAGGTATGAGCTGGGTGACGGAATGTACGGAACCATTGGGATCATCGGTCCGAAGAGGATGGATTATGAGAATGTTGTAGACAGTCTGAAAGAACTGAAGAATCATCTGGATGACGTTTTGAAAAAAAAGAAAACTTAGAAAGGCGGTAGAAGAAAAGTGTCGGAGGAAACAAAGAAAACATCCGAAGAGCAGGAAGCGGAGAAAGAGATTCCCGTAACTGATGGAGATCAGGCAGAAGAGAACCTGACACCGGAGGGAGAAGATCTGCCGGAGGAAGAAGATAAGACTCCAGGCGAAGAAGCTGCCCCAGAGGATAAAAAAGAAGAAAAATCAAAAACTTCTTTCTTCGGAAAGAAGAAAAAAGATAAATCCGAGCAGAAGGTGGAGGAGCTTACCGATCGCCTGAAGCGTACCATGGCTGAATTTGATAATTTCCGTAAAAGAACCGAAAAAGAAAAATCCAGCATGTACATCATCGGAGCGAAAGAAATCGTTGAGAAGATCCTGCCGGTTGTGGATAACTTCGAGAGAGGTCTTGCACAGGCGCAGGAGGGCGATGCTTTTGCAGATGGAATGAAAATGATCTACAAGCAGCTTACCACAACACTGGATGACCTCGGAGTTAAACCCATCGAGGCGGTTGGCAAAGAGTTCAACCCGGATCTGCACAATGCAGTAATGCACGTTGAGGATGAAGAGGCTGGCGAGAACATTGTGGTGGAAGAATTCCAGAAGGGTTATACCTACAAGGACTTCGTGGTACGCCACAGCATGGTAAAGGTTGCCAACTAATTGCTGATAATGTAATTTTACAGATACAGACTAAAACAGGAGGAAAAAATCATGGGAAAGATTATTGGTATTGACTTAGGTACAACAAACAGCTGTGTAGCCGTAATGGAAGGCGGACAGCCGACAGTTATTGCAAATACAGAGGGCGCAAGAACAACACCATCCGTTGTAGCATTCACAAAAACAGGAGAGCGTCTGGTAGGTGAGCCTGCAAAACGTCAGGCAGTTACAAATGCTGAAAGAACAATCTCCTCTATCAAGAGAGAGATGGGTACCGATTACCGTGTAACCATCGACGAGAAGAAATATTCACCGCAGGAGATCTCTGCGATGATCCTTCAGAAGCTGAAAAAGGATGCAGAGGCATATCTCGGCGAGAAAGTAACAGAGGCAGTTATCACAGTACCGGCTTACTTCAACGATGCCCAGCGTCAGGCAACAAAGGATGCAGGTAAGATTGCAGGTCTTGATGTAAAACGTATTATCAACGAGCCTACAGCGGCAGCTCTTGCATATGGTCTTGATAATGAGAAAGAGCAGAAGATCATGGTATACGACCTTGGTGGCGGTACATTCGATGTATCTGTTATCGAGATCGGGGATGGCGTGATCGAGGTTCTTTCCACAGCTGGTAACAACCGTCTTGGTGGAGATGACTTTGATAAGAAGATCACAGATTACATGCTTTCTGAGTTCAAGAGAACAGAGGGCGTAGATCTCAGTAATGACAAGATGGCTCTTCAGCGACTGAAAGAGGCAGCTGAGAAGGCCAAGAAAGAGCTTTCTTCCGCAACAACAACAAATATCAACCTTCCGTTCATCACAGCAACAGCTGAGGGACCGAAGCATTTCGATATGAACCTTACAAGAGCGAAATTCGATGAGCTGACACATGATCTTGTAGAGATGACAGCAGACCCGGTTCGCCGTGCACTGTCTGATGCGGGAATCACAGCTTCCGAGCTTGGCCAGGTACTTCTGGTTGGTGGTTCTTCCCGTATCCCGGCTGTACAGGATAAGGTAAGACAGTTAACAGGTAAAGAGCCAAGCAAGAACCTGAACCCGGATGAATGTGTTGCACTTGGTGCTTCCGTACAGGGTGGTAAACTTGCAGGTGATGCAGGTGCCGGCGATATCCTTCTTCTGGATGTTACTCCGCTGTCCCTGTCCATCGAGACAATGGGTGGTATCGCAACCCGTCTGATCGAGAGAAATACTACAATTCCTACAAAGAAGAGCCAGATCTTCTCCACAGCGGCAGACAACCAGACAGCTGTAGATATCAACGTTGTACAGGGTGAGCGTCAGTTCGCGAAAGACAACAAATCCCTCGGACAGTTCCGTCTGGATGGAATCCCGCCAGCACGTCGTGGAGTTCCGCAGATCGAGGTAACCTTTGATATCGATGCCAACGGTATTGTTAATGTATCTGCCAAGGATCTTGGAACAGGTAAAGAGCAGCACATCACGATCACAGCTGGTTCAAACATGTCCGATTCCGATATCGACAAGGCTGTTAAAGAGGCAGCGGAGTTTGAGGCTCAGGATAAGAAACGTAAAGAAGCTATTGACACAAGAAACAATGCAGATTCCATGGTATTCCAGGTTGAAAATGCGCTGAAAGAAGCTGGCGACAAGCTTGATGCAAATGATAAGGCAAGCGTTGAGGCTGACCTCAATGCACTGAAAGATCTCCTTGCCCAGACAGCAGACGCTCAGGAGCTTACCGATTCCCAGGTTGCAGATATCAAGGCTGCACAGGAGAAGATGATGGAGAGTGCTCAGAAGCTGTTCTCTAAGATGTATGAGCAGACTCAGGGAGCACAGGGTCAGGCTGGTCCTGGACCGGATATGGGTAACATGGGTGGCAACGCCGGTGCCCAGGGCGGAAATGAAGCAGGATACGGCGATGACGTTGTAGATGCGGATTACAAGGAAGTCTAAAACAAGTAGGAAATAATTACAATGGCTGATAAAAGAGATTATTATGAAGTCTTAGGTGTGGATAAAAACGCCGACGACGCAACATTAAAAAAAGCATATCGTAAGCTGGCCAAGAAATATCACCCGGATGTGAATCCGGGTGATAAAGAGGCTGAGGCGAAGTTTAAAGAGGCGACGGAGGCTTACACCGTATTAAGTGATGCCGACAAGAGAAAACAGTATGACCAGTTTGGCCATGCGGCATTTGAGAATGGCGGCGGAGGCGGAGCCGGCGGCTTTGGCGGATTCGACTTTAACGGTGCAGATATGGGAGACATCTTCGGAGATATCTTCGGAGACCTTTTCGGCGGCGGAGGCAGAACCAGACGGGCAAACAACGGGCCGATGAAAGGTGCGAATCTTCGTGCACGTGTGAATATTACCTTTGAGGAAGCGGTTTTTGGCTGCGAGAAAGAGCTGGAGATCGTTCTGAAGGATGAATGTACCACATGTCATGGAACCGGTGCGAAGCCGGGAACCTCTCCGGTCACCTGTCCGAAATGTAAAGGCCAGGGGCAGATCGTTTATACGCAGCAGTCCATGTTCGGCATGGTACGAAATGTTCAGACCTGTCCGGACTGTAACGGAACCGGTAAGGTGATCAAGGACAAGTGCAGTGCCTGCCGTGGAACCGGATATACATCTTCCAGAAAGAAGATCCAGGTATCGGTACCAGCCGGTATCGACAATGGCCAGTGTATCCGTATCCGTGACAAGGGTGAGCCGGGAACCAACGGCGGACCGAGAGGAGATCTGCTGGTAGAGGTAAATGTAGCCCGTCATCCAATCTTCCAGAGACAGGACATGAATATCTTTTCAACAGCTCCGATCACATTTGCACAGGCTGCACTTGGCGGTGAGATGCGGATCAATACGGTAGACGGTGAAGTGGCTTATGAGGTGAAACCGGGAACGCAGACAGATACAAGAATCCGTCTGAAGGGCAAAGGTGTGCCGTCATTGCGTAACAAGAACGTTCGTGGTGACCATTATGTGACACTGGTAGTCCAGACCCCGACCAACTTAAACGAAGAGGCCAGGAAGGCACTGGAAGCCTTTGATGCAGCATGCGGCAACCGGCCGGCAGCAGAGGGCACAGCCGAGACTTCCGAAAAAAACGAAAAGAAGAAAAAAGGTTTTCGTGAGAAAGTCAAGGAAATGTTTGAAGAATAAATAGAACAAAAACAGGAAAGAGGCAGAAAAAGCCTCTTTCTTTTTTTTCATGATTCGTGTATATTAAAGGGAGTGCCTGTTTGCAGAGGAAGCAGACAGGCAGTGGAAACGAACAGAAATCCGTAAATGTGTATACAGCATAAGGAGATATAGAAATATGAAATGGAACCGTTTTACACTGAAAACAAAAACCGATGCGGAGGATATCGTGATCTGTACACTTGCTGAGGTGGGAATTGAAGGTGTGGAGATCCAGGACAAGCAGCCGCTGACAGATGAGGATAAAGCCCAGATGTTTGTGGATATCATGCCGGAAGGTCCGGCAGATGACGGTATCGCATACTTAAATTTTTATCTTGATGAGGATGCAGATACAGAAAGCATCCTGAAGGATGTAAAAGCTGCACTGGAAGACCTGAGAAGCTTTATTGATATCGGAGAAGCCACCATTACAGAATCCCAGACAGAGGATAAGGACTGGATCAACAACTGGAAGCAGTATTTCCACCAGTTCTATGTGGATGATATCCTGATTGTACCGTCCTGGGAAGAGGTCAGGGAAGAAGACAGGGATAAGATGATCCTCCACATTGATCCGGGAACTGCTTTTGGAACCGGTATGCATGA
Organism: Prevotella sp. CAG:279; assembly: GCA_963642325.1. Lineage (GTDB taxonomy): Bacteria > Bacillota > Clostridia > Lachnospirales > Lachnospiraceae > Blautia_A. Next base: position 7,859 of record CAVIGE010000007.1, read on the forward strand.
GACCACACAGCTTGTGATCCGCCAGCTGAAGAAATTTGTGAAGCCAGGAATGGAAATCCTGGATGTGGGAACCGGAAGTGGTATCCTGGGAATCGTTGCCCTGAAGCTTGGTGCAGGCCATGTGGTGGGCACAGATCTTGATCCCTGTGCAGTTCCGGCAGTATCCGAGAATAAAGAAGCCAACCAGATCGAGGAGAAGGCTTTTGACATGATGATCGGAAATATCATCAATGACAAAGAAGTTCAGGACCAGGTCGGATATGGGAAGTATGATATCGTGACTGCAAACATCCTTGCAGACGTTCTGGTGCCGCTGACACCGGTGATCGTTGCACAGATGAAAAAAGGTGCATACTACATTACATCCGGCATCCTGGATGTGAAGGAAGAGGTTGTGGTACAGGCTGTAGAAGCAGCAGGTCTGACTCTGGTAGAGGTTACGCATCAGGGTGAGTGGGTATCTGTGACGGCAAGAAAGGACTGATCCCATGCAGCGATTTTTTGTGGAACCCCACCAGATCGACGGGGAAAGACATGAGATCCACATCACAGGCAGTGATGTGAACCATATCGTAAACGTGCTCCGCATGAAAAAGGGCGAGGAACTCTGGATCAGCGATAAAGAAAAGGAATACCACTGCGTCATCGAAAGCGAAGAGGAGGATGAGGTGCTGCTCCATATCCTCTATGTCCAGGAGCCGGATTACGAACTGAAAAACCGTATTTATCTGTTCCAGGGACTGCCGAAGGCAGACAAGATGGAGCTGATCATCCAGAAGGCTGTGGAGCTTGGTGCATATTCGGTAATTCCGGTATCTACCAGACGATGTGTGGTAAAGCTGGATCAGAAGAAGGCCGGGAAAAAAGTATCCCGCTGGCAGCAGATCGCAGAGAGTGCGGCGAAGCAGTCCAAGCGCATGCTTGTTCCGGAGGTACATTCTGTGATGACGTTTAAAGAAGCTCTTGCGTGTGCGAAAGAACTGGATGTTCTTCTGATCCCTTATGAGCTTGCGAAAGGGATGAAAGAGACAAAAGAATTGATCCGTTCGATCGAGCCGGGAAAAAGCATCGGCGTTTTTATCGGGCCGGAGGGTGGCTTTGAGGAGCAGGAAGTGGAAGCTGCCATGGAAGCAGGTGCGAAGCCCATCACACTGGGACACCGGATCTTACGGACAGAAACTGCAGGACTTGCAGTACTCTCTGTTCTGATGTTTCAACTGGAGGATGAATAAATTATGGAAGCATATTTTGACAATTCCGCGACAACGAGATGCTTTGAGGAAGTAAAGGATATTGTCTGCAAAACCATGACGGAGGATTTCGGAAATCCTTCTGCCATGCATAAGAAAGGGATGGAGGCGGAGAATTATGTCCGCCACAGTGCCCAGACCCTTGCAAAATTACTGAAGGTCAGCGAAAAAGAGATTCTTTTTACCTCCGGTGGGACAGAATCCGATAACCTTGCCATTATCGGTGGTGTGGAAGCGAATAAGCGTATGGGAAACCATATTATCACGACAGCAGTGGAGCATGCGGCTGTTGCCCAGCCATTTGCCTATCTGAAGGAGCAGGGATACGAGGTGAGTGTACTTCCGGTTGACCATCAGGGAGTTGTGAAGCTGGATGCTCTGGAAACGGCTTTGCGCCCGGATACGATCCTGGTATCTGTTATGTACGTAAATAATGAAGTGGGAGCTGTGATGCCGGCAGAAGAGATCGGAAAGCTTGTCCATGAGAAAAGCCCGAAGGCACTTTTCCATGTGGATGCGGTCCAGGGCTTTGGAAAGTACCGTATTTATCCGAAAAAACTGGGAATTGACCTTCTCTCCGTAAGCAGTCACAAGATCCATGGACCAAAGGGTTCCGGCTTTCTCTATATCAACGAAAAGGTAAGAGTGCAGCCGCAGATCCTTGGCGGCGGACAGCAGAATGGCATGCGTTCCGGGACAGACAATGTACCGGGGATCGCAGGCCTTGGTGTGGCCGCTGAAATGGTCTACACGGATTTTGATAAAAAAATACAGCATCTCTATGATCTGAAACAGAGAATGGCAGAAGGACTTTTAGAGCTTGGTGATGTTACCATCAACGGAATGCCGTTGACGCTCGGGGCACCGCACATCATGAGTGTGACCTTTCACGGAGTACGGAGCGAAGTCCTCCTTCATACAATGGAAGAGTTCGGAGTATATATTTCCGCAGGAAGTGCATGCTCCAGTCATAAGAGAAAACCAAGTGCGACCCTGACAGCAATGGGATTATCAAGAGCTGAAGTGGAGAGCACAGTGCGCATCAGCTTCTGTGCAGAGAACACCTTCGGGGAAGTGGATTACTGTCTGGATACCCTGAAGAAATCGCTCCCGATGCTGCGCAGATACGCACGCAGATAATATAAAGGAAAGGAATTTTTATGTTAGTACATGCATTTCTGATCAAATATGCGGAGATTGCCCTTAAGGGAAAAAACCGCTACCGTTTTGAAGATGCTCTCGTACATCAGATGGAGATCGCACTCTCCAAGATCGAGGGTGAGTTTGAGGTAAAAAAAGAGCAGGGAAGGGTTTATGTATTCTGCCCGGACACCTATGATTATGATGAGGCTGTAGATGCGTTGCAGCACGTATTTGGTATTGTCGGGATCTGCCCGGTTATGATCTATGAGGAGCAGGGCTTCGAGAAACTGGCTGAAGATGTGGTAAGTTATATGAAACAGTGGCATCCGGACTTTAACGGAAGCTTCAAGGTTTGGACACGCCGTGCGAAGAAGTCTTATCCGATCAGCTCCATGGAAGTCAGTGCGGAGCTTGGCGGACGCATCCTGGATGCATTCCCGGAGGCAAGGGTGGATGTTCATCATCCGGAACTGGATCTTTCCGTTGAGATCCGTGACAAGATCTACGTATATTCCCAGACAATCCCGGGAGCAGGCGGAATGCCGATCGGAACGAACGGAAAAGCAATGCTCCTTCTTTCCGGCGGAATCGACAGCCCGGTTGCCGGCTATATGATCGCAAAACGCGGTGTCAAGATCGATGCGGTATATTTCCATGCGCCGCCATACACCAGCGAGCGTGCAAAACAGAAGGTTGTGGATCTTGCCCGTCTGGTAGCCAGATACAGTGGCCCGATCCGGCTTCATGTTGTCAACTTTACAGATATCCAGCTTTATATTTACGATCAGTGCCCGCATGATGAGCTTACGATCATCATGAGAAGATATATGATGCGTATTGCAGAGCATTTTGCGAAAAAAGACCGCTGCCTTGGCCTGATCACAGGTGAGAGTATCGGCCAGGTTGCAAGCCAGACCTTACAGAGCCTTGCGTCCACAAACGAGGTCTGCACCCTGCCTGTATACCGCCCGGTGATCGGCTTTGATAAAGAGGAGATCGTCCGTATTTCCAGAAAGATCGATACCTTTGAGACATCCATCCAGCCGTTTGAGGACTGCTGTACTATCTTCGTTGCCAAACATCCGGTGACAAAACCGAACCTTAAGGTGATCCGCCGTTCGGAGGAGAAACTCTCGGAGAAGATCGATGAGCTGATGGAAACCGCACTGAATACCACGGAGATCATTGAGATCCGGTAAAAAAAAGCTGCAATACAAAAAAGCCGCATACCGGAAAAAGGGAGCTTCCCGGTATGCGGCGGTTTATAAAGTCTGTACACATGAAAAAAGAGGAACTGCACTTTATACAGTCCCTCTCAAATATACATTACGGATTAGTCGATTGTATATTTGGAAATAATCTGCATTACGTTATCCAGGGCAGCACCGTCTGCGTGGATGTTGAGGTCGATCGGCTTGGAAAGATCCAGGCTGAAGATACCCATGATGGATTTCGCATCGATCACATATCTTCCGGATACTAAATCAAAATCGCAGTCGAATTTGCTGATCTCGTTTACGAATGCCTTCACCTTATCGATGGAGTTCAGTGAGATTTTAGCTGTTTTCATTATAATAACCTCCCTTGATAGATTTTTGTATTTACAGCTTTCATCTTACCTGTCGGCCCTAAAAAAGTCAAGGTAAAAAGAGATAAAAATTGTTTTAATAATTAGTTAAAATGTAAAAAAAGTGAGGAAACATGGGAAATAAAGTTGCATTACACAACCTGGGCTGCAAAGTAAATGCTTATGAAATTGAGGCCATGCAGCAGCTTCTGGAGGAGGCCGGATATGAGATCGTGCCTTTTGAGCCGGGAGCGGATATTTATGTGATCAATACCTGCACCGTGACCAACATTGCGGACAGAAAATCAAGACAGATGCTCCATAAAGCGAAAAAAATGAACCCGGAAGCGATCGTAGTGGCAACGGGCTGTTATGTTCAGACCGGCGGTGAAAGGCTGGAAAAAGATGAGGCGATCGACCTTGTGCTTGGAAACAACCAGAAGGGGAATATCGTGGATGCCCTGGCAGAATATGCCGGGAACAGACCGGGCCGGGGTTCTCACGTGATCAAGATCAATCAGACCAGAGAATATGAGGAGCTTTCCATTGACCATACAGCAGAACATGTAAGAGCCTATATCAAGGTTCAGGATGGCTGCAACCAGTTCTGTACCTACTGTATCATACCTTATGCAAGGGGGCGCGTGAGAAGCCGTAATATCGAAAATGTGCGTGAGGAAGTCGGTGCACTGGCAGCGAAGGGCTACAAGGAGGTGGTCCTCACGGGAATCCATCTGAGCTCCTACGGCGTGGATTTTCCTGAAGAAAAAAAGGAGACTTTGCTTTCCCTGATCCGTGCGGTCCATGAGATCGAAGGAATCAAGAGAATCCGCCTTGGTTCCCTGGAACCCGGAATCGTAACAAGAGAATTTGTAGAAGGAATTGCGGCACTTCCGAAGGTCTGCCCGCATTTCCACCTTTCCCTGCAGAGCGGCTGTGATGAGACACTGGAGAGAATGAACCGCAGGTACAGAAGTGGTGAGTACAGGGAACGCTGTGAGCTTTTGCGGGAAGTATATGAAAATCCGGCACTGACGACAGATGTGATCGTAGGCTTTCCGAAGGAGTCAGAGGAAGAATTCCGGAAATCCTATGATTTCGTGGACAGCATCCATTTCTATGAAACCCATATCTTCAAATATTCCAGAAGACAGGGCACAAAGGCAGCAGCCATGGACGGGCAGCTGACAGAGGCAGAGAAGGCAGTGCGCAGTGAAAAAATGATCGCCATGCATCACCGCCATGCAAGTGATTACGAGAAGTCCATGCTTGGAAAAGAGCTGGAGGTTCTTATTGAAGAAGAGTATGAAAAGGATGGCCAGACCTGGTATCTGGGACACAGCCGTGAATATATTAAGATGGCTGTGAAAAAATCCGAAGCCTATGGTGTGAACGACATTGTAAAAGTGAGGGCGGACAGCTTTCTGGAAGAGCATATCATGACAGGTGAAATTTAAGATTGTAATTTGAGTAAATTTATATTAAAATAAGAAAGAATATATTTTAAGGACGTGAGAGACAATGGCAGAGAATAATCTGGGAAATACACAGTATTTCAGAACAAAACCGGATCAGGAGCTTCAGGTAAAGGAAGTCCTGGATCTGGTATACAATGCAATGGATGAGAAGGGCTACAATCCGGTGAATCAGATCGTAGGATATATTATGTCCGGAGACCCGACCTACATCACAAGCCACAAGGGTGCGAGAAGCATGATCATGAAGGTGGAGCGTGATGAGCTGGTAGAGGAGCTTCTTACCGAGTATATCAAGAACAAATCCTGGGAACGCTGATCATGAGAGTACTGGGACTGGATTACGGCTCGAAGACAGTAGGTGTTGCAGTGAGCGACCCTCTTGGTCTGACAGCACAGGGAGTGGAGACCGTGTGGCGTAAGCAGGAGAACAAGCTGCGCCGTACACTGGCACGTATTGAAGAGATCATTTCGGAATATCAGGTGACGGAGATCGTTCTGGGATATCCGAAGAACATGAACAATACCGTAGGAGAACGGGCGGAGAAATCTCTGGAGTTTAAGGAAATGCTGGAGAAACGTACAGGTCTGCCTGTTATTATGTGGGATGAAAGACTGACTACCATGGCGGCAGACCGCACTCTGGAAGAGACCGGCGTGCAAAAGGCAGACCGCAAGCAATATCTGGATCAGGTGGCAGCAGTCTTTATTTTACAGGGATATCTGGATGCTGCTGCGTATAAGAAGAAGCAGCAGGAAGAGACGGAATCATAACCCGGAAATACAGATATTTTTACAAGAACGGATAAGGAAGAATTAAATATGGAAAAAATAATATTTCAGTCAGACGACGGTACAACTGCTGAATTCTATGTAGAGGAGCAGACCAATATTGCGGGTGTGACTTATCTTTTGGTGTCCGATTCACAGGACGAGGAAGCTGACGCATATATTCTGAAGGACATTTCGGCTCCGGGAAGCACGGAGGCCTGCTATGAGATGGTCGAGGATGAAGAGGAGCTTCAGGCCGTATATGCAATTTTTCAGCAGATGCTGGATGACGTGAATTTTGAATGGAGGAGCGATTTTTGAAAAGCGAGAACAATGATGACAACAGAAACGCGGAGAAACGTGATTTTAATTCCGCAGGCGGTTTCAGAAAACAGGGACCAAGACAGAGAAACACAGGAACAAGGACAAGACAGTACCGGGGAGGGAATCATAATAACAAGATCCGCCAGGACAAGCCCTTCCACCAGACCGCGAAGAAAACAGCAGCCACCGGAACGGTGAAGAACAGCAGCAGAAGCATGCCAAGGCCGGTAAGAAACAGCGGCAGGCCTTCCGGACGGAAGAATGGCCGCAGATCATCCTCGAAACTGAAGATCATACCATTGGGAGGTCTGGAGCAGATCGGAATGAACATTACTGCCTTTGAGTATGAGGACAGCATTGTAGTAGTAGACTGCGGACTTTCCTTCCCGGAGGATGACATGCTGGGAATCGACCTTGTCATTCCTGATGTGACATACTTAAAAGAAAACATTTCCAAGGTCAAGGGCTTTGTGATCACGCACGGACATGAGGACCATATCGGAGCACTTCCATATGTTCTAAAGGAGGTCAATGTCCCAATCTATGCTACGAAGCTTACCCTGGGACTGATCCGCAATAAACTGAAGGAACACAACCTTGTACGTTCCACGAAGATGAAGGAAGTCAGACATGGACAGGTGATCAATCTTGGTGATTTCGCGGTAGAGTTTATTAAGACAAACCACAGCATCCAGGATGCATCTGCACTTGCAATCTACTCTCCGGTAGGAATCGTGGTACACACAGGAGACTTTAAGGTGGATTATACACCGGTATTCGGAGATGCCATCGATCTGCAGCGGTTTGCTGAGATCGGCAAAAAAGGTGTCCTTGCACTGATGTGCGAGAGTACCAATGCCGAAAGACCTGGATTTACCATGTCTGAGCGCACGGTGGGCCATGTATTTGACAATCTGTTCAATGAATATCGTACATCCAGGATCATCATAGCAACCTTTGCTTCGAATGTAGACCGTGTACAGCAGATCATTAATACGGCATACCGGTTCGGAAGAAAGGTTGCAGTAGAAGGCCGGAGCATGGTCAATGTTATTTCCGTAGCATCTGAGCTTGGTTATCTGCAGATTCCGGAGAATACACTGATCGAGATCGACCAGGTGAAGAATTATCCGGATGACAAGGTGGTCCTGATCACAACGGGAAGCCAGGGTGAGTCCATGGCAGCACTTTCCCGTATGGCAGCCAACATCCATAAAAAGATCACCATCAAGCCGAATGATACCATCATCTTCAGCTCCAACCCGATCCCGGGAAATGAGAAGGCTGTTTCCAAGGTCATCAACGAGCTGTCCATGAAGGGAGCCAAGGTTATTTTCCAGGATGTCCACGTTTCCGGACATGCCTGCCAGGAGGAGATCAAGCTGATCTACTCCCTTGTGAAGCCGAAATATTCAATCCCGATCCATGGTGAGTACCGTCATTTAACGGCACAGAAGCACATTGTGGAGGATCTGGGGATCCCGAAGGAGAATATCTTTATCCTGTCTTCCGGCAATGTGCTGGAGCTTGATGGACAGGAGGCAAAAATAACAGGAAGTGTCCACACAGGAGCGATCTTTGTAGACGGACTTGGCGTGGGCGATGTTGGAAATATCGTACTCCGTGACCGTCAGCACCTGTCAGAGGACGGAATCATGATCGTGGTTATGACACTGGAGCGTCACAGCAATGTGGTTCTTGCAGGACCGGATATCGTTTCCAGAGGCTTTGTATATGTAAGAGAATCCGAGGATCTTATGGAACATGCAAAACAGGTTGTGGAGACAGCACTGGATTCCTGCCTGGATAATAATATTACGGACTGGGGCAAGATCAAGACAGAAGTGAAGGATGCACTTGGCGAATATCTGTGGAAACGGACCAAGAGAAGCCCGATGATCCTGCCGATCATCATGGAGGCATAAGAATATGGATGAGATCAGCATGGACATTGAGAAGCTTCTCGATGCTGTGCACAGAAGCAGTGAATACCAGGAATATCAGAAGCAGGCGGCCCAGCTTGACAAGGATCCTGAGCTGAAAGCGAAGGTGATGAGATTCCGGGGAGATAATTTCAGACTTCAGAGCGAGACAGGCCAGAACGAGCTGTTCCAGGTATCGGAACAGCTCAATCTGGAGTATGCAAGTCTGAGACAGAACCTGAAGGTAAATGCCTATCTTGATGCTGAGCTTGCACTGTGCAGGCTGATGCAGAGAATATGCAGAACTCTGGTGGCCGGGATAGACATACAGATTCCTGATCTATAGGAGGAAGAAAGACTATGGCAGACACAAGAGACAAGGCAGGCAGGGTCGGCGTTTTTCTGGCCGGAGGGGTATTTAAGATCGCCCTGTATGTCTGCATTATTGTATTTCTGATCTGGGTTGGCAAATCAGCCTATCAGTTCGGGTATAATGTATTTAACCAGCAGGCCATGAGTCCCGGCGAGGGTCAGCAGGTGACTGTGGTCATAAAAGAAGGTTCCTCAGCATACAAGGTTGGCAGGACACTGGAGCAGAAGGGACTTGTGAAGAGCGCGCTCGCCTTTGTGGTACAGGAGAGAATGTCCGCATATCACGGACAGATCAAGGCGGGTACATACCTTTTGAGCACAGCCTATACACCGACCAGGATACTGGCCGTGTTGTCGGGAGAAGACAGTGAGGAAGGATCGGACAGTCAGTGATCGTAGAAGAACGCATGAAGACCTATATCAATTCGCTTGATATGGGCAATACTCCTTTTCTGCAGGAGCTGGAAGCACGGGCTCTTCGTGAGCGTGTGCCGATCATCCGGAGGGATATGCAGAGTTTTATGAGGATGCTTCTGGCCATGAAGCAGCCCAAAAGAATTCTGGAGGTGGGGACCGCCGTGGGCTTTTCCACGCTTCTTATGTGCGAATATGGACCGGCGGATCTTAAGATCACCACCATAGAGAATTACGAAAAAAGAATTCCGGCTGCCAGGGAAAATTTCAGACGGGCAGGAAGAGAAGACCAGATCACACTTCTGGAGGGAGATGCAGGCGAGATCCTGAAGGAGCTTACCGGAACCTTTGACCTGATCTTCATGGATGCAGCCAAGGGTCAGTATATCAACTGGCTTCCCGATGTGCTGCGGCTGATGAAGGAAGGAAGTGTACTGGTGTCGGACAACGTGCTGCAGGAGGGAGACATTATTGAATCCCATTATCTTGTGGAACGGCGAAACAGAACAATTTATAAGAGAATGAGAGAATATCTCTGGCAGCTGACCCATAGCCCCATACTTCGTACTTCCGTACTTCCGCTGGGAGATGGAGCTGCTGTAAGCATAAAAACAGGAGAACAGGTTTTATGAAACGACCAGAACTTTTGGTTCCGGCGAGCAGCCTTGAGGTTTTGAAGGTTGCCGTCATATATGGTGCAGATGCCGTTTATATCGGCGGAGAAGCTTTTGGACTTCGGGCAAAGGCCAAGAATTTTTCAAAGGAGGATATGTGCGAGGGTATCAGATTTGCACATGACCATGGTGTGAAGGTCTATGTGACAGTGAATATCCTGGCCCATAACAGAGACCTTGAAGGAGTGAGGGAATATCTTCAGGAGCTTCGGGAAATTGGTCCGGACGCGCTGATCATTGCAGATCCGGGAATCTTTATGTATGCAAAGGAGATCTGCCCGGAGATCGAACGCCACATCAGCACACAGGCGAACAATACGAACTATGAGACATACCGTTTCTGGTATGCACTGGGTGCGAAACGTGTAGTAAGTGCCAGAGAGCTTTCCCTGGAGGAGATCCGTGAGATCCGTGCACATATTCCGGACGATATGGAGATCGAGACATTTATCCACGGGGCAATGTGTATTTCCTACTCAGGAAGGTGTCTGCTGAGTAATTTCATGGCAGGAAGAGATGCCAATCAGGGAGCCTGTACACATCCGTGCAGATGGAAGTATTCCGTTGTGGAGGAAAAGCGTCCCGGGGAATATATGCCGGTATTTGAGAATGAGAGGGGCACTTTTATTTTTAATTCCAAGGATCTGTGCATGGTAGAGCATATGGAAGACATCCTGACAGGCGGCATTGACAGCCTGAAGATCGAGGGCCGTATGAAGACTGCTCTTTATGTGGCGACAGTAGCCAGAACTTACCGTAAGGCCATTGATGACTGTCTGGAAAGCCCGGAGAAATATCATGCCAATATGCCATGGTATCAGGAACAGATATCAAACTGCACATACCGTCAGTTTACAACCGGATTTTTCTATGGAAAGCCGGATGAAAATACACAGATTTATGACAGCAATACGTATGTGAGAGAGTACACATATCTTGGATTTGCGGAGGAAACCGATGAACGTGGGCTTGTGAGGCTGACGCAGAGGAACAAATTTTCTGTGGGTGAGACTATTGAGATCATGAAGCCGGACGGAAGAAATATCCAGGTGCAGGTGGAAGCCATCTATAATGAGGACGGAGAAGCCATGGAGAGTGCACCACATGCGCAGCAGAGGATTTATGTGAAGCTTACCGAGACACCGGAGATATTTGATATCCTTCGGCGGGGCGAATAAAAAAGAGCGGTCAGGGGAGAACGGAAAAACGTTCTCCCCTTTACTGCTTTTCGGGAAAAAGAGCCCTGAGCTTTCGGAGTGCGTTTTTTTCGATGCGGGATACATAGGAACGGCTGATGGAAAGCTCCTTCGCGATTTCCCGCTGCGTCAGGGAATTAAGGCCATTGAGGCCGTAGCGGCTGCAGATTACCTGATATTCCTTTGAAGAGAGGCTGCTTTTGATATGGGCAAGAAGATGGGAAATACTGTCCCGCTTAAAACAATCCTCCACAACATCAACAGGCGGACTTTCGATCACATCTAAAAGGCTGATCTCGTTGCCTTCGCGGTCTGTACCGATCGGGTCGTAGAGGGAAACCTCCCTGGAGCGTTTTTTGCGGGCACGCAGCATCATAAGAAGCTCGTTGTCAATGCAGCGGGCGGCGTATGTGGAAAGTTTGGAGGTACGGTTTGGATCAAAGGTAGAGATTGCCTTGATAAGCCCGATGGTGCCGATGGAGATCAGGTCATCCGGGTCTTCCTCGCAGTTCTGGTATTTTTTTGCAACGTGGGCTACCAGGCGGAGATTGTGTTCGATCAGAATGCCTTTGGCTTCTGGATCGCCCCTTTGGAAGCGGAGCAGATAGTGCTGCTCCTCATCAGCAGACAGCGGTTTTGGGAAAGTTTTCAAAAATTCACCTCAAAGGGGATTTCCATACAGTTTATGAAAAGGACACGCTTTTCGTGCTTTTCCAACACAAACTTTCAGGTTTGGACAAAGGCGAACACCTGTTGCACCGCTTTTGGTTCTGGTGTATAATCATAAAAAATGAGTGATAATAACAGTGTATATGACGAGGAGTATATATTTTGAAAAAGAGGATAGAACAGCTTCTTAACGGAAAATTTATTTATGAACAGCCAAATCTTCTGTTTTCACAGGATGAGATCGCAGTTGCTTTGAAGGCGGGAGATACAGCGAAAAGTGAGATTTATTTCGGAACAGATGATAACCGCAGGATCAGTGGCTTTGTTACGTCTTCAGACCGGAGGCTGGTACCGGGATTTGACCGTTTTTCGGGAACAACCGTTCGTATGCCTTATGGCGTGGATGCGGAGGGAATGGAGCCGGGTGAAAGCTTTGAGGGATGGCTGTGTTTTACGACAAGCATCGGAGAATACAGGCTGCCATTTAAGGTAACGGTCAAAACCGAGGAGGTCAAAAGCTCCGGTGGCAGGATTTCTTCCCTGGACGAATTTGTAACGATCGCGAAGAGGGACTTCCGTGAGGCTTACAGGATCTTCACGGAGCCTCATTTTTCCACAATCCTCAAAGATTCCAGTGAGAAGATCTGTTCCCTTTATGCAGGAATGTCCCAGCAGCCGGTGACATACCAGCATCTGGAGGAATTTCTGATCGCAGTCGGCGCGAAGGATAAGGTGACGTTGGAGCTGAATAAGGCTGAGGCGAATTTTTACGATGTGAGGGAATCAATCCAGGAGTCGATTTACATCCACAGAAGCGGATGGGGACATCTGCGTGCGGATATTGAGGTAAACGGAGATTTTCTGGAAGCAGGCAGACATGTTATTACAGAAGATGATTTTATCGGAAGCACCTGCGAAGTGAACTATGTGATCCACAGAGAGAGGATGGGACGCGGCAACCAGTACGGGGAGATCATTGTGCGTACTCCATATCAGAAGCTGGTATGCAGAGTGCTTGCATCACGTGGAACAGAGAATACTGTAAATATTGACCTTTTGGAGAAACGCTACAGGATCCGGATGCTCAGGGAGTATCTGGGATATGTCTGCGGCAGGATTGATTTTGATACATGGACAGCCAGTGCACATGAGCATTTTAACAAGCTTGGGGAAAATGGGCTGAAATATCCGGAATATGAGCTTTTTGAGGCATATATCCTTCATCTGGAAGGGGAAAATGATAAAGCCGAGGAGATCCTGCTCCGGTATCAGAATAAGTCTTTTACACATAATGAGCTGGAACTGGCCGGGATTTATCTTTACCTCTGTGTGGAGTGTGGTATTTACAGAGATAAATCCCAGGCTCTGCGCAGGATCCAGAATTTCCAGATGCAGAAGGAGGACAGCTTTTTTCTTCTGAAGCTTTTGTTTGAGATGGATAAAAACCTTTCTCCATCCAGGAAGATCTTTCTTATGGAAGAGCTGTTTGAGAGAGGCTGCACAAGCCCCTTCCTCTATCTGGAGGCATGGAACAGTATCTGTGGGGACATGTCGCTGCTTCACAGGATGAACAGCTTCTGGGCGCAGGTATTTCTTTTTGCAGGCAGGGAGCAGATGCTTACGGAGGAGCTTGTGATGCGCCTGGCCTATCTTTCCGGTTATGAGAAATCGTTTAATGAGAGTCTTTACAATGCCATGGTGATGGGATGCGAGGCTTTTCCGACAGATGATACTGTTGAGGCTATCTGTAAATATATCATGAAGGGAAATCCGAGAAAACCGGAATATTTCCGATGGTTTTCCCAGGCTGTGGACCGTGGTATCCGGATCACAAGACTGTATGAATATTATGTGGAAACGCTGGATACATCCTACAGAAGAGTGCTGCCGAAGCCCCTTCTCATGTATTTTACCTACAACAACAATACACTGGGGGATTCCAAGCGTGCCTATCTTTATGCCTGCATTATTGCAGAGAAGGAGCATGATCTTGGGACTTATGAGAGCTACAGGGAGAGCATGAAGGAATTTGCCCTGCGAAAGCTCCGGGAAGGCCGTATGAATGAGAATTATGCGGCTGTTTACCAGGAATTTATGCGTGAGCCGGACAGCACTGAGGAAGCACAGGCAGTTGCTGAGAGGATATTTACCGGCAGATTGTATACAGACGATCCCAAGGTACGCAGTGTGATCGTCCGTCACAGACAGATGAAGCAGGAGGAAATTTATCCGTGTATCCATGGAGTTGCCTATCCGCGTATCTACACCAGGGATGCTGCCATTGTTTTTCAGGATGAGAAGCAGAGACGTTATGCGTCAACGGTGGATTATAACCGCTCTCCGCTGTTTGATGACCGGGAACTGGTTCCGGCAGTCCTTAAAAAGGGGGCAGATGAACCAGGTGTGCTTTTGTCTTACTGTGAAGGCCACGAGATCACCAGGGAGAATCTGGGAATCTTCCATAAACTGGTGCATTCTGCAGCTTTTACGGAAGAGTACAGATGCCTCGTTCGGAAAAGGATCCTGAATTATTACAGTGCCCATGTGCAGGGGGAGGATCTGGATGTATACCTGCAGAGAATGGACTACCGTGAATATGCCATGGTAGATAAAAAGACACTGCTCACGATCCTGATCCAGAGAGGGCTTTTTCCACAGGCGATGAGTGTTGTGGAAGCCTTTGGGTTTGAAGGCGTAGATGAACGGGCACTTCTGAAGCTGGTGAGCAGAATGATCATCCGCTGTGACAGTGCAGAGGACGAGGAACTGATCGCACTTGCTTCCTATGTATACAGCAGAGGGATTTACGATGAGGTGATCTTACAGTATCTGATGAGATTCCGGTTTGGACCGGTGGATGAGCTTTTTAATATCTGGAAAAGTGCCTGCGGCTTTGAAATGGATACCTGCAAGCTTGAGGAGAGGATCCTTTCGCTTCTTATGTACATATCAGATTACAGGGAAGAGGGAGAGGAGATCCTGGAAGCCTATGTCAGACATTCCGGAAAGGAACAGGTGATCGGAGCCTATCTTACAATGAAGGCTTATGGAATACTTGTAAAGGATCAGCCGGTGACACCATGTATCCGCGGATATCTGCAATGCAGGAAAGAGAAAGAATGGCCGGGAGACCGGATCTGTGATCTGGCACTTCTGAAGCTTCTCGCGGAGGAGAAGGAGGTAGATGCTGCGGTTCTTGCGCTGGAGCGGGAGATCGTTGACGCCTGTATAAAAAAAGGCCAGGTATTTTCATTTTTTGCAGAGCTGGATCCCTCCATCCTGCAGCCTTATCAGCTGGATGATAAGACCTTTGTGGAATATCATGGTTCTCCTGAGGAACTGGTTACACTTTATTATTCGCTGGACACAGGACTTGGGACTGTGCCGGAATATAAAAGTGAGCCGATGCACAATATATATGAAGGGATTTTTGTGAAAACATTTACTCTGTTTTACGGAGAAACGCTGCGCTATTATTTTCAGACAGAGGATGCAGACGGAGTACATAAGACCGGAGAGAAGGTTCTCACAATGAACCAGACTGACGACAGAGCTTCCAGCAAGTATCTGCTGATCAACCAGATCCTCTGTGCCAGAAAGCTGGAAAAAGAGACAGAAGTGAAGGAGAAGCTTTCGCAGTATCTCCGGCAGGAGCAGTATGTTAATGAAATGTTTGTCATAGAGAAGGAATCCGAAAGATGAATGAAATTCGTGATCTGATCATAGGAATCGATATTGGAAAAGAATATACACAGATCTGCTATTACGACAGAAAAGCAGAAGAGGCTCGTTCCCTCTCCATGAAGGTGGGAACCAGCCAGTATGAAGCTCCGGGCTGCCTCTGTTACCGCACGGAGCGTGATGATTACTGCGTGGGGCTGGAGGCGGAGTATTTTGCCAGGGAAAAGGGCGGTATCATGGTTGGGAACATTTATGATATCTGCTGTGGCGAGGCGAAGCAGCAGGTGGCAGGAGAAGAGAAGACTCCGTCAGAGCTTCTCTCCTGTTTCCTGAAAGAAATCCTGAGATTTCTCGGTATCCAGGATATTGTAAAAAATACAAAGTGTTTATGCATCACCTCGCCTGAGCTTACCGGCATTCAGGTGCGGAACTACCAGAAGGCATGCAGCATGCTGGGATTTCCGGCTGAGAAATATATGCTTATGGATTATGGCGAGAGCTTTTATTATTATGCGCTGGGACAGAAGCGTGAAACATGGAATCGGAGTGTAGGCTGGTATGCATTTGCAGGGCAGAACGTAACATTCCGGAAATTATCCATCAACGGCTCTGTAAGGCCCTTCCTTGTAAAGATGGAAGAACCGGTGAGCACGCAGCTTCCGCCGGAGGATGAGATCCGTGATGTGGAGTTTTACCGCTTTGTGACAAAAACGCTGGGAAAAGAACTCTTTTCCAGTGTGCAGATCACAGGTGAAGGCTTTGACCAGCATTGGGCACAGCAGTCTGTGAAGATCCTCTGCCATCAGGGACGCAAGGTATTCTATGGAAATAATCTTTTTGCCAAGGGTGCCTGCATAGCCGGTAAGGACCGTCTGGAGGATAAAAAATTAAAGGGCTACCGCTTTTTAAGCGATTCCCTTGTGACAACCGATGTGGGAATGGACATGCGGGTGATGGGGTCCCCTGCTTATTATCCGCTGATCGAGGGTGGCTATAACTGGTACGAGTGCGGAGCAGGCTGTGAACTGATCCTGGATGATGTAAAGGAACTGGTGTTTGTTGTGGGAGGCCAGGAGGAAGCGGAGAAGAGGCGTGTGGCCATGCCGCTTCCGGGGCTTTGTAAACGGCCGAACCGGACGACGAGATTATCCCTGGAGCTGAAATATGTATCACCGAAGGATTGTGAGATCACGGTAAAGGATCTTGGATTTGGAGAGATGTATCCGTCCAGCGGAAAAATCTGGAAGGAGCTGGTACGCTGGGATGAGACGGAAGAAAGGAAACAGGCATGAGCGGATATATTTTATGTCAGGTAAAAAAAGCAGATAAGCCGTTCTTCATTGAGAATATCAGCATCAACATCTATTCCATCGAAGAACTCTGCTATTATCTTTATAATAACCTGTATCTGATAGACAGTTCCCTTGTCAATCAGAAGCTGTGCACCTGGATCGAGGAGGAGCTGGAGCTGCCTAAGCTTGCTGCGAAGCTTCGTCCTTACATTGGAAGGGATGCAGGGCTTGAAGAAATTCTGTATCCGGTTTTTAAGGAGATCAATTATCTTACCTATGAGGAGCTTCGAAGCCTGAACAGCAGGATCGAAACACGGAACGCAGAAGCAGAGGAAATAAGGGAGAAGCGTAAAGGTGATGCACTGATGGAGAACCGGATGTATGTGAATGCGATCCGTGTTTACCAGAAGCTCATTGAGCGGAAGGACAGGGCAGGCATTTCCGATGAGCTGAGAGAGCGCATTTTTCATAATCAGGGGTGTGCCTACAGTTATCTGTTCCAGATGGATAAGGCACTGGACTGCTTCTGGGAGGCATGGCAGGTAAGAGAATCGGAAGAAGCAGAGAAAATTTATCTCCTGGCCTACAGAAGTGTGCACAGCCAGGAGGATTTTGAGAAGGCTGAAGATAAGTTGAAGGTGGAGGAATCCATGAGAAAGGAAATCACCGGGATCTTGGATTCGTTTGCCGCTCTGCCCCCAAAGCAGATCGCTTCCGGGGAGACAGACGCTTTTCTGGAAAAGATCACAAGAGAATATCACAGAAGTACAGGTTCATGATGAGAACCCTTTAGGAAGTCCGGGCAGGATCTGCCGGGCTTCTTTTTTTGATATTACGGCATTATTATGCGAAAATGCTTCAGAATCTGCAATGATCTGTAAAAAAACGAGACACAATTACTGCCACATATTGAAAGACATCCGGTGGAAAAATAAAATGAAGTCATACAGGATATCAGGTCAGAGGAAAAATAGTTTTTGCCCCTGATATCATCGGATCGTAAAAAAGGAAAGGACAGCAGGTGCTATGGCGGTGATGACAGTTGCAGTATGTGATGAAGTGCGCAAGGATGCACAGAAGCTGAAGAAGAAGCTTTCTGAGGTAATTCCGGAGGCGGAAATCCTGGTGTACAGGAACAGGGAAAGCCTTCTTAACGGGATGAAAGACGGAGGAAGGAAACACAGTGTCCTGTTTATGGGACTTGACGGCGAAAAAGGTGAAAGCCTTGAGACAGTACGGGCCATAAGGATGGATGGAAATTATATTCCGGTCATACTGGTGGCGGCCAATGATCATTTTTATAAAGAAGCTTTTGAAGTATTTGCATTTAATTATCTTACCAAACCTGTGGAAAAGGGTGAACTGGAGTATATGTTGAAGCCGATCATCAGATCCTGCAGCCAGCAGGGCGGAAAAGTACTGCATTTTCAGAACAGAACACAGATATATACCCTGCAGCACAGCCGTCTTTCGTATATATCAAGCAGCCTGCACAATGTAAGACTGCATCTTACGGATGGAACCGTCATTCAGTGCAGGGGAAGGCTGGCAGAGTTTTCAGACCAGCTGACGGACAGCAGCTTTCTTCGATGCCACCAGAGCTTTCTTATCAATCTTGATAAGGTAACCTCCCTGAATAAGAGCAGCTTCACGGTAGGAGGAACAGAAATTCCCATTTCAAGAACCTACTTAAGGGACGCGAGGCAAAAATACAAAGATTATCTGGGACAGCGGCGGTTTTCCTCTTGACAGCTTTCCGGGGGTATGGTACTATAACCATACGCTTTCGCGTGGTAGAGTGACCACGTGATAAAGGAATGACGAAAAAAGGAGAAAGATCATGAAGAAGAGAACGGTTGCAGTAGTGATGGCGGCAGCGATGACAATAGGAATGATGGTAACAGGAGTCAGTGTACAGGCAGGGGTTGAGGATAAGACCCTGATCGTTGGATTCGATGCGGAATATCCGCCATTCGGATACAAGGATGACAACGGAGATTATGTGGGATTTGACCTTGACCTGGCACAGGAAGTATGTGATAATCTTGGATGGGAGCTTGTTAAGAAGCCAATCAACTGGGATTCCAAGGACATGGAGCTGAATTCCGGAACCATCGACTGTATCTGGAATGGTTTCACGATCAACGGACGTGAGGATGATTACACATGGACAGATCCTTACATCAATAATGAGCAGGTGATCGTAGTTGCCAAGGATTCCGGCATTGAGAAGCTTGCAGATCTCAAGGGTAAGAATGTAGTTGTACAGGCAGCGTCTGCAGCACTTGACGCACTGAACAGTGATGATAACAAGGATCTTACGGACAGCTTCGCATCTCTTACAGAGAACCCGGATTACAACACAGCATTTATGAACATTGATTCCGGTGCGGCAGATGCAGTTGCAGTGGATATCGGTGTTGCAAATTATCAGCTTTCCCAGAGAGGCAAGGATAAATATGTGATCCTTGACGAGCCGATCCAGAGTGAACAGTATGGTATCGGATTCAAGAAGGGAAATGATGAGCTGAAGGATCTTGTATGGGACGAGGTCAAGAAGCTTGACGAGGCCGGTGAGGTTGACAAGCTTGCAGACAAGTATGAGCTGGATAAGAGCATGCTCTGTATCAGTGAGGATAAGGACGATGCAGATTCTGATTCAGCAGAAGCTGACACAGAGGAAAGTGCAGACAGCACAGAGAAGGATGCAGATTCCGAGTCCAAATAATTCAGGCTCAGACAGCAGTGGAAACTGCATAGAGCCGTTTTAGCAGAAAACGATCCAACAGGAAATAAGGAACATAGCAGGAGCTTTCGAGGCTCCTGTATAAAAAAGGAAATGAGGGTGTTTCGGTGCAGGGCAGACTGCCGGACGCGCTCATTTCCTGTTGTTTACAGGAATTACAGGAGGAAAAAAATGAGTTTAAGTGTAATGCTTCAGCAGCTGGCAGGAGGAATGCTGGTCTCCATCGAGATCTTTTTTGTGACCCTGCTGTTTTCACTGCCGCTGGGACTTCTGATCTGTTTTGGCAGAATGTCCAGGAACAAGGTGATACGTGGAATCGTATCTGCCTACATATCCATCATGAGGGGAACACCCCTGATGCTGCAGCTGATGGTTGTATATTTTGGACCGTATTTCATCTTTGGCATCCGGATTTCCATGGGATACAGCCTGATCGCAGTATTTATTGCCTTTGCGATTAACTATGCTGCCTATTTTGCGGAGATTTACCGTGGCGGTATTGAGTCCATGTCCGTAGGACAGTATGAAGCTGCAAAGATACTGGGCTACAACAGGGTGCAGACATTTTTCCGCATCATCCTTCCGCAGGTGATCAAGAGAATCCTGCCGTCTATTACCAATGAGGTTATTACGCTGGTCAAGGATACTTCTCTTGCATTCGTAGTTGCAGTAGCGGAGATGTTTACCATTGCAAAACAGATCGCAAGTGCACAGACGACCATGATGCCCTTTGCGATCGCAGCCATCTTTTATTATGTGTTTAACCTGCTGGTAGCGATCGTGATGCAGAAGGTTGAGAAGAGCATGAATTACTACCGTTAACCGGAATGGAGAGTATATAATATGAAGTTATTTGAAATGAGGCATATCAAAAAAAGTTTTGACGGACTGGAAGTTCTGAAGGATATTTCCCTTGATGTGGAAGAGGGAGAGGTTTTAAGCATCATCGGTCCGTCCGGTTCCGGCAAATCCACCATCCTGCGCTGTGCAACAGGCCTTGAAACGCCGGATGGCGGCGAGATCATCAAGACAGGGGATGTGGGACTGGTGTTCCAGCAGTTTAATCTGTTTCCGCATTTTTCTGTAATGAAGAATATTGTGGATGCGCCGCTTAAGGTGCAGAAGAGAAAAAAGGACGAGGTTTATGCCCAGGCCAGAAGTCTTCTTAAGAAGATGGGACTTGCAGATAAGGAGAATGCTTATCCCTTCCAGCTTTCCGGAGGACAGCAGCAGCGGGTATCCATTGCACGCGCACTTTGCATGAACCCGAAGATCCTGTTTTTTGACGAGCCCACCTCCGCACTTGACCCGGAGCTTACCGGTGAGATCCTGAAGGTTATCAAGGATCTGGCACAGGAGCATATTACGATGGTGATCGTTACGCACGAGATGAGTTTTGCAAGGGATATCTCAGACAGGATCATCTTTATGGACAAGGGCGTGATCGCCGTGGAGGGGACACCCAAGGAGGTATTTTCTTCTGATAACGTCAGAATGAGGGAATTTCTGGGAAAATTCCACAGTGGTATGTAGTAACAAACGGTTGCTTTTAAAGAGGCAATGTTATATAATTTCAAGAGGCGTGAATTAACCAGATCCGGGCAGATAACGGAGATTTCGCCATTCCGGCCCGGATGTATGCAAGCAGGAGGATAATAATGAATACAGACAGATATGTAAGCCCGCTGTCAGAGCGGTATGCAAGCAAGGAGATGCAGTACATTTTTTCCCCGGATATGAAATTCCGCACATGGAGAAAGCTGTGGATCGCACTTGCTGAGACAGAGCGTGAGCTTGGCCTTAATATTACCCAGGAGCAGATTGATGAGATGAAGGCTCATGCGGATGATATCAACTATGATGTGGCTAAGGAGCGCGAGCGTCAGGTTCGCCACGATGTTATGTCTCACGTATACGCATTTGGTGTACAGTGCCCTAAGGCAAAAGGTATCATCCATCTGGGAGCAACCTCCTGTTATGTAGGAGATAACACAGATATTATCGTTATGACAGAGGCACTGAAGCTTGTACGTAAGAAGCTTGTGAACGTGATCGCAGAGCTTTCCAAGTTTGCATCGGAGTACAAGGCTCAGCCGACCCTGGCATTTACGCATTTTCAGCCGGCACAGCCGACAACCGTAGGTAAGAGAGCAACACTGTGGACACAGGAATTCCTGATGGATCTTGAGGATCTTGAGTATGTATTAAGTACCATGAAGCTTCTTGGCTCCAAGGGAACAACCGGTACACAGGCAAGCTTCCTGGAGCTGTTTGACGGAGATCAGGAGACCATCGACAAGATCGATCCGATGATCGCCGGGAAGATGGGATTTAAGGCCTGCTATCCGGTATCCGGCCAGACCTACTCCAGAAAGGTGGATACACGTGTACTGAATATCCTCGCAGGAATTGCGGCAAGTGCACACAAGATGTCCAATGATATCCGACTTCTTCAGCATCTGAAGGAGGTAGAGGAGCCATTTGAGAAATCCCAGATCGGATCCTCTGCCATGGCATATAAGAGAAACCCGATGAGGAGTGAGAGAATCGCTTCCCTTTCCAGATATGTGATGATCGATGCCCTGAACCCGGCTGTCACATCTGCAACACAGTGGTTTGAGAGAACCCTGGATGACTCCGCTAACAAGCGTCTCAGCGTTCCGGAGGGCTTCCTTGCGATCGATGGAATCCTGGATCTCTGTCTCAATGTTGTAGACGGACTGGTTGTATATCCGAAGGTTATCGAGAAGAGACTGATGTCCGAGCTTCCGTTTATGGCAACAGAGAATATCATGATGGACGCTGTCAAGGCAGGCGGAGACCGTCAGGAGCTTCATGAGCGTATCCGTGAGCTTTCCATGGAAGCCGGAAAGAATGTGAAGGTAGAAGGAAAGGACAACAACCTTCTTGAGCTGATCGCTGCGGATCCGGCATTTAATCTGACTCTTGAGGATCTTCAGAAATCCATGGATCCATCCAGATATACAGGACGTGCCAAAGAGCAGACAGAGGCATTTATCGCCAATGTAGTACAGCCGGTTCTGGATTCACATAAGGAACTGCTTGGCGTTAAGGTTGAGATTAATGTATAACTGATATTATATATTTTGGATAATAGAGAAAGACACAAGGAGGAACTGTGTTATGGTAACTGCAGTAGTAGGAGCGAATTGGGGAGATGAAGGTAAAGGCAAGATCACGGACATGCTTGCTGAGAAGGCCGATATCATCGTAAGATTTCAGGGTGGAGCCAATGCGGGCCACACGATCGTAAATGATTACGGTAAATTTGCACTTCATACACTTCCGTCAGGTGTATTTTACGGGCATACAACAAGTGTCATCGGAAATGGTGTTGCACTGAACATTCCTGTATTCTTCAAGGAGTACAATGAAATCGTAAGCCGTGGAGTACCGGCACCGAAGATCCTGATCTCCAACAGGGCGCAGATGGTAATGTCCTACCATATTCTGTTCGATCAGTATGAGGAAGAGCGTCTTGGAGGTAAGGCTTTCGGATCTACCAAATCCGGGATTGCTCCGTTCTATTCAGATAAATATGCAAAGATTGGTTTCCAGGTAAGTGAACTCTTTGATGAGGAGGCACTGAAGGAGAAGGTTGTACGTATCTGTGAGACTAAGAATGTAACACTTGAGCATCTCTATCATAAGCCGCTTCTGAAACCGGAAGATATCATGAACGAGCTTATGGAATACAAGAAGATGGTTGAGCCATATGTATGTGATGTCTCTCTTTATCTCTGGAATGCACTGAAAGAGGGCAAACAGGTTCTTCTTGAGGGACAGCTGGGAACTCTGAAGGATCCGGATCACGGAATCTATCCGATGGTTACGTCCTCATCTACACTGGCAGCATACGGGGCTATCGGAGCCGGCCTGCCACCATATGAGATCAAGAAGGTTGTCACAGTCTGCAAGGCTTACTCCAGCGCAGTTGGAGCAGGTGCATTCGTTTCTGAGATTTTTGGCGATGAAGCAGATGAGCTGAGAAAACGTGGCGGTGACGGCGGTGAATTCGGTGCTACGACAGGCCGTCCGAGACGTATGGGATGGTTCGACTGCGTTGCATCCAAATACGGATGCCGTCTCCAGGGCACAACAGATGTTGCTTTCACAGTACTGGATGTTCTGGGATATCTGGACGAGATCCCGGTTTGTACAGGCTATGAGATTGATGGAGAGGTAACAACAGAATTCCCGACAACTGTACAGCTTGAGAAAGCAAAACCAGTGATCGAGAAGCTTCCGGGATGGAAATGTGATATCCGTGGAATCAGAAAATATGAGGAGCTTCCGGAGAACTGCAGGAAATATGTTGAGTTCGTAGAGAAGCATATCGGATTCCCGATCACGATGATCTCCAATGGACCAGGAAGAAGCGACATCATTTACAGATGATCAGTGATCGTTATGTTACTGTGAACAGTAACATCGTTATGGCTGCGCCGGGGAGGATTCTCCGGCGTGCTTTTTATATAGGCTGATCGCTGAATCTTATGAAAGGGATCTGGATGAAAAATTTTAAAAGAATCGCAGCACTTGCAGGCGTTGTTGTTCTGCTGCTGATATTCTGCCTGCCGATGTTTTTTGCATGGGGCAGCAGTGAGAACTCCCGGGCAATGTTCCGCGGGGCTTTTGCGGCAGCTGTGTTAGTGCCCATTGTGGCTTATGTTTTCTGGATGGCCTACAGGATCTGGGGAAACAAAAAAACGAAGGAGGCAGGAGAGCGCATGATCGAGAATATTATTTTTGATGTTGGAAATGTGCTGATGGGTTATGACTGGGAAGAATATCTTGAAAGCTATAATTTCCCGGAGGAAAAGTATGAGAAAATCGCAGATGCAACATTTCGAAACCCGGTCTGGGAGGAACAGGACAGAGCTTTTCACGAGGAGTCCTGGTATGTGGACCGGTTTGTTGAAAGCGCGCCTCAGTACGAGAAGGATATCCGCGAGGTAGTGCGCCGTGACCCTGAATGTATGCATCTTTATGACTATGCGGAAACCTGGGTGAAATATCTTAAGAGCCAGGGATACCATCTGTATGTGCTTTCCAACTATGGAACTTATATGCTGGAGAGGACCAGGAAGGATATGGCATTTCTGCCCTATATGGATGGCGTTGTATTTTCCTGTGATGTGCAGCAGATCAAGCCGGAGGTGGATATCTACAATACATTGCTGGACCGGTACGGCCTGGATCCGGAGAAGTCGGTATTTCTGGATGACCGTGCAGTCAACTGTGAGGGGGCCAGCAAGGCTGGCATCCGTACTATCCGGTTTAAGAATCTGAAGCAGGCAGCCGGAGAGCTTGAGAAGCTGGGCGTAAAATAAGAGAAGACAGGTTGTTACTATTCACATAATTTTTATGATATTATAATTTGTGTTTTTGTGGAAAAGATGATATAATAAACGCAGATCGCGAGGCGGGATGCAGAAGCCCGCTATAAAATATTGGAAAAGAGGATCAGACAATGAGCGATATGACAATTCTGGAGCAGTGGCGTTCCGTTGCTTATAATCAAAATGCAGATAAGAATAAGCTTCAGCGCTTCTGGGCAACTTATTTTAACATTGAGAAGAATATTTACGAGCAGCTTCTGGAGAACCCGGATGAGGTAGTTTCCGGTACTGTGAAGGAGCTTGCCGAGAAATATGGACAGGATGTTATGACAATGGTTGGTTTCCTTGACGGGATCAATGACAGTCTTAAGGTTCCAAACCCGATCGAGACTATGGATGAGAATACCAAGGTTAATCTTGCATTTGACAAGGAAGCCCTTTATAAGAATATGGTAGATGCCAGGGCAGACTGGCTCTACAACCTTCCGCAGTGGGACAAGATCTTCGCAGAAGAGAAGAAGAAAGCCCTCTACATGGAGCAGAAGAAATCCGGCACTGTTGTGAAACCTCACAAGGTCGGAAGAAATGATCCGTGTCCATGTGGAAGCGGCAAGAAATACAAGCATTGCTGCGGAAGATAATGAGAGTGAAGAAGAATCTGGATTACATCATCGTGCTTGGTGCCCATGTGGACGGAACGAGGATGACACTTGCCCTTCTGGAACGGACCAGGAGGGCTCTTCTTTATCTTGAGGAGAATCCACGCACCAGGGCAGTGCTCTCCGGAGGAAAGGGTGACGGGGAAAATATTTCAGAAGCAGAGGCTATGTACCGGTATCTCACAGAGCATGGAATTGACGGAAACAGACTGATCCTGGAAGAAAAATCCACCAGCACGAAGGAGAATCTCTCCCTGAGCCTTGGAAAAATTGGAACTATAGACTGCTGTGTAGGTGTTGTCACCAATAATTTCCATGCATGGAGAGGGGCTGCCATTGCCAGGAAATGCGGATTCCGTGAAGTAGCCATGATACCGTCCAGATACAGGAGCTGGCGTCTTCTGATCTACATCCCAAGAGAAATCCTGGCCATTATCAAGGATAAGCTTATGGGAAATCTGTAGCCTTTACAGGAATGAAGAAATCTTGAGAATTTTGCCGACATGCGTTGACAAATAAAAAACCTGCGCTTATAATGAACCACAGAAAAAGCAATAAACAATACGTTGACGAGACGAGTAAGCTGCGAAACGTTACAGAGAGAGATGTGAAGTGCTGGAAACATCTTATCGGGAAACAGCCGAAAACTACCTCCGAGTGGCCCCAATCCGGTCCGGTGATTCCGTTATCATCTTAATTAAGAGGCTTTGCAGTCTGGTGTGGCCAGGGAGAGCAGAGCAAGCAGGGTGGAACCGCGAGAATGAATGAACTCGTCCCTTACAGTGCGCGATGTGCTGTGAGGGACTTTTTTTGTGTCACAGGAAATTACTCCGTAATGTTCTATAATATAAAAAAAGCCCTCCGGGCAGGGTCGCACTGTGTACCATAAAAACCACATTGAAACAGAAAGGGGAAACAATCATGATCATCACATTAAAAGACGGATCAAAAAAAGAATATGCAGAAGCGAAATCTGTGATCGATATCGCATATGATATCAGCGAAGGCCTTGCGCGTGCTGCATGTGCAGGAGAGGTAAACGGAGAGGTTGTAGATCTCCGTACAGTTCTTGAGAATGACTGTGAGCTGAATATCCTTACGGCAAGAGATGAGAAGGGCCTTGCGGTTCTCCGCCATACAGCATCCCACGTAATGGCACAGGCTGTACAGAATCTGTATCCGGAGGCAAAGGTTGCCATCGGACCATCCATTGACACAGGATTTTACTATGATTTCGACCACGAGCCATTTTCACGCGAGGATCTTGACGCTATCGAAAAAGAGATGAAAAAGATTATCAAAAAAGGCGCAAAGATCGAGCGTTTCACAAAATCCCGTGAAGATGCCATCACATATTTTAAAGAGAAAAATGAGCCATATAAGGTAGAGCTGATCGAGGATCTTCCGGAGGGAGAGGAGATTTCCTTCTATTCCCAGGGAGACTGGACTGACCTCTGCGCAGGACCGCATCTTATGAGCGTAAAAGGTGTTAAAGCATTCAAGCTCCTTTCTTCTTCCAGCGCATACTGGAGAGGCAGCGAGAAGAACGCAATGCTCACACGTATCTATGGAACCGCCTATGCAACGAAGGATGAACTCAAGGAGCATCTGGAGCAGATGGAAGAGGCAAAGAGACGCGACCACAATAAGCTGGGACGTGAGATGAAGATTTTCACAACCGTAGATGTGATCGGCCAGGGACTTCCGCTTATCATGCCAAACGGTGTGATCATGATGCAGGAGCTGCAGCGGTGGATCGAGGACGAGGAGACGAAACGTGGATATGTAAGAACAAAAACTCCTCTTATGGCAAAGAGTGATCTCTACAAGATCTCCGGACACTGGGATCATTACAAGGACGGCATGTTCGTGCTTGGCGATGAGGAAACAGATAAGGAAGTGTATGCACTGCGTCCTATGACCTGTCCGTTCCAGTACTATGTATACAAGGCAGAGCAGCACAGCTACCGTGATCTGCCGATCCGTCTGGGCGAGACATCCACACTGTTCCGTAACGAGGATTCCGGAGAGATGCATGGTCTGACACGAGTTCGCCAGTTTACCATCTCCGAGGGACATCTGATTGTAAGACCTGACCAGATGGTAAAAGAATTCAAAGACTGTATCGCACTTGCCCAGTACTGCCTGCAGGTACTTGGTGTTGAGGAAGATGTAACCTACCACCTTTCCAAGTGGGATCCGACAAACGAAGAGAAATATATCGGTGAGCCGGAGGTCTGGGAAGAGACAGAAGGCCATATCCGCCAGATGCTAAAGGAGCTGAACATTCCGTTCACAGAGGATGTGGGAGAGGCTGCTTTCTACGGACCGAAGGTTGATATCAACGCAAAGAACGTATATGGAAAAGAAGATACCATGATCACGATCCAGTGGGATGCACTTCTTGCAGAGCAGTTCGATATGTATTACATTGATGAGAACGGAGACAAGCAGCGTCCGTATATCATTCACCGTACATCCATGGGCTGTTATGAGAGAACTCTTGCATGGCTCATCGAGAAGTATGCGGGAATGTTCCCGACATGGCTGTGCCCGGAGCAGGTACGCGTGATCCCGATCTCCGAGAAATACAATGATTACGCCCAGAGTGTTGAGGCTAAGATGAAAGAAGCAGGTATCCGCTGCTCCGTAGACGGACGTTCTGAGAAGATGGGTTACAAGATCCGTGAGGCACGTCTTGAGAGAGTTCCGTACATGCTCATTGTCGGAGCGAAAGAGGAAGAAGAAGGCAGGGTTTCCGTAAGAAGCCGTTACCTTGGAGACGAGGGAATGAAAGAACTCGGTGACTTCATCAGCTTCATTAAAGAAGAGATCAGGAACAAAACGATCCGAAAGATCGAGGTTCAGGAAGAGAAAAAATAAATGAAAATATGAATAAAAAGGGGCGGCCCGCTTGCATTATGTGCAACGCGGCCCGCCCCTTTTGAAGCATTACGGGGTTTTTATTTAAAATATTTTTCTCTTACGATCTCAACCGGCATATCCATCCCCGTCCAGATATGAAATGCCTTTACCCCCTGGTGGAGCAGCATATACATGCCGTTGAAGGTCGGACATCCGGCTTCCCGGGCTTCACGGAGAAGCCTTGTTTCCCTTGGCTCATAGACAACATCTGCAACCGTAAGCTGTGGGTGGAACAGTGACTTATCCGGGATCACCGTACCTGTGACATCAGGAACCATTCCAACTGAGGTCGCGTTGATCAGAAGATTACTCTCTTCCATGGCATTTTTCAGTGCAGCGTGGTCATTCATCTCATGAAGAAGCATCTCACATTGTGTCATGTGGGACATTTTTTCTGCCATGGCAGCAGCACGTTCCCAGTAGCGGCTGGTGGGGCGGGCAAAAACATGGATCTTCTTTGCACCCTCCAGGGCAGACTGGCCGCAGATCGCCATTCCGGCCCCGCCTACCCCCATAACTGTGATCGTGCGACCCTTTACATCACAGCCTGCATCCCTGGCAGACTGGGTAAAACCATAGCCATCGGTATTAAAGCCCTTTAATTTACCATTGTCATTGCGGACCGTATTTACGGCTCCGATCAGCTCGGCAGTAGGGGAAAGCTCATCAAGCAGCTCCACGATTTTGTTCTTGTTGGGCATGGTCAGGTTAAAGCCCCTGATCCCGCAGGCCTTCAGGCCTTCAACAGCCTGAGGAAGTGTTTCCTCTGTTACGTCAAAACAGAGGTATACATAGTCAAGACCAAGGTAACGGAATGCCTCATTGTGCATGAAAGGTGATACGCTGTGTGCCACCGGGCTGCCCAGCAGGCCGGTAAGTCCTGTATGTCCGGTAATATTGATCATGGTTCGATTCCCTCCTGTATTTCATAAAATAAAGTGGTTCGACAAAAGCCACCAATTTCCGCCTGGTATTAGAGATATTTTAACACTATAAAGTGCGAAAATCAATGAATATGGGTATTGTACGGAAAATTATACATTTTTGTCATGGATTCATAAAAAATATCTATATATGTCGAGGCATACCGAAATTCCACGACAAATTTGCAGAACCTGCTTTCAGGCTTTGACAAAATATGCAGTGGATCTGCCATATAATAAACGTACTTACCAAAGTTGAGAACTGATGGCGGATCGCAGTGGGGGAAGCTTATGTATCACACGATATACATAGATATCGTTTTCATGACGAATTTCCTTATGGATTATATGCTTTTAAGGCTCGTCGGGAAATTTATGCATCTGGACGGAAAACGTTTGCGGTGCATGATATCCGCTGCATTTGGAGCCTTTATATCCTGTCTGCTCCTTTTGGCACCGTTTGGGATCATTTTTCCTGGTGCGGTACTGATCCATGGCAGCTGCGCTTTTTTTATGGCAGCCTTTGCATTTCAGCTGAAAAAAGGAGGTCTTCTGGCAAAAACCATTCTGGCGATGTACCTCACCGCGTTTGTAGTCGGAGGTATTTACCAGGCACTGGAAGTGGAGAGAAGCATGACGGTAAAAACCTTCCTGCTGTTTCTGGCAGGAATCTACGGATGCTTTTATACACTGGCCTGTATGACCGCATCCATCCGGCTGGGAAGAAAAAACATTTATCCGGTAACTCTGAAATATCAGGGAAGAATACATAAGTCCTACGGGTTGTTTGATACCGGAAACCTTCTTATGGATCCGGTGAACCATCAGCCAGTATCCATCATAACACCGGAGCTTCTGGAAACGTTTCTTTCTGATGAGCTGGCAGAAAAACTGATACACATAAAAGAAGAACCGCAGAATCTGAAAAGCACGGAGCTTTCTGCCTTGCAGCCGCATTTTCTGTCCTTTTGGGGAGCCGGAGGAAAAGAAGGCATTCTGCTGGCTGTGGTTTTTGGGGAGCTTGAGATTTTGACTCCCGGAAGGGTGGTACATGTGGGAAAACCGGTGCTTGCCATAACATCTGAACCCTCGGCTTTGGGAGAAGAGTACGGGATACTTTTGAATTCCAGACTATTGCATTAAGGAGGGGGCATTACTATGAACAGAGCAGCAAAATATTATCCGTTGCAGGTGATTTCAAGATTCATGATCAACAGGCCGGGAGAGGTTTTTTATATTGGAGGGAATGACATTCTTCCGGCACCACTTCCACCGGAGCAGGAAGCAGGAGCCATAAGTCTGTTAAACACAGAGCGGGAAAAAGAGGCCCGGGCCATGCTGATCGAGCATAACCTGCGGCTTGTGGTATATATTGCGAAGAAATTTGATAACACAGGGGTCGGTGTGGAGGATCTGATCTCGATCGGAACGATAGGTCTTATCAAAGCGATCAACACCTTTAATCCGGTAAAAAATATCAAGCTTGCGACCTATGCATCAAGATGTATCGAGAATGAGATATTGATGTATCTTCGCAGAAACAACAAGACCAGGATGGAGGTTTCGATTGATGAGCCTTTGAATGTGGACTGGGATGGAAACGAGCTGCTGCTTTCGGATATTCTGGGAACGGACGATGATGTGATCTCACGGAAGCTGGAGGATGAGGTAGAGATCGCCCTTCTGGGAAAAGCCATCGCTAAGCTTACCAAGCGGGAGCAGATGATCATCCGGCTCCGCTTTGGCCTGGGAAACAGAGAGGGGCTTGAAAAAACCCAGAAAGAGGTGGCAGACCTTCTTGGGATTTCACAGTCCTATATTTCCCGTCTGGAAAAAAGGATCATGAAGCGTCTTAAGAAAGAAATCGTGAAATATGAATAAAAAAACAGGAAGAGTTACAAAACGGTCCGGAAAAAGTTTACCTGGCAGCAGGAACGTGCTATATTGTAATTACCGGGTCTGTGAGAAAAAGATAAAAGAGGCAGAATGCTGTCTTTAAGGAGTATATAATGAACAGAGAAGAGCTTGACCACTATCTCAGGCAGTCAACACCAAGAGAAAAAGAAATCCTTAAGGGGATTCCCCCGGAGGAGCTGCGCAGGCAGGATTGCTGCCGTTTTGCGAAAGCCGGACAGGGGACTTATCTTTTTGAGGAAAGCTTATTTATGGCTCCGGGGGAGAAGATCGTGGTGAGCAGACAGGATCGCTACGTGGAGGTGCTGCCTCATCAGCACGATTATATTGAACTGTGTTATCTGTGGTCAGGAAGCTGCAGCCAGACCATAGAGGGGAAGAAAATCGTTACCGGTGAGGGAGATGTCTGTATTTTTGATACCCAGGCCGTGCATTCTATCGAGGCAGGGGGAGAGAACGATATCCTGGTAAATATCCTGATGAGCCGGGAGTTTTTTGACGGGGCGTTTTTAAGCCGGATGCCAAGGCAGGGGATCGTGTCGGAATTTCTGGCAGAATCTGTTACAAGAAGCAGGAAAAAACAGCATTACCTGTATTTTAAGGCGCATCAAAACAGTCGTGTGCGTGAGATCATGGAGCAGATCATATCCGAATATCATACCCGGGACATAGGTATGGAGGAGGTAATGGAGAGCTATGTGATCATCCTGTTTACAGGGCTTCTCAGGGTGTGGCGTGATGAAAGTAGGAAGCAGGCGGCTGTATCCAGGGAGGTCCAGATCCTGGAGCTTCTTGCCTATATTGAGAAGAATTACGAAACCTGCACGCTTCCTGAAATGGGAAAAGCCTTCGGTATGCATGGCAATTATCTTACGGCTCTTCTTAAAGAAAAAACAGGGCGGAGCTTTGTGGAGCATGTCCAGGAGCAACGTCTTAAAAAAGCCCGCACCCTGCTTGAGACAACAGAGCTGCCCCTCTCAGAGCTGATTCCCCTGTGCGGTTACAATAATATGAACTTTTTTTACCGGAAATTCCGTGAGGCAGAAGGATGTACTCCGGCCCAGTACAGGAAGGAACACAGACATACCTTATAAATGGTTAATATTTTGATGAAAAAGCGTTATTGAAGGATAACGCTTTTTTTGATAGTATTTTTGCAGGAATTAACGATAGCACAGAAAAGTAAGGGTGAAGAATATGTTAAAAATTACAGAAATCCGCATGGATTATGAGAAAGAACAGATTGGAATCACACATGTCCCGGAATTCAGCTGGACCTTAGAAAGTGATAAAAGAAATGTGATCCAAAATTCCAGTGAACTGGAGATCGCAGAGGATGCAGCTTTCGAAAAGAAAATCTACGAAAGTGGCAGGGTAAACAGTGATGCATCTGCACAGATCCAGCCGGAGAACGTGAAACTGGAATCCCAGAAGAAATATTTTGTCCGTGTAAAGGTAACTGCCGGGGGAGAAGAGACAGACTGGGCAGAGACAGCCTTTGTCACAGGAATCATGGACAACAGCGAGTGGAAGGCGGTGTTCGTATCCGCTGAGGAAGAGGCTGACAAGGATAATTCCAAGGGAACCTATGTAAGAGGCGAGTTCACAGCTGCAAAGCCTGTAAAAGAAGCGTTTGTATCAGTAACTGCACTTGGTCTTTACAATTTCTATCTTAATGGAAAGAAGGTTGGAAACGATCAGCTCACACCAGGCTGGACCTCCTACCGAAAACATCTCTGCTTCCAGACCTATGAAGTAACCGATTATCTGAAAGAAGGAAAAAATGCGGCAGGAGCCATTCTGGCAGCAGGCTGGTATAAGGGAAAGATGGGCTTTGAAGGCCTTGAAAAGGGAAGAAACCATTATGGTGAGAATACAGCACTTCTTGCACAGATGGTTATCCGCTATGTGGATGGAACAGAGGATATTTTTGTTACAGACGAAAGCTGGAGCGGAGCGGATGCACCGGTGGTATTTGCTGAAATCTATGATGGTGAGATCTACGATGCATCCAGAGAGATCAAAGGCTGGGCGGAAGCGGACTGCAAGGATGGACAGTGGAAGCCGGTCCGCAGACGGGATTACGATTTCTCTGTTCTGACAGGACAGGGAAGCGGAAAGGTTTCCCTTATGGATGAAGTAAAGCCAAAAGAAATTTTCAGGACACCGGCGGGAGATACGGTTATTGATTTTGGGCAGAATATGAGTGCCCTGATCCAGGTGAGGGCAGCAGGTAAAAAAGGCGATGTGATCCAGCTGGACTGCTTCGAGGTACTGGACTCTGCGGGCAACGTATATCTGGACAACTTACGAGGTGCAAAGGAATCTCTTCGTTATACCTTCGGGGAAGACGGAACCATCACATACCGTCCGTCCTTTACATTTATGGGCTTCCGCTATGCGAAGATCGTTTCCTTCCCGGGTGAGCCGGCCCTGGATAATTTTACGGCAAATGCCATCCACACGAATATGGAGCGTACAGGTTTCCTTGAGACATCCAACCCGGACCTGAACCAGCTGGCCCATAACATTCTCTGGGGACTGAAGAGCAACTTTGTGGATATTCCGACAGACTGCCCGCAGCGTGATGAGCGTCTCGGCTGGACTGGTGATGCGGAGATCTTCTGCCGTACAGCGTGCTTCCTTGAGAATACCTATTCCTTCTACCGCAAATGGCTCCGTGATGTGGAGGCAGACCAGACACCGGAAGGTGGTGTTGCCCATGTCGTTCCGGATATCATTTCCGGTAATGAAGGAGATAACTGGCTTCTGAAGCAGGGAAGCCATTCGGCAGCAGCCTGGGCAGATGTGGCTGTGATCAATCCGTGGACAATGTATCTGACCTTCGGGGATAAAGAAATCCTGAAGCTTCAGTACAACAGCATGAAGAGCTGGATCAACTTCATGAAGGAATATTCTGTGGATTATATCTGGAACTACAAGCTGCAGTTTGGTGACTGGGTAGCCCTGGACGCTGAGGAAGGAAGTTATTTCGGTGCAACACCCAATGACCTGACCTGTACTGCATACTTCGCATACTCTACAGGACTGTTTGTAAAGGCAGCAGAGGTTCTGGGACGCATGGAGGATGTAAAAGAATATACAGAGCTTTATAATAAGGTTGCAGAGAAATTCCAGAAAACATTCTTTGATGAGAATGGGGAGATGACCGTCCAGACACAGACAGCCCACATTGTTGCACTGTATTTCGCTCTGACACCGGAGAAATACAAAGAAAAAACGGTTCAGGGTCTGTTAAGGCTTCTGGAAAAAGAGAATGGACATCTTGTAACAGGCTTTGTCGGAACACCGTATTTCTGCCATGCATTAAGTCAGAACGGCCATGTGAAAGAGGCATATGACCTGCTTCTCAGAGAGGATTTCCCGTCATGGCTGTATCAGGTAAAAATGGGTGCAACTACAGTCTGGGAGCACTGGGATGGCCTGAAACCGGATGGAACCATGTGGAGTGCGGATATGAACTCCTTCAACCATTATGCCTATGGTTCGATCGGGGAATGGCTGGTACGTGTAATGGCAGGCCTTGAGGTTGATGAGAAGAAGCCAGGCTATAAGCATGCAGTGATCTATCCGAGAATGGGCGGAAACCTGGACTACGTAAAAGCAGAATATCATTCTGTTTACGGAAAAGTAGGAAGCTTCTGGGAGGTAAAACCGGAGGAAACCGTCCTTCACGTATCCGTACCTGTAAACACAACGGCAACAATCTGCCTGGATGGTGCAAAAGAGGTGAAGGCGGCAGACGGACTTAAGTTCACAGACGGAGAAGGGTTCATGCAGGCTGAGGCAGGCTCAGGAAATTATGAGATCCATTTTGTAAGATGATATCAGGATTAATAGCTTAAAAAAACGGCTGTCCGGTTTATCCACAGGATAAAAAACGGGCAGCCGTTTTTTGCAAAACAGGAAAAAACTTCGAAATTTCAGGCAATACAGTGGAATTTGTCAGAACCCCTGGCTATAATAAACACAGAGCGTGTTGCTGTGAACGGAGTGAACAGTAACGGTTTATGAACTGCAGAACCAAAAAGCAGAAAGGATGTGGCACAGTGATCGACATTGCACATGCAAAACAGGAATTCGAGAAATATCTGGATGAGTACAACAGGGAGGATGAACAGATCTGTCTGAAGATCGAGCATACCTATGGCGTGGTAAAGTATGCAGGCGAGATCGCCAGGAGAATGGAATGCCAAAAGGAGGATGTGGAGCTTGCAGAGCTGATCGGCCTGCTCCACGATATCGGACGTTTTGAGCAGATCCGGCGATTTCACAGCTTTGAGCCGGGAACCATGGATCATGCAGTATTCGGGGCAGAGCTTCTATTTGGAGAGGAGAAGATGATCCGGCGATTTGTGGAGGATGATAAATCTGATGCTCTGATCGATACAGCGATCCGCAGGCACAGTGATTTTAAACTGGAAGGAATCCATGATGCCAGGACGCTTTTCCATGCAAAGCTAATCCGGGATGCGGACAAGCTGGATAACTGCAGAGTAAAGCTTGAGGCATCCATCGAAGCCATGCTGGGCGCATCCGAAGAAGCGGCAGGGGAAGGGCTGATCTCCCCGGCAGTGTGGGAGTCCTGTCTCAGAAGGGAATCTGTATTATCAGCAGACAGGCAGGTACCGCTGGACTACTGGGTATCCTATCTTGCCCAGTATTATGACATCAATTTTCCGGAAACCTGCGAGATCATAGAGGAAGAGGATTATATCACCAGGATCGCAGAACGGATCCAGTATCAGGAGCAGGATACCAGGGAAAAGATCCGCATTCTTACGGAAGATCTGAAACGATATCTGGAGATGCCTGCGGTATCCGTCAGGGAATAAATAAACAGGCATTGACGCATAACCTGAAAATAACTATAATAAAGCTAAAATAAAACTAAATTAACTTAATTAAATCTGCTTGATCTGAGGAAGGAGAAGGATATGTCAGTAAGTTTTTGCGAAAACAAAAAAATATTCCGTCTTGATACGGATAAGACCACTTATCTTTGCGGACTGAGTCCGGAGGGGGTTCTGGGACATATTTATTACGGGGACAGGCTGTTTCTGGAGGCGGAGAATTATCTTCTTCGAATGGAAGAGCCGCCGTACACACCATCTGTAAATAAAAGGGAGAAATCCGCATTCCTGGATTTCTTTCCGATGGAGTATCCGACAGGAGGAATCGGGGATTACAGGGAAAGCTGCCTGAATATCCGCAACGCGGCCGGAAATATGGGCTGTGAGCTTCACTATGCCGGCCATGAGATCTGGAAGGGAAAGAAGGGACTTAAGGGACTTCCTGCATCCTTTGCAAGAGAGGATGAGGCAGAGACGCTGGAGATCACCATGAAGGATGAGGTGCTTAAGCTGGAGGTTGTTCTTTCCTACACGGCCTTTGAGAAGGAGAATGTGATAACCAGAAGCGTCCGCGTGCGAAATCAGGGAAAAGAGGAGCTTCGCATCGAAAAAATCTTAAGTGCCTGCCTGGATATGGACAATGAGAATTTTTCCATGTTGTCTCTTCATGGAACCTGGGCAAGAGAACGGCACATTCAGACAGGAAAGCTTCATTACGGAAAACAGGTGATTTCTTCTGCAAGAGGTGAGTCCAGTCATCAGGAGCATCCGTTTATCGCACTTGTCACCAACGGAACGGATCAGGAGAACGGAAAGGTCTATGCCATGCATTTCGTTTATTCCGGAAACTTTATGGCAGAGACTGAGCTGTGCCAGTTTGACAATCTGCGGATGACCATGGGAATCAACCCGGAGGAATTTTCCTGGCTCCTTGCACCGGGCGAAGAATTCCAGGCTCCGGAGGTAGTAATGGTTTATTCCGGAAACGGACTTGGGCAGATGACAAGAAGCTACCATGATTTTTACAGAAATCATCTGATCCGCAGCAGATTCAAATATGAGGAGCGTCCGATCCTTATCAATAACTGGGAAGCTACATATTTTGATTTTGATACGGATAAGCTTCTCGCTATCGCAAAGCAGGCCAAGGAGTGCGGGATTGAGATGCTTGTCATGGATGATGGCTGGTTTGGCAAACGTAATTCCGATAACTGCTCCCTTGGTGACTGGAAGGTAAACGAAGAGAAGATCACAGGCGGACTGAAGCATCTGGTGGATGAGGTGAATAAGATCGGCCTTAAATTTGGTATCTGGTTTGAGCCGGAGATGATCTCCCCGGATTCACAGCTTTACCGCGCGCATCCGGACTGGGCGATCCAGATTGCGGGGCGGGAGGCAACACAGAGCAGAAACCAGTACGTTCTGGACCTGTCAAGAAAAGAGGTAAGAGATTACGCATATGAGTGTGTTGCCTCAATCCTGAAAAGTGCGAATATCGCTTATGTGAAATGGGATATGAACCGTCAGCTCTGTGACCTTGGCAGCAGCTATCTCCCGAAAGAAAGACAGCAGGAGCTTTTTCACAGATATGTACTTGGAGTTTATGAACTGCAGGAGCGGCTTGTCACAGAATTTCCGGATCTGCTCCTTGAGAACTGCTCGGGCGGCGGCGCACGTTTTGATCCGGGAATGCTTTACTACAGCCCGCAGATCTGGTGCTCGGACAATACAGATGCCGTGGAACGGCTGATGATCCAGGAGGGAAGTGCGCTTGTATATCCACTTTCCGTGATCGGAGCCCACGTCAGTGACTGCCCGAACCATTCCGTTGGCCGTGTGACACCGTTTGAGACAAGAGGTCATGTGGCACTTGCCGGAACCTTCGGCTATGAGCTTGATATCACAAAGATCCCGGAGGAGGACAGGACCCTGATCCCGGAGCAGACCGCAACCTATCATAAATACAGACATCTGATCCAGAGGGGAGATTACTACCGCATTGCCTCCTACAGGGAGAATCATAAATTTGACTGCTGGGCACTGGCATCCGGGGATAAGAAAGAAGTTCTTGTAACCTACGTGCAGGTGCTGGGCATACCGAACAGCCATTCCAGAAAGGTATTCCTGAAGGGCTTTGATCCGAAAGCAGTCTACAGGCTGGAGGGAACCGATGAAACCTACACAGGGGAGCTGTTGATGAAGGGCGGATTCCTGATGAGGGATTTCTGGGGAGATTTCAGGAGCAGGCTTTACCATTTTATTGCGGAATAAATGTAACGGTTCAGTACTTTCGCAGTTACGAATAAATACCGGAAAAGAGGCACTGTAAAAGTAACAAAAACAGTGCCTCTTTTTTTGTGCGGATTAGACAAAGTTAAGCGTTATGCAAAAATAGCAGGTTAATCCGATTGACATTTAGCTAAAAAGATATTAAAATTTAGCTAAAAGAGAGGAAAACAATGAGAAAATCAGAAGTTAGAAAATGGCCGGAGATGAACCGGCAGCAGAAAATACAATATCTGAAGGATTATTATCTGTTTCCGGCAATTGGAATACTGCTCCTGCTTGCAATAGTCATTTCGCTGATCTGGCATCTGGTAAAGCCGAGAACAGAAAATCTTCTTTATGTAGCAGTGATGAATGAATCACTGGATGAAAAAAAGCTGGAAACAGCGGTGGAAGATATGCAGGTTCTTCTCGGGGCAGACGGAAAAAAGAAAACGGTTCAGATTGATGATTCGTTTTACTTAAGGGACGGAGGGCTTGATAAGCTGCAGGTTTATCTTCACAGTCAGCAGGTCGATGTGGTGATCCTGGATAAAGAGCTGTTTGAGGAATATGCAGGCTATGGATATTTCGAAAGCCTGGATGAGGTGACGGATGAGGATCTGTCAGAAAAATATGGGGAAGCATATCAGAATGCGGCCGGCTACAGGGAGAATGACGAGATTTCCTTTGAGGATGATGAGACAGGCAGGGGAGAAGTGAAGCCCTATGGGATCAGCCTTTTTGGAGATAACCGTTTCACGGAAATGTCAGAGTACATTAAGGAGCCGGTATTTGCAGTGGCAGCCGGAACGAAGAATCCGGAGAATGCACTGGAATTCCTGGATTATCTGATGGATGAAAAGGAGAGCAGAACGTAGGTATTTTATTTCAGGAGGGAAGGACAATGGCTTTTAAAGACAATTTTCGAGGTGACAGTGCCTACACCCAGATCATGACAAAAATCTTCAATATTTTCTGGCTGAGTATTTTGTGGCTTTTGTGCTGCATTCCGGTACTCACGATAGGCGCGTCTACGACTGCACTTTACTATGTAATGCTGAAGCTGGTGAAGGATGAGGAAACGACTGTCACCAGAGAATTTTTTCATTCCTTTAAACAGAATTTTCTTCAGTCTCTTCCTGTGACGGTTATTTTTCTTATGGCAGCTTTAATACTGGCGGCGGATTTTCATATTCTTGGAAGCTCTGAAAGAACTCACGGTGCATCGTTTATGTATGGCTTCTGTGTGGCAATCGGAATTGTATGTGCGGCAGTTTTTTCCTATGTATTCCCCTTGCTTGCAAGATTTGAGAACACGGTAAAAAAGACCTTTGAGAATGCAGCGAGGCTGGCTGCCAGCCATATCGGAAAGACACTTGTGATCACGGCTGTGAATCTTCTGCCGGTGATCTGGTTTCTGCTTTCCCCACAGACATTTTCGGCTGTTTTCTGGATCTGGGTGTTCGCAGGCGGAGGCGTCCAGGCATTTGTAAATTCACTGCTTCTTATGAAAATCTTTGACAGGCTTGTGGAAGCATAAAAAAAGAAAGCTGTGGCCGCCTATAGCGGCATTAAGCATAAAGGCAAAAAAGGGAGGATATAAAAATGAGTTATCAGGAAACCTATAAAATATGGTGTACAGACCCGTATTTCGATGCACAGACCAAAGAAGAGCTCAGAAGCCTTGAGGGAAACGAAAAAGAGATCGAGGATCGTTTCTACCGTCAGCTGGAGTTCGGGACAGGGGGCCTTCGCGGGATGATCGGTGCCGGAACCAACCGTATGAATATTTATACCGTGCGTCAGGCAACACAGGGACTGGCAAACTATATCATTGCCATGAACGGCCAGGAAAAAGGCGTTGCCATCGCTCATGATTCCCGCATCATGTCGCCGGAGTTCGCAAGGGAGGCGGCACTTTGCCTGAATGCAAATGGAATCCATACCTATCTTTTTGAATCCTTACGTCCGACACCGGAGCTTTCTTTTGCAGTACGTGAGCTTGGATGTATCGCCGGAATCGTGATCACGGCAAGCCATAACCCGAGAGAATACAACGGCTATAAGGTATACTGGGAGGACGGGGCACAGATCACGCCCCCGCATGACAAAAATATCCTGGCAGAGGTTTCAAAAGTGACAGATTTTTCCATGGTTAAAACGATGGAAGAGGATCAGGCCAGGGCAGAAAATCTTTTCAGCATTATTGGAACGGATTTTGATGACAAATATATCGCACAGCTGAAAAAACAGAGCATCCACCCGGAGATCATCCCGGAGGTGGCGAAGGATATGAAGATCGTTTACACACCGCTTCACGGAACCGGAAACATTCCCGTTCGAAGGGTTCTCCGTGAGCTTGGCTTCACTCAGGTTTATGTTGTGGAGGAGCAGAAGACTCCGGACGGAAACTTTCCTACAGTACCATACCCGAATCCGGAGGATGAAAATGCCTGGAAGCTGGCCATAGAGCTTGCAAAAAAAGTTGACGCAGATATCATTCTTGCAACAGATCCGGACGCAGACCGCCTCGGAGTCCATGCAAAAGATACAAAAACCGGTGAATATGTAAGCTTTACAGGAAATATGTCCGGTATGCTCATCGCAGAATATATTTTGCGCGAGCGCACCAGGATGGGAACCATGCCGGAAAACCCTGCACTTGTTGAGACGATCGTTACCACAGATATGGCGAAGGCTGTTGCAAAAGCATACAACACTGCGCTGATCGAGGTTCTCACGGGCTTTAAATATATTGGCGAACAGATCCGCCTTTTTGATGAAACAGGAAGCCACAATTATGTATTTGGCCTGGAAGAAAGCTACGGATGCCTTGCCGGAACTTATGCAAGGGATAAAGACGCACCGGTTGCAGTTATGATGCTCTGCGAGGTTGCGGCCTATTACAAGCTTCGGGGAAAAACGCTCTGGGATGCCATGACAGAGCTGTATGAGAAATATGGTTATTATAAAGAAGACCTTGCGACTGTTACACTGAAAGGAATTGATGGTTCAAAAAGGATCGCCGCCATGATGAATGCCTTCCGTGAAAATCCTCCGAAAGAGCTTGGTACTTTCCAGGTTCTGGCATGCCGTGACTATAAGAGCGGCTGCCGCAGGGATATGGTTACGGGCAAGACGGAACCCACCGGACTTCCGGCATCCAATGTTCTCTATTATGAGCTGGAAAATGATGCGTGGTGCTGCGTCCGGCCTTCCGGAACAGAGCCGAAGATCAAATATTACTTTGGCGTAAAAGGAGAATCCTTCGAGGATGCCAGGGAGAAGCTTGCGTCCTTAAAAAAGGCAATGACAGAGTAAAAAAAGCTTATAGCCTGAAGTTGCCGAAAACCTCTTGATTTTGCGCGATAACTATGGTAGCGTTAAATAAAAATATTTAATAAAAAGAGGTTAAAAAATGGCTAAAGCAGTCAGACTGGCAGATATAGGAAAAAAATTAAACGTCAGCACTGTTACCGTGTCCAAGGCTCTTTCCGGCCAGAAGGGAGTCAGTGAGGAGCTGAGGGCGAAGATCATACAGCTGGCAGATGAAATGGGATATCACAAGAGTGAATCACGCAGGGATACAACGGAAAACAAAAGCTTTACCTTAGGGGTGATCGTGGCAGACCGGTACGTGTCGGAGAACCAGTCCTTCTATTGGAAATTATATCAGGAGATCGCCAGGCAGGCGGTCTCCGGAAACTGTTTTGCACTGCTGGAGGTGATCAGCAGTGAAGTGGAGAAACGGAGAGAGCTTCCAAAGGTGATCCTTGAGAAAAAGGCAGACGGACTGATCATAATGGGAGAGTTCGAGAGAGGATATGCGGAATTTCTGTCTGAATATGCAGGTGTTCCCCTGATCAGCCTGGACACTACCGGAAGAGGGAAATCCGGTGACTGTGTGGTATCCAACAACCTGATGGGCGGATATGAGATGACCAACTATCTGTTTTCCATGGGACATACCAGGATCGGTTTTGTCGGGAAAAGACTGATGACCTCCAGTATTGATGACCGCTATTTCGGATATCTGAAATCTCTTATGGAGCACGGGATTTCCTGGAGGGAGGACTGGGTGATCGATGACCGTGACAGCGAAGGGGTCATGGATAATGAGCGGGAATTTATCCTTCCGAAGGATATGCCCACTGCATTTTTCTGCAACAGTGACCTGGCGGCAAGCATGCTGTATCAGAAGCTGGTACAAAACGGCTACAATGTCACAGAAGAGGTTTCCATTGTCGGATTTGATAACTATCTGGCAGATCAGTTCGCAGGTATCGGTCTTACGACTTATGAGATCAACACCAAGGAGATGGCGAGAAGAGTTGTGCATATCATTATCCATAAGCTGAGGGGAAACCGATACAGTACAGGAACCTTTATCATCCCGGGCAGATTTATTGAGCGGGAAAGTGTGCAAAGAATCGGTCCTCCAGTGCCTTTTGTCGGAACCTACCAGGTGTGAGGCCGGTATATTTTTTAAAAATATTAATAAAGTGGTTCGCGTTTTCGTAACCGATCATACTGCTTATTTCATGGATGGAAAAATCCGTGGTAAGCAGTATTTTTTTTGCCTCAGAAAGCCGTTTTTCCGTGAGATAGCGAAGCGGAGGCATTCCGTAAAAGGAAGAAAACTCCCTGCACAGGCGGTAGCGGCTCATTTTCAGGGTATCCTCGAAATATTTCAGGGAAAATTCCTCTTTGTAATGATTGTCAAGAAAATCGAGGAGCTCTGTGAGATACCAGGGAGCTTTCGCTTCACCGGCTTCCCGGCAGGGGCAGCATAAGCTTGAAAAACCTGCAAGGATCGTGGTCAGATTCTGGTGCATCAGAAGGAGATCCGCCGCCCCCGGGTTTTCGGGAATAGAAAGAAGAGACTGGATACACCGGCTTACGGGAGAGGTCTTCGACAGGGAAAAACGGCTGCTGCTTTTCGAAAGAAGGGAAGCATAGGCGGCGAGAGTATTTCCACTGACAAAAAACAGCTTGAAATTCCAGGGCAGGACAACGGACTGCAGGGAAAAACTCCGGCTGCAGTCGAAGCAGATGAAATGACCTTCATCTGCGGAGATTTCTCTGTGGCCGGAAGTGGTGATCCGGCCGCTTCCCATGGTTGTCAGAAGCAGAAGATGGCAATCCATGGAAGAGAAACAAAAGGACAGAGGTGAATCTGCATGGATGCTTCCGCCTCCAAGGAGATAAAGAAAATCTTTTGGGGAAAGTGGGGAGAGCGAGGCTTCTTCGTAATAATAGCGGTTTGGAATCAGAAAATCCGGCGTATATTCAATGTTGGCCATTTTCCGGGTGCGTACACAGGAGTAAAAAAACTGCTTAAAATTCAAATAATCCATATGGAAAGCTCCCTTCCTGAACTAAGTGGAGAATAATTTCTGTAAATAAAGTAAAAATGCAAAGTTTTTGCGCGAAAAGCAAAATGACACAAACTAAAAATAAAGTAAAAATATGATTAAATCAATTTTAATCAATAAACAGGTGAAAATCTATCAGCATAATACACAAAAAAATAACACTAAAATTATAAGTAATATACGAAAAACAGGAGAATCGCAAGAAACAATAATAATTCGCAAGAATGCTTGATGTAATAAGCTAATAAAAGAATATAATTAACTTAAAGTTAATCGAAAGCGAACGGCTTTAATTAATTAATCATTCCAAAAGGAGGAAACAAACATGAAATGGAGAAAAGCAACGGCAATGAGTCTTGCAGGTGTGATGGCTGCATCCGTAATGTCAGTGGGAGGCACCTCTGCCGTATTTGCAGCAGATGGTGTAAAGTACACGGATATCAAGCTTGGTGAGGACACCGATACAAAGGCGGATATCAAGCTGATCACAAACCGTACCGATATGCTGGACAGTGATTACTCGGGAAAGAACTGGGATGCATATCTGAAGGAGTTTAACGAAATGTATCCGGATATCAAGGTTGAGATCGAGGGTGTTACCGATTATGCACAGGATTCCCTGCTTCGTCTTCAGGGCGGTGACTGGGGCGATATCATGATGATCCCGGAGGTTGATAAATCTGATCTCTCCACATACTTCCTTTCCTATGGAGATGTTGATTCCGTAAAAGAAGAAGTAAAATATCCGAACAGATGGCTGTATGAGAATGAGGTATATGGTATCCCGATCACAGTAGTAGGCCGTGGAGTCCTTTATAATAAGAAGGTTTTCGAAGAGGCAGGAATCACAGAGCTTCCAAAAACACCGGAT
Organism: Prevotella sp. CAG:279; assembly: GCA_963642325.1. GTDB lineage: Bacteria > Bacillota > Clostridia > Lachnospirales > Lachnospiraceae > Blautia_A. Next base: position 52,527 of record CAVIGE010000007.1, read on the forward strand.
GAATTTATTGCAGATTTGAAAGCGATCAAGGACAAAACCGATGCGATCCCGCTTTATACAAATTATGCAGCTGGCTGGACAATGGGTGCGTGGGATGATTATACCGGTGTTACGGCAACCGGCGATGCGAAATACAGAAATCAGGAATTCGCCCACACAGAGAATCCGTTCTCTGATCCTGGGGATGGAACTGGTGCTTATAATGTCTATAAGATCCTTTATGATGCAGTTGCTGACGGACTTACCGAGGATGATTACTCCACAACAGACTGGGAGAGCAGCAAGGGTATGCTGAACAATGGCCAGATCGCAACGATGGTGCTGGGTTCCTGGGCTTACCCGCAGGTGCAGGGAGCAGGAGATAATGCGGATGATATCGGTTACTTTGCATTCCCGATCACAGTAGACGGAAAACAGTATTCACCGGCAGATGAGGATTACTGCTTCGGTATCAATGCAAACAGTGATGAGACGAATCAGAAGGCAGCAATGATCTTTGTAAAATGGATGACAGAGAAATCCGGATATTCCTATAACGAGGGAGGACTTCCTATCGCTGTTGGTGATGATAAGCTTCCGGATGTGTATCAGGAGTTCACAGATAACAATGTAGAATTTATCTCCAATGAGTCGGCAGTTGAAGGAGAGGAAGATCTCCTCAACGAGCTGAATGCAGATTCAGAGCTTATGGTAGGAGCAGGCGGAAATGAGAAGATCCAGGCGATCATTGAGCATGCTTCCAATGGTGATGAGGATTTTGATGATATTATGAAAGAGTGGAACGAGAAATGGAGTGACGCTCAGGATACAGATGGCGTTGAAGTAAACAAATAAACGCAGATCACTCAGGCGGGGGAAGCGTTTTCCCCGCCTTTGAAATGGAGGGAAACCATGGGACAGAGTGGAACAAAGAAAAGCTTTGGTGAATGGCTGAAAAGCCGTAAAGGACAGCAGATGATCGTGATCCTTTCGTTCACCATTATTCCGTTAATCTTACTGCTTGTGTTTACATATCTCCCATTTGCAGAAATGGTGAAATTCAGCTTTTACAAAATGAAATATGTAGGTGCAAGAAAATTCGTAGGCCTTGATAACTACAGAGCCATCTTTAAACGAGATGACATTATCGGTGCTCTGAAGCTTTGCCTTTACTATATGGCTGGTGCGCTGATCCAGCTTGCCATTGCACTTTACCTTGCGACAATCCTCAGCATGAAGGTAAAATGCAGCAATCTTTTCAAAGGATTTATGTTTTTTCCGTACCTGATCAATGGTATTGCCATCGGATTTATCTTTAAATTCTTTTACACCCGAGGATTCGTATTTGATACAGTCCTTCAGTGGTGCGGCTTTCAGCTTGACAATCTTCCATACTGGCTGAAGGATCAGTCCGTAAATAACTGGTCGCTGGTAGGTTCTTCTGTATGGAGATATTTTGGCCAGAACATGGTGCTCTTCATCGGCGCGATCATGTCTGTGGATGATTCTCTCTATGAAGCGGCAGATCTGGATGGTGCGAACAAGTTCCAGCAGTTCCGCTACATCATCCTTCCAAGTATCAAAACTATCGTAACCTTGAACATCATTTTGTCGATCACAGGTTCTCTGAGTGCTTTCGAGGCTCCGTTCGTTATCACAACCGGTGCCAACGGAACAGGTACCTTCTTCGTAGTCATGAACACCATCGCACATACAAACCAGAAGGTTGGTCTGGCATCTGCCATGGCAGTATTTTTGCTTATCATTATCATCATCGCGAAATTCCTGCAGGATGCGTTCTTCAGGTTTGTGTTCCGTAATGCGACCACAGATGATGAATCCTACGATGTAAAGAAAAAGAAGAAAAAAGCGGCAAAGCAGGCAAAAGCCGCAGCACAGAAGGGAGGATGTTAGGGTATGGCACAGACAGCAGCTTCTTATAAAAGAAGAAAACAGTACAGTACGGGATTTATAATCTGGACCATCATTAAATATGTATCCCTTATATTCTTTGCATTTATGGCAGTGCTTCCTATCGTTTCCTGTGTGATCACGGCCTTTAAGACAGATGCAGAATATAAATCCACAAATGTTATGACTCTGCCACAGAGCTGGCTGAATTTTGACAACTTCATAAAAGCATTCACAAAGGCAAATATGCTGGTGGCGTTCCGCAATTCACTGATCGTTCTGGTGGTGGTTCTTGCGGTGTCCATCATCATCGGCACACAGCTGGCATATGTGCTGAACCGTTTTAAATTCCCGGGAAATGGCCTGATCCGTAATGCCTTTACCTTTGCAGCACTGCTTCCGGCAGTTGCCATGCAGGTTGCTGTATATGAGATTATGGTAAATTTAAATTTTGTAAATACCCTGTACGGATATATCATCATGATGTGTGGTACAGACGTTATCTCCATCTATATTTTTATCCAGTATTTCGAGAACCTGCCGGTTTCCCTGGATGAATCCGCATACCTGGACGGAGCTTCTTACTTCACCATTTACAGCAAGATCCTTCTTCCCCTTCTGAAACCGGCCATTGTGACATCCATCATCCTGAAAGGTGCCAATACCTACAACGAGTACTACTGTGCACAGCTTTACCTTCAGGACAAAACAAGACTTTGTACGGTTGCAACTTCACTTTACACATTTACCGGACCTCTGGGAAGCCAGTACAACTTAATCTGTGCAGGTGTTATCATCTCTCTTCTTCCTGCACTGATCGTATTCATTATTTTCCAGAATCAGATCTACAGCGGTGTTGCTGCCGGTGCGGTCAAGGGTTAAAAAGGAGCAGACAATTTATGTTAAATGAGATCAGAGAACATCTGAAAAACGGGATCATTCCTTTCTGGGAAGGCCTGAAGGATGAGGAATTCGGCGGATATTACGGCTACATGGATTATGACTTAAAGCTGGATAAAAAATATGAAAAAGGCTGTATCTTAAACAGCAGGATACTCTGGTTCTTTTCCAGCGTCAGCCGTCTTGAGGGCTTTGAAAAAGAACGGGAATATGCAGATCATGCCTATCAGTTCCTGAAGGAAAAATGTCTGGATCAGGAATGTGGAGGTATGTTCTGGTCCGTGACATATGACGGAAAGCCATTAGATACCACAAAGCATACCTACAATCAGGCCTTTGCCATTTATGCACTTTCTTCCTATTATGATGCCACCGGAAATGAAGAAGCACTTTCCCTTGCAAAAGCCCTCCAGAAGATCATTGAGGAAAAATGTACCGATGAATTCGGATATCTGGAAGCCTTTAACCGGAATTTCCAGCCGGAAGAGAATGATAAGCTTTCCGAGAATGGCGTGATCGCAGAGAAAACCATGAACACACTGCTGCATGTGTTTGAGGCATATACGGAATTTTACCGTGTGACGAAGGATGAATTTACCGGAGAACGTCTCCGCTTTATGCTGGATCTTTTTGCAGATAAGGTTTATAACCCGGCACTGAAAAGACAAGAGGTATTTTTTGACAGAGAGTGGAACACACTCATTGACCTTTACTCCTACGGACATGATATTGAAACTTCCTGGCTCATCGACCGCGGGCTTACCGTGCTTGCTGATCCGGCTTATACCGCAAAGGTTGCGCCGATCACAAAAGAAATCCTTGCAAATGTATACAAAACCGCTTACCGTGACCATTCCCTCATGAATGAGTGCGAGAACGGTGTCAACGATACCACCAGAGTATGGTGGGTGCAGGCGGAGTCAGTGGTAGGTTTTCTAAATGGATATGAGAAAGATCCGTCTGAGGAAAAATATCTCCAGGCAGCAGAAAATGTGTGGGATTATATTAAGAATTACATGATCGACAAAAGAAACGGCTCCGAGTGGTACTGGTGCATCCACGAGGATCATACTCCGGTGGAGAAACCCATCGTGGAGCCGTGGAAATGCCCGTATCATAACGGACGTATGTGTATAGAAGTGATCAGGAGGATGAACAAAATTGCATAAACAGTATTATATCGAAAAAGAAAAAGTGAACAGACTATCTGCCAGAAAAAACCAGAAAACACAGTGGTATAACGGAATTTATGACCGCTATGAATATCCGGTGCTTACCAGAGAATTTGCCCCGGTACACTGGAGATATGATCTGGATGAAAAAACAAATCCGAATTTCCAGGAGCGTCTTGGAATCAATGCCGTGATGAATTCCGGAGCCATCAAGCTTAACGGTAAATATTATCTGGTAGTCCGTGTGGAGGGAAATGACCGTAAATCCTTCTTTGCAGTGGCGGAGAGCGACAACGGGATCGACGGTTTCCGTTTCTGGGATTACCCGGTGGTTCTGCCGGATACCTGCCCTGAAGAGACGAACGTATATGATATGCGTCTTACCCGGCATGAGGATGGCTGGATCTACGGAGTATTCTGCTCTGAGAGCAAGGATAAGGACAACAGCGATCTTTCCGCAGCAGTTGCAGAGGCCGGGATTGTCCGCACAAAAGATCTGAAAACCTGGGAGCGTCTGGATAACTTAAAAACGCTTCAGTCCCCTCAGCAGAGAAATGTATGCCTTCATCCGGAATTTGTAGATGGAAAATACGCCTTCTATACACGCCCGATGGACGGATTTATTGAAACAGGAAGCGGCGGCGGAATCGGTTTTGGCCTTTGCGAGGATATCTGCCATGCAGTCATCGATGAGGAAAAGATCATCAGCCGCAGAATTTATCATACCATTACAGAAGCAAAAAACGGTGCCGGAGCAGTGCCGATCCGCGGCAAAAAATGCTGGATTAACATTGCCCATGGTGTCCGCAACACAGCTGCAGGCCTTCGTTATGTGCTCTATGCATTTGCCACGGATCTTAAAGATCCCTCCAGGGTACTTGCCCAGCCATCCGGAGTTTTCCTTGTTCCCTTCGGCGGGGAAAGAGTGGGAGATGTCTCCAACGTAGTGTTCACAAACGGGGCTATCGCAGATGAGGACGGGACAATCTATATCTACTACGCTTCCTGTGATACCAGAATGCATGTGGCAACTACCACAATTGATAAAATGGAAGATTATCTTTTCAACACACCGGAAGACCCGAAACGCTCTCCGGACTGCGTAAAACAGCGCTGTGAGCTGATCGCAAAAAATCTCGAAATCTTGAAAGCAGAAGGAGAAAAATAGCATGAGCAGATATAAAATGATCAGCCCGGCCGTTCCAAACGTGCCGTGGCAGGAGAAACCGGAAAATCATGAAGGAGCACCGATCTGGCGTTACAAAGAGAACCCGGTGATCGGACGGAACCCTGTAGAGGGAGTTGCCAGAATTTTCAACAGTGCGGTAATTCCTTATGAAGGAAAATTCATCGGCGTATTCCGTGGAGAACAGGTAAACGGCATTCCGTTTATCTATCTTGGAAGAAGCGAGGACGGACTTCACTGGACTTTTGACAAAGAGAAGATCAATTTTATCAACGAAAAAGGTGAATCATTTATGCCGAAATATGCATATGATCCCCGTCTCGTAAAAGTGGAGGATACTTACTATGTGATCTGGTGCCAGGATTTTTACGGAGCATCCATCGGTGTCGCAAAAACAACAGATTTCAAGACTTTTACAAGAATTGAGAATCCGTTTATCCCGTTCAACAGAAACGCGGTTCTTTTCCCGAGAAGAATCAATGGAAACTATGTGATACTTTCCAGACCGTCTGACAGCGGCCATACACCTTTTGGCGATATCTTCTTAAGTGAGAGCCCGGATATGACATTCTGGGGAAAACACCGCCATGTAATGGGAAAGACCTCTGAGTGGTGGGAATCTGTAAAGATCGGCGGAGGTGCCGCACCAATCGAGACAAGTGAAGGATGGCTGCTGTTCTATCATGGTGTTACGGGAACCTGCAACGGTTATGTATATTCCATCGGTGGCGCGATCCTGGATATTGATGAGCCTTCCAGAGTGAAATATCGCTGCGGGAATTTTCTTCTCACACCGGAGACCTGGTATGAGGAGAGAGGCTTTGTGCCGAATGTCTGCTTCCCGTGTGCGACCATCCATGATTCTGAAACCGGAAAAATCGCGCTCTACTATGGAGCGGCAGACAGCTATGTTGGTGTTGCATTTACAACACTGGATGAAATTGTTGATTATATTAAGGAACACAGCCTTGTGCGTGAGGAAGATGCAGAGCTGGGAATCCGGTAAAGGAGACAGATTATGGCAATTTTGAAATTAAAACCGAGCTGCAAGGATTACCTGTGGGGCGGCACAAGACTGATGACTGAGTTCGGCAAGGAATATGAGGGGGATAAGCTTGCCGAGACATGGGAGCTTTCCTGTCATCCGGACGGACCAAGCTATGTTTCCAATGGAGAGTATGCCGGGGAGACCCTGAATGAGTACATCCTTATGGAAGGAAAAAAGGTTACAGGTACTCACAGCCGCCATTACAGCCAGTTTCCGCTTCTGATCAAGTTTATTGATGCAAAGGATGATCTGTCGATCCAGGTGCACCCGGATGATGAGTATGCCATGAAAAATGAAGGCCAGTATGGTAAGACGGAGATGTGGTATATTGTGGACTGTGAGGAAGGTGCAAGTCTGTATTATGGATTTTCCAGGGAAGTATCCAAAGAAGAATTCGAAGAGCGGATTAAGAATAAGACGCTTCTGGAGGTTTTGAATAAGGTGGAGGTTCATAAGGGAGATGTACTTTTTATTGAGCCGGGTACGATCCACGCGATTGGCAGGGGAAATCTGATCGCTGAGATCCAGGAGAACTCCAATGTCACATACAGGGTTTATGATTATGGCCGCAGGGATGCCAACGGGAAGGAGAGGGATCTTCATATTGAAAAAGCACTCCAGGTGACAAAACGTGTGCCGATCCTTCGGAAGAAATCTTTTGAGCCACATATTGTGGACTGTGATTATTTTACGGTGGACAAGATCGTCCTGGACGGCCAGAGGATGAAGAAGATCTTTGGCGAGATCGACAAGACCTCATTTGCAAGTTTACTCGTCCTTGACGGTACCGGGAAGGTGCAGTCAGGGGATGAATGTGTAGGCGTGCAGAAAGGTGACAGTATTTTTATTACGGCGAATACCGGAGAGTATGAAATGGAAGGCAGGTTTGAAGCACTGTTGACAACAGTGTAAACTATAGGGGAGGGAAAGGCACCCGAAGCTTCGGGATACGCTTTTCCCTCCCCGTCATTTCTTCTTTTTTAATTTCTTGACCGGATGAAAGCTTCTACTTCTTCTCTGGCTGGCATTACGCGAAGGGCTCCTTTTTTGGTGGTGATGAGGGAGGCGGCTGCGTTTGCGAAGGTGAGGAGTTCTTTCAGGTTTTCATCGGTGAGGCTTTCGAGGCCGTGGTCAAGAACATAGTTCAGGGTGCTGGCACAGAAGGTGTCTCCGGCTCCTGTGGTTTCGATGGTGTGTTCCTGAAGGAATGGTGCGGCTTCTACCTTTCGGCCGTGATAATATGCGCGGCTTCCGTCCCTGCCAAGGGTGATCAGGACGAGTGGGATGTGATATTTTTCTTCAATGAGTGCTGCGCCTTTATCGTAGTCTGTAGTGTCGAAAAGGAATTCTACCTCGTTATCGGAAATCTTCAGTACATCGCAGCGTTCCATTCCGTATTCGATTTCCCTGCGTGCATCATTGAGATCTTTCCAGAGCGGAGGACGCAGGTTGGGGTCGAAGGTGATGATGCAACCGGCTTCTTTTGCAACATCGAGGGCATAGCGGGTAGCTTCCCGTACTCCTTCGTGGGTGGATGAAAGTGTACCGAAATGGAAAATCCGGGAATTGCGGATGAGGTCGGCATCTACGTCCGCTTTGGTGAGCATCATATCTGCACCTGGATTGCGGTAGAAAGAGAAATCACGGTCGCCATCCGGATAGGTATGTACAAAAGCAAGTGTTGTATGGACTTCTTCGTCCATAACGAGATTTCTGGTATCGATACCACACTCTTCAACTGCTGTTTTCAGCTGTCTGCCGAACATGTCATTTCCAACCTTTCCGATAAAAGCTGTCTTCTTGCCGAGGCGGTTCAGCATGGCCAGAACGTTGCATGGGGCTCCTCCTGGATTGGCTTCAAATGTAGGATTGCCCTGGGAGCTGTCTCCATTTTCTGTAAAGTCGATCAAAAGCTCACCGAGAGCTGTTACATCATACAGTCTGTTTTCCATTCTTGTTTCCTCCTGATAACTTGATCTTGTTTCTTATTTCTGTTTCATATTATAATCGTTGAGAGCATTTTTGTGAAGAACCAAATTTAGTTACTGGTTTGATGGCGCATATCTGGGGGCGGCCAGCTTTATTTTTCTTAAAAAAAGTGATAAACTGAGACTACAAAACAACAGATATGACGGAGGAGACGATTATGACTGATAAAGCATATGAATATATGGACTGGCCACGGATCGAGGCGATCGTTTACGGTGAGGAGGCTTCGCCCAGGGATGTGATGCAGCCGCAGAGCACAGAGGATGGTGTGCTGATCCAGGGATTTTTTCCGGGAACAGAAGCAGCAGAAGTATTAGTTGGAAAAAAATCCTATCCTATGATAATGGAAGATGAAGCCGGTTATTATGCAGTAATGCTTCCTGTAAAAAGGATTCCGAAATACCGTTTCCGTGTGACAAGAGGGAGCATGAAGGAAACCTTTTATGATGCCTACGAATTTCCGTGTCAGATTACGGAAGAAGAGGAGCGTGCTTTCTGTGCGGGAGTTTATTACAAAGCCTACCAGAAGCTTGGTGCTCATCCGGGTACCTGTGGTGGTGTGAAGGGGACTTATTTTGCAGTATGGGCTCCGAATGCCATCCGTGTTAGCATTGTAGGTGATTTTGACCGATGGGACGGACGGCGCCTTCCGATGCACCGTATGCCAATGTCTGGAATTTTTGAGCTGTTTGTTCCGGGTGCAAAAGCCGGGACTGCTTATCAGTATGAAATCAAGATGAAAGGCGGACATATCCAACGAAAATCGGATCCTTATGGAAATGGTACACAGGAACCGCCATCCGTACTTTCGGTTGTAACCGAGCTGGGGGATTTTTCCTGGCAGGATGATGAATGGATGAGGGAACGGATGAAATATGAAAGCCGGGAGGTTCCGGTTTCTATTTATGAGACAGATATCACCATGTGGAAAAACAGCCGGGAGCTTGTGGATTTTGTGAAGGAGACTGGCTATACGCATGTGGAGTTTCATCCGGTCATGGAGTATCTTGACCAGAACTGCGGCGGTTATTCCACCTCAGCCTATTATTCTGTGACGAACCGTTTTGGCACAGCGGATGATCTGCGTTTGCTTGTGGAAGAGCTTCATATGGCTGGTGTGGGAGTTATCCTTGACTGGACACCGGCGCAGTTTCCGAGATTTGATGCGGGACTTGAGAAGTTTGACGGAACAGCTCTTTATGAGGTGCAGGATCCTGATATGGCTGTGCATCCGATGTGGGGAACCATGCTTTATAATTATGGAAGTCCGATGGTGAGAGATTTTCTGCTTTCTAATGCGTTTTTCTGGCTGGATGAATTTCATGTGGATGGCTTCCGTCTGGATGATGTGGATGCCATGCTGTATCTGGATTTTGGCAGGGGAGCGGGACAGTGGACACCGAATCTTTATGGTTCAAATGAAAATCTTCAGGCGTTGGAATTTATCAAACATCTGAATTCTATTGTGAAAAAGAAGAATCCGGGTGTGCTTTTGATCGCACAGGAGGATGGCTTATGGCCGCAGCTTACGGATTGTGTGGAGAATGACCACCCGGGCTTTGATTATAAATGGAGCGGTGGATGGACGCGGGATTTTCTCACATACCTGGAAACAGAGCCAATGAGAAGACATGAATGTTATGACCAGCTGACGCTGTCCATGATGTATGCCTACAGTGAACATTATGTACTCACCCTGGGAAAAAGGGATGTAGGTAGCATGACGGAATTTCTGGAAAAGCTTCCGGGATCTCAAAAGCAGAAAGTGGCGCAACTGCGTGCGGCATATGGTTATCTGACTCTTCATCCGGGAATTAAGATGACTGCGCCTGATCCTGATCTTGAACCGGAACTGAAAGAGTATATTCATGACCTGAATGAGCTTTACAGAAGTAGTCCGGCCCTGTATTCAATGGATGCAAATTCGGATGGATTTGAGTGGATTCAGTTTACGGATTATGATGAAAATATTGTAGCCTTCCTGCGAAAAACAGAGAAGCCGGAGGAAACGCTTCTTGTAGTGTGTAATTTCTCTCCGGTGTCTTATGAGAGTTATCGGGTAGGAGTTCCTTTTGCGGGTAAATACAAGGAGGTTTTAAATAGTGACAGTGGTAAATATGGCGGACAGGGTGTTGTTAATTCAAGGCTGAAGGCTTCCGCAAATGTGGAATGTGATGATCGTGACCATTCATTGAAGCTTAAACTTCCGGCGTATGGAGTGACTGTATTTGTCTGTGCTTTGCAAAAGCAGGTACAGAAAAGGCTTCGGGGGAAGATTAAATAAGCAGGAAAGAAAAAAATCTGTAAGAAAATTGAAAAACACTTGCATTTTTTCTAAAATCGGGTATAATATCAGTTGTGTTTGACACAAGCTGGAATAGCTCAGTCGGTAGAGCACTTCACTCGTAATGAAGGGGTCGTGAGTTCGAGTCTCATTTCCAGCTTAACTGATAGGGGTCTGGTGCTCTGGAATCTATGTGGATTCTGGGGCACCGGGCTTTTTGCTTTGCAGAAAAATATGTAAGGAATTTGTGGGGAGACGAAGGGATGCCTGTGGAAGTGGAGCTTTTTTGGTGGCGAACGGACGCTGTGGAGAGGGGATCTGTTTTGGCAGGGCTTCGTCGGGGGATACTGCTAGGACTCCGTAAATCGGCTAAAAGCATTTTCCAAAATCCTGAACTCGCTGCGCTCAGACAGCAGGATTTTGAAAAATAACGCCGATTTCCGCAGCCCAAGTAGTTATCACCCCTCCTGCAGAACAGCCCAAACAGGTCCCCTCTCCCCAGCTGGCAGCCAACCAGGTGAAGTACGGATGCGGACGCGGTGCGTCCTGTCCTGTGATCTGATCGCGTGAGGGTGTGATTTCCAAAAAAACCAAAAAATTTGAATTTTATGGTTGACAAGCATAATTCCCAGTGGTATTATAACTGAGCTGTCGCAAATAATTGTTTTTGAAAAATAAACAATTAAAAAGAATTTCAGAAAAATGAAATTCACAGTTGACAAAAGACAGAAGATATGATAAAGTATCCAAGTCGTCAGCAAAACGACAACAAAATCTTAACTCAAAAATGTTTG